>JBCCSJ010000528.1:0-1522 GCA_039200505.1 Planctomycetota bacterium | reverse complement strand
GTTGTGACGCTTTCTGGTTGAAAAATTAACTCTGCTCGTAGCTGTCCTGAGAATGCCAAAACGATGAATAAAATCAAAGGAACAAATTGAGAACGCCAAACCATTGGTTTTTCCAGTCAAAACAGATTACGCTAGTTCGCATGAGGCATTCGTCTGTGCCGAATCACTAGATCTTTTTGCCCCTCACTCTCTATAACGTTGCGTCTCGACACCCGAGCAGATTGTTGATGGCAATTTGTATCTTCTCTTTCATTTCGAAGGATCACTTGTTCGATCCAGTTTGTCGAGGATCTAGGACCTATGCCACCAAAATATTTATCAGCTTGTCCAGCAGACGTGGAGTTGCGGGCGTATTTATCTGACGAACTTGACATTGCGACGAAGGCATCGCTCGAAGAGCATATAGAAAGCTGTGGTCACTGCGAAAGACGACTCGGCAGCCTTTTGGACTCACAGTCATTCGCAATTTTCACGTGGTCGGCGCTGCCATTTTCCAACTCTAATTTGGATCTGAATTCAATCAAACAACCCTTTACGCCCCGGTACGAATGCCTTGGGTTGATCGATGTAGGAGGGTTCGGATCCGTTTGGAAAATGCTTGATTCGCAATTTAACCGTCTAGTGGCTGTCAAAACTTTAAAAGTTCGCCACGCCATGGACCCAAGTCTCATCCGACGTTTTTTTGCGGAAGCCCAGATTTGCAGTCAATTAACCCATCCTTTTGTTGTCCCGATCCACGACATGGGATACTTACAAGACGGCCGCCCCTATTTTGCAATGAAACTTGTCGAAGGTCAGCAACTGGACCAGGCATTCTCACATCAGCCTCAAGGTCAAGATTCAGCAGATTGGATGACACGCGTTCAAGCTTTTGGTTCCATATGTCAAGCGATGGCTTTCGCTCATGACAGAAATATCATCCACCGGGATTTGAAGCCGCAGAATGTGATGATCGGACGCCACGGCGAAGTGCAGGTCATGGATTGGGGACTGGCAAAGCAGATTTTAGAGCCCGAGCAAGTTGATTCAAAAATTGACATGGTTCCCACCGATGATCGTCCCATTGCGGATACCGTACGATCCGGACTAGACGACACTCAGGTCGGAGCATTGGGAACTTATGCGTACATGGCTCCCGAACAGGCTCTCGATGCGTTGTCAGCCACTAAAGAGTCTGATGTCTTTTCATTGGGCGCGATACTTTGTCAATTACTTACTGGCAAACCGCCTTACATTGCCAACACACAAGCTGAACTGATCCAAATGGCGACTACAGGTGCGTTAAAAAGTGCGTTCGGTAGGCTGAATTCATGCGGAGCCGATGAGGAATTGATTAGATTGGCAATCCGATGCCTAGACGCAAACCCAGCCAATCGGCCTAAGGACGCTTTCGATATTTTGAATCAAATCCAAAAATTCACGGCCAAAGTCTCCGAGGAACTTGAAAAACGGAAGGTTGAAAATGCGAGACAAGAATTAAAAATACGGGAAACTGCGAAAAGACGACGATTGTGGGTCGCGT
>JBCCSJ010000527.1:0-1524 GCA_039200505.1 Planctomycetota bacterium | reverse complement strand
GTCCAACCAAAATCTAATGAGTCGCCAAATTTAAGAAGTCGAGATGAATTGGAGCTTAACGCCCCAGACAAAAGTCTGTTTGCTTTGAATCTTTTGTTGGCTTCCAAGTTTTTGCAAACCGAGACGGAACCTGCAAAATCATCAGCGTCTAAAATGAAAACTCAATCCAAACCCAATTTAGAAGGTGCCGGTTTTTGTCGGTTGGACCGGCTAAAACGTAAAATTAAAAGACGGATCTTGGAATCAGAAAAATCGTACGACCAAACTGATGAATAAGTTGACTTGTCGAAAATGTGGCCACGCTTTTCCCGAGGGGAACTTGCCAAAATCCTGTCCTGTCTGTGGAGCAATGTTGGATGATCAAACATTGATTCCTCAGGACGATGGAGATGCTGATTTGGGGGATGCACTTCCCGAAACTGTAGATTTCGAAGGTGATCAAGATTTCGACGAAATCGAAGTCGAGTTTGATCTCGGCGACGAAAACTTGGCCGATCTGGATTCGAAGGACGCTACGATTAAAAATGAAGCGACCCTTGCGGATGCGGAGTCCACGCTGGCACACGATGGCGGAATGTCAGTAGATGATGATCTTGTCCAATTCGCATCCCTTTATCCACTCGCCGACGTGGATCCTGTGGCAACGTTAGGGGCGAATCAACAATTTAAAAACAGTCCAACGATTGAGGTCGATTACGATTTTGACCTTCATGAAGCTTCGACCATTCCCGATCAAACCCAATCGGATTCTAACCCGATGGGAATCGCTGCAGGAAAAAGTAACCGCGAAGGTTCAAAATCCAAACCAGAACCAGAGTCAGACCCTGCTCCTGAGCACACAGTCGTCAATCCCAACGCGGCTCAAGAGGCGGCCGAAAGTTACTCAAAGACGCTCAATACCGTCATCCCGCCCCGAACTGTTTCACGCGAAATGGAATCGGGGAAGCTTCAGGATTACAAAGTTCAAAAACGTTTAGGCGCGGGCGCCTACGGAGTCGTTTTTCAGGCTGTTCAAGTGCCGCTGGACCGCCAAGTCGCGGTCAAGGTTTTACAGGTCGACGAAACGACGTCTGCCAAACGACAAGAGAAGCTCAAAAATGAGTTTTTAAGAGAAGCTCAATTTACGGGACGACTGGAGCACCCTAACATCGTTCCGATTCACGATATCGGATTGACCATCAACCAATCGGGACACATCAATCCTTTTTACGTGATGAAAGAGATCCGAGGAAGTTCGTGGCTTAAATCGATCCGCAAAACGGGGCGGAAAAAGAATCTTGAGATCCTTAAAAAAGTCGCCCAAGCCATCGGATTCGCCCACGACAAAAACATCCTTCACTGCGATCTCAAACCCGATAACGTCATGCTGGGTGAATTCGGTGAAGTGCTGGTCGTGGACTGGGGACAAGCCATTGATTTAACCAAACCCGCAACGATTCGTCCCGGCGGTACCCCGGCTTATATCTCACCGGAAATGGCTCGATACTGGATTGAAATTTTCCTCGAAAAACAAAAAACGTCTTT
>JBCCSJ010000526.1:0-1569 GCA_039200505.1 Planctomycetota bacterium | reverse complement strand
TTTTGAGTAATTCGAAATAGATCCAAGTGACCAATGTAGGAAATAAAATCGCAAAGATCAGAGCCAATTTATCCCGCCACCTTTTGAGGTCCGAATCTTTGGGTTCCCGAAATTCAGTTTCAGATTCGTGTTGATTCATTCAAATTCCGAGTGCTTTCTTGATTACATTTTCGATTGATGCCAACTTAATCTCATCATGCAGCAAAATGGGATGGCTGAGGAGCACGGTATTCTTAGAAGCTTCCATCGCATGGGACAAATCATTCACCTTGCGACACCTGCGAGAAGAACGGCGGGTGAATCCGCGAAACCCTTCACCAACCGGCAATCCTAATTCAACCAATGCCGTTATCAATTCATCCCGGTTAGGCGAATTGGTTTTAGGGCGGTAAAGCCACGGAAGTTTGTAATAGGTCGTATCACAGTTTCCGACGGTTTGCTTAAGCGGCACTATCTCCTCAAAATTCTTTAACAAATTGACCAACTCAACTGCTCTGTCATTTCGCTTTTTTTGATAACCGGCCATTGTGCTGATTTGCGGAGTAAGAGCAGCGGCTTGCAATTGCGACATTGGAAACGCATCATTGCCCCGTTCAGAAAAAATAACCGCTCGCTGAAAATAGCTCACCTCGTTAGTCAAAATAGCACCACCGCGACCTGCAGAAAGCAATTTGCTACCGCCAAAACTCAACACTCCGACGTCGCCCAAGGTCCCTAATTTCTTCGACCCAATCGTTGCGCCTGGAACTTGGCAGGCATCTTCAAGAATTTTTACGTTCCCGTCATGATTCTGATTCCAATCACTCACGATTTCACGGATGGCTTCGATGTCGGCAAGTTGACCATGGAGGTGCGAAACGATCACCGCCGAAGTGTTTTCAGTCAGAGCTAAAGCGACTTGGTCCGTGTCAATGACCCAACCGTTTTCAATCACATCGACCAAAACTGGAAACGCTCCAATTGACTCTATCGACCGGAAATTTCCGGGGAAATCGTACCCGGCAAGGATGACTTCCGATTCCGGTGTGACGCCCAAACTTCTTAGACCAAGTTCCACTGCAAAAGTACCGCTGGAACAAAGCATGACATGGTCGATCGAAAAGGCGATAGAAAGCTCAGAGATCAAATCTTCGGTCCAATGGGCATGATAGTTTCCCCAAGATCCTTCATCGATCGCGGCCAAAACCGAATTGCGAATCGAATCCGTGGTAATCGGCCACGGGAACCGCAGATTGGACAAAACCGAGTGGCTATTTTCGGAGACGAGTTTTTTATCTGACAAAACTTTACCTGATTCGTTTTTGGACATTGATGATAACCTGTTGGCCATCCCTGGCGCGTTATAATCAAACCAATCACTCAATTTCACTTGGAGATACGATGAAAAAAATTCGCTTTTTAATGATTGGCGGATTTCTTGGCGCCGGCAAGACGACTGCGATTGGGAAGCTGGCATCCCACTTTGTTTCAGAAGGAAAAAATGTGGCTTTGGTTACCAACGACCAAGCTTACGACTTAGTCGATACTCACACCTTACGAGCCCAAGGATTTGAAGTTGGCGAAGTTCCT
>JBCCSJ010000525.1:0-1592 GCA_039200505.1 Planctomycetota bacterium | reverse complement strand
GAATTCGATCGGCAACGAATTCTTCATTCTTGAAATAAGGTCTTGGGGGCACTTTGGGGCAATAAGTTATACCACCGCTCGCCAAGCTAGAGATTATTCAATTGATCCCCGTAAGATTCCGAATCTGCATATTTTGAATCGCTATGTTAGAAGAGCTTTTCAGTACGTCCCGCTTGCCGAGCGGGACACAAACGGCTAGACCATCTTGCTTCTATTTTCGCGATTGACTGGGTCGCCTACTCGGTCACGTCCAGTCACACACGCCAAATTTTCCCAGTCGATCCGATTTGGCTGCCCAGTGGGATGACCGGGATTTGCCCAACACATTGCGACGCTTTCCAATCGAGGGATGCAGTGACCGGTCATTTTTGGAAGTCCAGATTTGGTTCGGAGGTTCTCGAAACTGAAACGTCGACGGTCAACTGGAGGATCTATGTCGATCTGAATCTGGTCCAAGCCGGTTTTGCTGGAACCAATAATCAGCCGCCACGCGTTAGCTAAACTGATAGGCCAATTAAAGGTTCTTAATCTTACGGCTATTTTTCGTTGCCCGGTTGGTCGTACCTCGCAATCCTCACTCTTGCGGCATCTCAATCTATCTTTGGAACCTGATGGCCAACCGCTCTCGAACTTCAAGCCGTTCTGTTCCGTTGGAAAATTCAACCCGATTTCCGTCGCCGTCGAACATCAACCCCTTCGGCAACATCGCTACGGCGGCGGTAAGGTTGGAACAATGGCCCAATAAAAATGCCCGCATGGAAACCGCCGTTGATTAGGCAAACTCCCAATGCGGGCAATGTTTTGACAATTTTTCGGCGTCAGTCGTTAGGTGTCCCTGTCTGCGTTTTGTAGAGAACCAAATTGGTTTCCGCCTGCGGTGAAGGGTTTTCCATTTCTTTTTCAAGAATGTCGTATCCTGGCTTTTCAGCAAAAAGAAAAAAACGAGAAGTGCCGCCAATACAATCCAAAAGAAAAATTCCATTTTCATCGGTTGTAGTTGGATTACATAACTGGCGTCCGTCAATCGTGGCCAGCGAGACTTTAACATCGTGTATTGGCACCAAGTCTTTGTCTGTGACCGTACCTTTCACCACGATAACACGATCACAACCACATGTCGCCAACAAGATCATGAACATCAGCACTAAAGGAAATTCAGTCTGTATTCCAAATCTAAAAATTCTATTGGTAACCCATCCTCTAGGCGAATTGCAATCGTCCATCTCAACTCCAAACTATATGATTTTCCAAATCACTTCTGGCAACGTTGGAAATCCTGGAACCAACGGTCGAGATGGACAGGTTTTGAAGTCTCCAATTACTTCTTCAAGAACCGGGATCATCTCATTGTCTTGTCCAAAGCGAACAACCTTCTTGGCAGGATGCCAAGATTTCGTCAGCAGGATGCGTTTTTCAATACTGCAATCTCGGATTCAAATTCCAATTCCCGCTGAACCAAGACATTGTCCTGCTTCTGATGCAAACGGAATTTTTTGAATCTGACTTGCTATACTCAGATTCTACCAGGAAAAATCAATGTATCGCATTAGAAGAATTTTTGATTCAACTCAAAAAGCCAATGCCGTTCGGCG
>JBCCSJ010000524.1:0-1732 GCA_039200505.1 Planctomycetota bacterium | reverse complement strand
GGATTTCACGGTCGGGTACTGAGCTTCCTTACCAGCCGTCTATTTTATCCGATCCTATCCTCGGTTTATCGCCCGAAACTACCCGCAGGGTCGATTCTCCCTGTAAAACGGTGATTTTGCTTGCCCAATCGAACTAATTGTTTGAACTGGACTTTTAAAATTGCTCAAACCGCTTATCGTCTGCCGGCGGCATGCTGGAATTATTGGAAGTTTAGATCGGTTGAAAGATCGTAAATGATGTCGAAGCAAGTATTAATTATGCGACACGCTAAGTCCAGCTGGGACGAACCGTCGATGCGAGACTATGATCGGCCATTAAATCGTCGAGGCCTGCGTGTGACTCCCCAGATTGCTCAGTTTGTTGATGAAAATGGGATTTGGCCTGATCTGATTGTTTCTTCCACCGCCAACCGGGCTCAAACGACGGCCGAATTATTCATCCAAAGTTGCCCCTCGAATCGATCGACTGAGCTTGAATTCAATCGAGATTTTTATCTGGCAGCCGCCGACGTTTATACCGATTTTCTGTTAGAGATGCATCGCGACGAAGTGAATCGTTTGATGTTAGTCGGGCACAATCCAGGATTGGAAGAATTAGTTGAGTCACTATCGGGGTCCTACGAATCGATGCCGACCGCTGCAATCGCTCATTTTGATCTACAGGTCGATTCGTGGATGGAATTAAATTCCGAATTGCCAGCGTCGCTATTCGATGTCTATCGTCCCAAAGAGCTTGACATTCGATGATCTGTTTTAATCTCCTAAGCGACTCTTCGGCAAAAGCAGTCAAAGCTAAATATCCAGATTTGGGAACTCATTTTTGAATTGTTCAACCGCGTCTTTAAAGGGCGGTTGCCAATCCAATTTTTCGAGCAAGTCTCTTCGCTTCTTCAAATACCATTTTCGGAGGATCGATGATTGAAACTGTTCTAATAGAACGATTGCGGACCCAAATTTTTCGTTTCTACGAAGCATTCGGATATCCAGAAGGATAAATTCAGGTCTCCCTTCTCCAGCATAGTTTTTCAGTTGTTTGTATGACTCGCGAATCTTTCGGTCGAGTTCTGCCGGGTCTTGGATCGGATTCTTTGCCACCACATCCGGTAGCTCTTGATACGCCAAAGCCCTTGCTCGGCGATACCAAGCGAACTGCAATAAAAGGTGTCGCTGCTTGGATCCGACTTGGGATTTTTCAATTTTTTCGATGTAGCTTCTTGATAAGTGATCCAGCAGCGTCAGATGTTGTTTCCTGCGCTGGATGTCATCAACCCAATGGAAGGCAGTTTGAAGGGTGGTTAAGTCGAGCGTCCTAGCTTCCATTTTGGATTGAATCCATTGTATGAGGGGTTTGTCGTTTCCCTCTGTCATCGGATTGTCTTTGAGCCCTTCAAGTTTTCTGCGTAAAGCTTGAGCAGAAGGAGAATCGAGCAAAGGTTCGGTCTGCTTAGTTTGGGTCGGGAGGTGCCAACCAAGGCTGGAAAGTCCTGTTTCGGGATCCCAGTTTTGCAACCACTGAATTTGAGCCCGGCATTCGATCACGTCGGAATCGGATAAGTCTGGGCTTTCCAATCGAGTGGTCAGTTCAACTAGCTTTTTCGTTTTCCAGAGATTGTTATTCTCTATTTTCGACGGCTCAAATTGTTGAGCCGAAGATGCAGCCGGAAGTCCTGCCAGAACGATTAGGGGGATCAAAAACGATCGAAACCAAAAATTGGGGACGATTTGAATGGAT
>JBCCSJ010000523.1:0-1733 GCA_039200505.1 Planctomycetota bacterium | reverse complement strand
CGACCACAGCGTCGAGTATGCGATTCCTCGACCAGTCTTTCTTAATGAAGGACAGAAATGGTATTTGGCGAGTCAACTCCTTTTTGATGTCCGCACTTGCGATGCCTAGTCTCAGTGTGGTTGCCGAACCAATCTGGTAAACAATGTCTGCACCGATGCAGCCCATGAATTCAAAGTTTTGGATTGAGCGAACATCCTGTTTTCGAATCTGGTAGCTTGCCGCAACTCCTTCAATCAGCAACCTCTCGTTCACCTTGTCGAGCAGGACAATGACGTTGTCGTCGCCGTCGATTGTGAGTTTCGGATTGCTTGAGTCGCCCAGTTCGCAGTATATCAAATCGCCACCTCGTGATTTGGCAACCAAGGCTTTGCCACGATCGCCAATGAACCAGCTATTGATGCGTTTCTGAAGTAACGCGGGTAGTAAAAGAAACGCGATTCCCGAAACACCGCAAGCCAGTGCAATCAATACCCAAGTAAAGTTCGTTTCCAGATCTTGCTCTGCTTTGAATGCCATCAATCCGCCACAGATCAAGCCGCCGAATCCCAAGACAAGAAACAACAGCGAAAGTCTACCAGGGTTGATCCACGAATTGACCGGCTTTGAGAACACCGGTAGGCAAAACGAAAATTGGCAGCCACTCAAATCATCCAACTGCTCATCTGCAACGATCGCCATCGATGCTTGCATTGCTGGATACCGGAAATCTGATTCCCATTGGTTCATTGGTTTGCTCCAAAGACGATAATGTTTCGATCCTCTTAAACCTGAAACCTCGAATGAGTGCAGGTCGTCATGCGGCTTTGAACGTGCGTATTACATTGGTTTCCTCCAGCAAGTTTAAACGAAATGAAAACGTCCTGCTGACAATCCGCGTTGCCTTAATGACCGTCTCGGAAGCCGGTGGAACCAGTCAGAGGGCTCATTGGGCTCATCTGTTAGAGCTAAAAAAACACGTCGACCAGCTTCGGCCGCGCTGAATTGACCAAAGCGGATAGCAGACTCCAAAAGGGTTGAAAAACCGGTCGATCCGTCAACTGAACTAGCAGAGCGACTTGAGTACGGTCTCGTCAGAAGTTACTTGTCGTCGAGTCCAAAAACTTCGTGCCACGCGGCGAGGGCGAGCGATTCTGCTGCTTTGTGGTTTTTCAATTTCTTCTTGTCCCAAAAATTTCGATTCAGCTCGAATCGTTTTGTCCACAGAACTCCGCCTTGCGTTCTCTTCGCGACCCATTCGAAGGCTCGATTAATCCCGTTCGGCCAACCGCGAAAAGTCTTGTGCTCCTCGTTTGTCATCGAGCCATCTTTGCTAAGTGTGGATATCACAGCTTCTATCTTACATCCAATTTTGTACGGAGTGCCATGAATGTTCGTGCCCTCGATGGGAGCAGAAAAACTCACGACCGCGGCAAACGACTTTCTACCTTTCTCAACGAAACAAGCCTGGTTCCAGGAAAAACACTTTTCGACTTCAGGAAGCAGGGCTTCCACGTGCTTGCCCGCTTTGCCGCGTTTCTTGGGCAGTTGAATCGTATTTGGACTTTGTTTGGCAGTTTGCCTCGTCGGAACTTTCTTGACGTTACCTTCCTTTTCACGAACGACTGTGAGCTTACCCGTTGAAGAAACACCCTCGATAAGATCAAAGCCGTCTTTCTTTGCTTGCTTGATAATTTCGATGGACATAACGTTGTCCATCAATTGGAAGGTGGCAAAATTTTTGCTTTTGCGTTTT
>JBCCSJ010000522.1:0-1741 GCA_039200505.1 Planctomycetota bacterium | reverse complement strand
TCACCATATCGAGGCACTTGTCGCTCTAAAAATATTTTGAATAGCTCGTCTTTCTGTTGGTCGGTTCTTTCTTCAGGTGCCACGGCAAGCAATCCGGGAAACGGGTCTGCTTCGGCGATCATCCCAACTTCAGAGGATGTCAATTCGCGGTCGTAAACTCGAACGTCATCGACCAAGCCATTGAACTGCGAACTGTTTTTCCTACGCCCCACTGTGAACGGCGTTTTGGTTTGGGTCGAACCTGTCAACTGATCGTGAGAGGGCTTTGCCGGCAGCAATTCTCCGTTGACGTAAACCCGGATCCCCTTGGCCGACTTGGATCCGTCATAGGTAATGAACAGATGGTACCACTGATTTTTCTCCAGCTTTTTATCAGCTATGACTTTAATCGCGTCCGAGGGCCATTTGTGGATAAAGTGAGCCCCGACTCCATTGTTTTGAAGGTACAGATCGAAACCGACATGTGAATTCCCTTCGTCCATTCTTGCGATGGCCGCACCATTTTGAGCCCCCGAAAGCTTGACCCAACAACCAAATGAGATCGCTGTATCACCCGCAAAATTAGCAGCGGTGGTTTCAGAAGAAAGATACTCGTTGCCACGTGTCTGAATCGCTTTACCGAATTTACCTTCAGGGAATTTCGTCTTTCCAACTGTCTTTATTTTGTCATCCGGATTCGTTTGATTGACGATTTTATTTTTCGCCCCTGCATCGAATGTGAAAAACGACGACATGTCTTCCGGGATAGGGCTTTTACCGGCAGCAATTTCGGGATTCGCCAACCAATGGACAGAGGCAGACTTTTGACCCTGCTTCAATTGTTCCAGTTCTTCAGTCAGTCCATCCATTTTTGATTGGATCGTGGGGACTTGGGCCAATTTAGCCTCGTCCATCACGTTAACGATGGGTGACTGGTTGCCCCGTCGAGTTTGCATGCCCGGGTCGGCGGCTTGATTAAAGAAAGCAAAAAATCGGTAGTAGTCTTCCTGGCTAATCGGATCATATTTGTGATCGTGACATTGGGCGCATTCCATCGATAGGCCCATCCAAACCATGCTCGTTGTTTTGACACGATCCACCGCGTACTCGACCCTGAACTCTTCGGCGATCGCGCCGCCTTCGTCAGTCGAAGCATTGTTTCGATTGAACCCCGACGCAATTTGATCTTCCAGAGTCGCATTGGGGAGCAGGTCACCAGCAAGCTGCCGCACCGTAAATTGATCAAATGGCATATTCTGGTTGTAGGCTTCAACAACCCAATCTCTCCACCGCCACATATCCCTCGGACCATCGGCATGGAAGACGCTGGTATCTCCGTATCTTGCTAAATCCAACCAATCAACAGCCATTCGTTCTCCAAAAGCAGGAGACGCCAACAATCGATTGACTACTTTTTCGTAAGCATCGGGGCTCTGGTCAGCGACGAAAGCCTCAACTTCCTCTAGCGTTGGAGGCAGTCCGGTTAGATCGAGCGTCACTCGACGAATCAGAGCTTCCTTGGTGGCTGGAGGCGAAGGATGCAGACCTTGGCTTCGCATGCGTTGGTAAACAAAAGAATCAATGGCGGTTCGAGCGAATCGTGGATCATCCACCGTCGGTTTTTTAGGTGAAGCAATTTTCTGAAAAGACCAATGAACTTCGAACTTAGCACCCGATTGAATCCACTTTTTGATTAACTCTTTTTCCGCCGGTTCGAGGTCTTTGTGGATTTCGGGGGGCGGCATCACCTCTTCGGGATCGG
>JBCCSJ010000521.1:0-1827 GCA_039200505.1 Planctomycetota bacterium | reverse complement strand
GTTTTGATTTTGTTAGTCTGGTGTGATCACCGATCTTCAAGATTCGATTCGTTTGATTTTACCAAATGTGGAAAAGGCAAAAAGAAAACCGCCAGGTTTTCGGCAACCTGGCGGTTTTCGTTGTGACGGTTGGGGAAGTTCAGACTCATCTCACGGGAGAGTCGAAAGCAGCAGCCCCGTTATTGGCGTGGCAAGTTGGCCACGCGCATTTGTCCCCACAACCGTTCTTTATCTCTTAAAATGAAAAACATAAATTCTTTTTGGTCTTCGATCTCTTCCCGTTCAAGCACATAGGCCATATTTTCTAGCGATTCGATTTTCCAGCCGTGCATGGCGACCAAGATATCGCCCGGCATCACGCCTTCGGCATCTGCCGGGCTGCCAGGTTTGACACGAGTCACGCGAAGCCCTTTTTCATAATTCGGATGCCGCCCGACCATTTCAGAATCGGAAGCTGGAACCAGCATCATTCCCAAAGCCTTCCATGCAATGCTGGAGGAAGACTTTGGAATTTGATTTTTCTTTTCTAATTGAACCGTCAACTCGCTTACTTGGTCGGAATCCGCAACTCCGATCTTAAGCTGACTATCCGCCTGAATTCCAACTAGCTCTTTTTGAAAATCTAATTCTCTGGACACTTTACGCCCATTGATTGTGAGGATTTGATCGCCTCTGGTCATGCCGGCTTTCTCAGCTGGGCTGTCAGAGGCTATTGAATCAACGACAAGCTGAGGGTGATCTTCCACGAAGGTGGTCCTGACAGTCATGCCGTGATAAAGACCTTTGGGTTGGATTTGGCTCAGCAATTCAGACGCTGTCTCCAAAGCTTGATTGACCGGGATGGCAAATGCGATCCCTTGAGCACCGATACGAACAGCAACAACAATTCCGATCATATCCCCATTGATGTTTAGTAGCGGACCACCCGAATTGCCCGGGTTGATGGCTGCGTCAGTCTGGATCAAGTTGCGATAGATTTGTTCGTCGTTAACTTTGACCGATCTTTTTAAAGCGCTGATGATCCCCTTCGTGACGGTGTGCTCATAACCGTAGGCGTTTCCAATCGCACTTACGTTTTCTCCAAGCATCAAGTCGGAAGAGGTACCGATCGTGATGGGCGGTAACGGATTGCGAGTTTCGATTTTTAGAATCGCTAAATCGGTGGCTGGGTCATGCGCGATCAATTCAGCGGTTGTCTTTTGGCGGTCATAGGTGCTGACTTCGATCACTCGGACACCTTCGACAACATGGTAGTTGGTCAAGACATAGCCTCGTGAATCGATGACGACTCCCGTTCCCATGCCATTCACCTGCTTGAGTTTCGAAGACTGACCGTCGCCTGGTTCTGCCGGAATCGTTTTTCGACCTCGAAGGTTGACAACTGACCTGCGGCAACTTTCGACGGCGAGTACCAATGGAGTTTGGCGACGCTGTTTGGATGCTGGAAACTCATTTGCAGTAGCAATGGAGTTTTTGGTCGGTAAATTTTCGTCGGCAACAATGCAAATTGGGCCGGTTATCAACACCGCTAAAAAGCAGATGATGGCCAATGGCATCGTGGTTTTGGGTCTTGTTTGCATAAAGCTCGTAGCCACCTGTGGGTCTCAGGGCGAAGCGGTGCTGCGGGCTAGCACAACTTCGTCAGCAGAACTGGTACTGAGCGTTAGATCGGATTGAAAGCCAAATCCATTTAGACGGTTAGCAACTGTCGATACAAATTAACAGTCGCCGGGATACCACCCAAGTTTCAAAGCTTTATTGAACGGAATGGCTCAAGTTTTCGACGGTCGAGAAATCAGAGTCAGAATCGACTCGTGTGACGTCGCG
>JBCCSJ010000520.1:0-1852 GCA_039200505.1 Planctomycetota bacterium | reverse complement strand
GGGAACTGGAGAGAGGTAAACCGGCAAAGCAGCGATTGACTTCGTTTTACCTTTGCCTTTCGATTGGTGGAGCTTTGGGTGGGATTTTTGTTTGCATAGCCCCTTATCTGTTTTCAGGATTCTGCGAATTTCACGTTGGTTTGACAATTAGTTTGCTGATTGCGGCCAATGCGGTCTATCGGTTTTATAGGTCCCAACAAAGAGTGTTGCCAATTTGGGTGGCTCCGTTCGGATTTTTGATTGTTCTGGTATTGGGAATGATCGCGACCAGTTTTCTGTACTTTTCCGATAGTACTTACAAATCGGGTGTCGTTTTTCGAGGGCGAAACGAATACGGTTTGGCTTCGGTCGAAGATGTCGAGTCGCGAGGGTACCGCCGTTTCGTGAACGGCCAAATTGAACACGGTGGGCAGTACCTCGATCCTGATAAAGCTCGACAGCATATCAGCTATTACGTAGCAGGCAGCGGTGTCGGGGTCGCTTTCAAAGCGTTGCGAGATTCAAAGCAAGTTGAAAATCGAAACCTCAGTGTAGCCGTGCTTGGGTTAGGGACAGGGGCAATGTCAACATGGATCAATCCGGGCGACGACATCGTTTTTTTTGAAATCAACCCGATGGTCGAAGAAATTGCCCGCCAATATTTTACCTACCTAGAAAATTGTCCTGGCGATACCACTGTTATCTTGGGGGATGGCAGAATTCAGTTGAAAAAAATGCAGCAGAGGCAGCCGGAACAAAAGTTTGATCTTCTGTTTATGGATGCTTTTTCGAGTGATTCCATACCTGTGCATTTACTGACCCGAGAATGCATGGAACTTTATTTTGACAATCTTGAACCAGACGGAATTCTGGTGGCACATATCACCAACCGATTTATTAATCTGTTACCCGTTCTTGAAGGGCACGCAAACCACTTTGGTATCAAACCGATCTTGGTGGATTTCACTTCCAAGGATCCAGATATATTTACGCGTTGGGTTCTGCTAACACGAAATCAAAAGGTTTTGAATTCAGACTTCGTTCGGCATTCGAGTGTCCAATGGCCATCAGAATTAGAACCTGTCGAATGGTCGGATGACTATGCCAGTATCGCGGCTTTGCTGAATTGGTCCGCAGCAATCGAGTTGGACGGATTGGCTGGAAAAATTCAAACGGAAAAAGAAAACCTGAAAGAGTGATTCTCCCATGGATTCGCCAACGGATGACCGATCGACGGAACGCTTTAAGATTCAAGGATATCGTCCCGGCAGCTGCAAAGACGAAATCGATCCTGTCATTGTCGAAAGCCCTGTCGAGATTCGGCTCGTTTTTGGTCCACTTGAAAAACGACGTGGCAAGAGTCTCGCAATAACGATGCGTACGCCAGGGTATGATTTTGAATTGGCGATCGGGTTTTTAATTTCCGAAAATATTGTTTCCAAGCCAGACGATATTTTGTCAATATCTCATGTGGGTACGATTGCCGAGAGCGAAGTTCATAGCAACATCGTCCGTGTTGAGTTGTCGCCAAAGACTGCATTTCATATCGAAAAATTGCAACGTCATTTTTACGTTACGTCCAGTTGTGGAATCTGCGGGAAAGCATCACTGGATTCGATTCGCGCGCAAGGTGTTCAGCCGATAACTGAGGACTTTGAACTTGATCCGAATTGGATTCTCAAATTGCCTCAAAGGCTTCGGAACCATCAACCTCTGTTTCAATTAACAGGTGGCAATCATGCCGCAGCCATCATCGACTTTTCGAGTGAAGAGATGTGGGTTCAAGAAGATGTCGGTCGACACAACGCGGTCGACAAAGTGGTCGGCTCCCAATTTTTGGCAAATAATTTTCCTTTGAGTGGAAATGTTCTAG
>JBCCSJ010000519.1:0-1874 GCA_039200505.1 Planctomycetota bacterium | reverse complement strand
TGGTATTGTACTCTAAGCTCATTGGTAATCCAGAAGATTGGGCGCATACTTCTTATTTTATCATCGAAAAAGGCAAAATGATTGCTCGCGATCCAACGAATCCGACAGTGAATGATATCTGGCTCGCCGATGCTCTGGTGGGGTCACGTTCGCCGGCGGTTGTCCACGCGTTGCTGGGAGTCAGAAAAATTGCTTTGGGAGAATTGGAAGCCGGTCGAAAACATTGGGTGATCGCAAAAGAATCCGGTCCTCAGTCAGGGCTAGTGGTCGACAATTTGGTCCGTCTTGCAGAAAGCATTTATTCGGATCAAATCCCAAACCTTTTCGATATGATCACGCTGGCAATTGAAATGTATCCGGAAAACGGAAATCTTTATTTGTCCCGCGGTAGCTACCTTAAAAAATTGAGCCGGTTTGAAGAAGCAATTGTTGACCTTAAAACAGCGGAAAAAAAGTTTCCTAAATCGCCGATGATCAATCAGCTTTTGGCTCAATGCTTCGACGAATTGGGAAAATCAGACGAAGCCATCATTCAAACCAAGATTGTGCAACGAAAATTAAATGACTTGAACACTCGTGAACGTAATCTAGCCGAAGCGATGTTACGAAGGCTTCAGTAATGAAATGTAGCCTACCAACGGTCGTTGGAATCTTGGGGGGTCAGACGATTGAACGTTATTGCGACCGATTTATTGTAGAAAAATGTGTTAGTTTTTAGGGTCGATTGCGCATCGTATTAGGTACGCAAACTTGGCGAATTCTGGGACGTCAACTAAAATGAGAATTGACGCACTTTATTTGACATTTACGTCTGGGTAGCACTCTGTTTTCTCAACTCACAAAATTTCAGCTCTGTTTAGCCTTCATCTTTTTGATGCTATTGAGGGTGGTAGTCGGTTTTCACTTTTACAAAGAGGGAACCAATAAGCTGCAATACGGGTTTTCGTCTTGGGGATTTTTGTCAGCGGCGAAGGGGCCGTTCGCAGATTTGTTCAAACAAATGCTCGACGACCCAGACGGGACCGAACGACTATGCATTCAAACTGAAAAGGATTCTGTTTCTGGCGAAGAGAAGGTAACAGTTGATCCAGAATTCACTTTCATGATTTGGAACGAATTCCTCGACGAAGCAACGTCCTACTACGGTTTCGGAAGCACTGAATTACAGGCTGAATTAAAAAAACGGAGGAAAGAACTCGCGGATGACATCAGCGTAGCTCGAGACGAACAAGACAAATCGGTAGACACCTTTGAATTGGAACTGTTGCGAGCCAAATACGAAAATGACATCCTAAAACTTCGAAATCAAAGAGAAAGATTGGAAGAAATCTTCAAAGAGCATAAAGCTCAACTTAACGATTGGATTGATTTGAATCGAGTTGAGTTAATCGCACACTTTTCCACCTCCGACCGGTTGGAAGGTTTTGACCGTGATGGAGAAAACAAAGAGGTCGCTGCAATCTACGTTGATTCTCTTCGAGACCAAGTTCAAACGATTGCAAAAGACCGAAACGCGAAATTAAGGGGCTGGACAGCGGAGGTTACTGGAATTTGGGATTCGCTAGAGAGTCAGGTGAATGACTTAGCCGTCGATGATCAAATCGGGGATCGAGACAGCTACACGATGTTCCGACATTTCGATCAAGATAACAGTTTTGTCAAAATGATTGACCGAATCATTCCTTGGTTCGACACAATCATCGGTGTTCTGTTGATTTTAGGGCTATTTACTCGGTTAGCTTCGCTGGCCGCCGCGATCTTTTTGATCTCGGTCATCATGACACAGCCACCTTGGATTCCGGGGACTGCCCCGACTTATTTTTACGCTATCGAGCTTATGGCGCTGTTGGTAATTTTTGCAACTTGCGCGGGAC
>JBCCSJ010000518.1:0-1939 GCA_039200505.1 Planctomycetota bacterium | reverse complement strand
GCCATAGGCCAGGCACTGGGAATCCAGTGCCTCGACAAATTCTTGGCTGGTCCAATTTTTTCTGGCTTCGGCCGAAAATGACTTTTCGATTGCAACGCTCAATAAAGAACGGCGGCTTACAACCGAATGGATCGGTTTTTCCGCTGCCAAGCCATACTGGATCACCGAAACCTTTCCCTCAAGCGTGGCGAAGTGTTCGGCAGCCAGTTTTGCAAACTGGTTAATGTCAGATACCTGTTCGTCGTTCAGATGAACTTCGTAATTCGCATAGCCATGGTTACAGTCAAGGACCAAGATAACCTGTTTGGTATCGAATTCTTGCAGTTCGCCGATCAACTCCTCTAATGTACGATACTCATCAGGATCGGACCCAAGTATGACCGGCTTTTCATTTCGAACACCGCCGACCCCCGAAAGCCAGATCATGACGGTGCTGACTTCGTTGAATCCATCTCTACTGGCGTCGACGATCTCCTGAATTTTCTCTTTTGTCAGATTGGTAAAACTGAAATCGTGCTGTGCCGCTTCTGGAATCAGATCATGAAGGGCCGCCAGGTCTTCGCTGTGAAAAGGAACCACAGGAAGTTCTCCGCCCGGTTCTGAAAACAGAGTCACAAGATGAGTCGACGCCACTGGCTTCGGTTTCACATTGACGTAATAAAGCCAACCCATCCCACCTAACAGGACGGCTGTGATGATCAGATAAAACAGGTATTGGGATTTCGTGTAATCCCCGGAATCTTCCTGCCAATGCTGCTTTGATTTATTCATGGCCCTGAAGAGCTCGACTACTTCTTCAATTCAATATTTTTAAACCGGATTGCAATGACTAGGTCGCCAAAAACCGGATCCTGAACTTGGGTAGGTTCGGATTCGACCAGCCCATTTTGCATCCACTGTTCAAATTCGTCAGAAGTCGAAGCAAAAAGATAACAACGAAAAAGACCTGCTCGCGATTCAGGCACTTCAAACTGAAAAGTTTCAGAGATTCTTTGGGATCCTTCGAATTCTACCGTTCGCACCACCGCGGATCCCCCTTCTTCGACGGGAACACTGTCGGGACAGGCGACGTGAATAGGGACGTGAATTCCGTTTTCTGCCATCACCTTGACTTGATACTTCACTGGACCATCGCGAGTGATTTCGTATTTGAGTCCCTTGAATTCCCCTTTTCCGATACCCTCGATTTTGAGCATACGATCAGATTCATCCAAGTTAAACTTCTGCTTGTCCGGTGGTTTGACGAACAGCGTCAAATCAACCTTTTTCATTCGATGACGGTCCGGCATCAAAAAATCATAGGTGGGCACGCCGTTGGCAAATTCTCGTGTTGGACGAAAAACATCGAATCGAAAAGCTTTCTCGTTCCCCGATTCCGAAAACAAGCCCCATACTCGATTCGGATATCGACTAGGCCCAAATAGATTGGCAAACGCGAATCGGATGTTGCCGGCAGAGCCGGTAATTCTTCCGACTCGGTACTTGTCGTTACCCAACAAAAACCCATCGGTCGTTTGAGGATCACCAAATCCTTCGACGACCGAGTCAATTCCTTTTCGATCCGGGCGAATTCCATTTTCGCCAAATATAAAACGGTAATCTTCACCACCACTCAATGTGATCGGAAACGGAGAATGATTTCCATTGACCGAAAGCGGACGCACTTCGTAGTCGGTATTTACTTTGATGTTAGATACCCGAATCGCTTGCCCCATCCGTTTAACGGTGCCGTTCTCCTGGCCCGGCTGGGCGACGGTATATTGGAAACGCCCCGTAAAATCGAAAACTTCCGAAGAGAGAGTCTCTTTAAAGTTGCCTCTCAATCGCTTGAACTTATGCCGGGTCGGCAAATTGATTTCAACATCATCGGGACCGATCTGGGCAATCAACACCTTGACGTTTTGGTTATCGGCGGCCCTGACGGCATCGTCGAGTGTTG
>JBCCSJ010000517.1:0-2066 GCA_039200505.1 Planctomycetota bacterium | reverse complement strand
TTTACCGGGTTGTGTATTTTTCGCCCGCGGCTCCCATCACCGCGACTCTAAATCTAAAACAAACGACTCATCGACGAAAGCATCTTCCGAAAAGTCGTGAGCCCTACGGCTTGCGTTTCCACCGAATGCATAAAGCTTATTGTTCGCAAAAAGTAGCGACTGGCTATGCTTGGCTTTGCCCCCGAAATCGACGGACCACTGAGTGATTCGCATATCGGGAGTTTCGTCGGTAATCTCAAACGATTCTATACTGGCAGTTCGCCCGATAATGCTAGAGGAACCACCGACAGCGAGCAGGCGATCGTCGCCGGCTGGAAGCAGCCTTAAGAAGAAACGAGGGTACATCAGACGCCCACAATGTTCCCACTCTTTCTCATCCTCAGATAAAGCGTAAACAATGCCTGAATATCCTGTAACATATAGTTTGCCACCAGTGGCAAAAGAACTGGTCGCAAAACCAGCCATCCGATTGTCGGCCACCAATTCCGGGGCTTCCGACCAAGACTCTGACTCAGGATCATAAACGGAAACCTTACGAGTCATGCCGCGGTCTTGAATTCCGCCAAACAGATAGAATTTGCCGTTGTAAGCGGCTGTCGAAATGGCTCGAGATTTATAGCCCGGCCCTTCGACTTCCTTCCAACCCGCTTCCGGTAAATCGAGATCGAACTCAAGGATGTTTTCGCGCCACTCAGCATTCCGTGAACCTTCACCCTGCAGATTCCAACCCCCAGCTACGAATACCTTTCGCCCAACGACAGCAGCATCCAAAGATGATCGAGGGCTCGGCAGCGATGGCAAACTTTTCCACTCATTCTTTTCAACGTCGTAGCGAGCGAAATAGTCGGTCGATTTAAAGTTTGCTTTCTCAGACGAATCCGCATTTAAAAAACTAAGTCCACCGATCCGATAGAGATACTCTCCATCCGAAACCAAAGCCACGCTTTGGGCCGGATCGTGCATTGCCAAATCTTCCCAATCTGCTTTGGGATCATCAAATTTGATTCGTCGAAAATGATTGCAAAGCTGATCTTTGCCAAACCCGTGAGCTTCGCCATCATGGCCGCTGAACACGTATAAATATTCGCCAAGAACAGCCGCTCCAAAACTGGTCAACCGTTCCTTCATAGGCCGGTGGAACTTAACGGTGGATACAACTTTTTCTTTGTCTTCAACCAACGCTTCCTTGGAAGCCGTATCGTCCGGCGACTTGGTGCTGACGGTTGTAATTTCCTCGGACTGTTGCAATACGGGCGCCGCTAAGGCTACCTCGCAAAAACACAACGCCATCGCTAGTAAAAAATATTTTTTCATTCGGATTACCGATGCTTAATTGAGTAACGAGAGAACTCTGAAAGCTGTTGAGATCGAATCTCAACAAGCAAAATTAGTAGACTTAAAAGCCCTGGACATGTCAAACCAAACTGTCAAAAGAGTTCGAAAAAACAGGGGCGATTAAAGTGCTTGCGTCAGTTTTAGAGACTAGAAAAGCGGCGTGGTTTTGCCAGCGTTTTGGCAATGTCTTTTGATTCAACAAGAACCGTAAGTAATAGGGCGGAATCGAGCGGTAACGCAATCCAGATATTGGGCAACCGGGAATCAAGATGACACCAATTCGTTCAAAACGTCAAAATCGGCTGGGATCGATCCTGCCGATGGAACCTGTCGGTTGAGGCGTTGGCATTCCGAGTGCGCACCTTCCGGCAGAAGATGCCTACAGACGCTTTTCACCCTTGCACCTTCTGGCAGAAGATGCCGAAAACAGCGACTTACACCTTCCGGCTAAAAGGGTGAATAACGGGCGATTGGATCTTCCGACAGAAGGCGTTAACAGTCCAATCGCGGAAAATAACATTTAAATACACATTCAAAAAATGGATCGACAGCGGCTACGGCTCCCAGTATTCACAATCCGGATAAAAATATTCCCAATTCTCAGCATAGGAAATAATTCCCGTCAGTCGCTGCAGAGATTTACCCGCCAAAGGTCCTGAAACTGCCTTCCCGTTGACCATATCCCAAACGGATTCCGTTTTCGAATCCAAAATCATGCCGCCAGCTTCGAC
>JBCCSJ010000516.1:0-2092 GCA_039200505.1 Planctomycetota bacterium | reverse complement strand
TTCCAAATCAAATTAAGCATTTGACGCAAAAGATGGCGGTTGACGTGCTGCAAATTTTTGCGGTGCAACTCGACTTTCGATTTCGTGGCAACAATCGTTGAATTTTTGAGGATGATTTCGGCCTCGACATCCAGCCATTGGGAAGCTTGTTTCGCTTGGTCGGCTAATTTTGAAATCCTCGATAACGACTCGCTCCCAAATCGACTTTCGATCAGCGGG
Organism: Planctomycetota bacterium; assembly: GCA_039200505.1. GTDB lineage: Bacteria > Planctomycetota > Planctomycetia > Pirellulales > Pirellulaceae > Mariniblastus. Next base: position 1,873 of record JBCCSJ010000516.1, on the reverse strand, counting down.
ACGATTTCATGACGGATAAAATTGCGACTAAATTTTTCATCGTCATTGCTAAGATCTATCCGAAAGCCCTGCCCAATCTCGTCGAGGTATTTTAAAAGCAACGATTTGGGGACCGACAGAAACGGACGGAGGATTGTCAGGTATTCATTATCGACTCTTACTTTCGGAATTCCGGCGAGTCCGCGAAGACCAGTTCCGCGGAAGACTCGGAATAGAATTGTTTCAATTTGGTCATTCAGGTGGTGTGCGGTCAGCAGGTAGCGACATCCCAATTGTCCAGCCAAACTTTTCAATTCAATGTATCTTGCATTCCGAAGTCGATCCTCAGAATCAAAACGTTCCTCAATTTTTCGGGTGTGAACGGCGTAACCAAATTGATTGCCGAGTGACTTCACGAACTCCTCATCCTGCTCAGATAACTGACCTCGCGTCTGATGATTGATATGGGCAAGGATGACGTTGTGTTTGACGTCGATTGGATGGGTTTGAAGGTAAGAATCGATAATGCGAAAAAGCGCGACACTATCGGAACCGCCCGAGATGGCTAGTAAAGCTCGGACATTTTTGAATTGCTCGAATCGAATCGTTTTTTCGAGTGTTTTGAAGAGCGAATTGTCTTGTGAAGATCCCAAATGAATGACTGTCGATTGTGTTTTTGGTTGCCTTTGTGATACTATATAGGCAGGGAGATTACCGGCGACTCAACGGCGGCATGTTTCCCATCGATTTTAACAAAGACTTGGTGACACAAAATTGTTGCTTGGTCGGTAAGACAAACAAATGATTCGGTTGGTTACGTTCTAGATACCGCCAACGCTTGGAAAGCAATGGATTTGATTTACATCATCCTGAGCATCTTATTGCGACTGTCTCCAGTCGCCCTAAATCTGTCCAGACTTTCGCGTCAAAATCGACTGCGGTCCTCTGGTGATCTGGATTTAGCAATTTGGATTCCAATCGTGGGTTGGGCATCGGTTTCGGTTAAATACGTACCTTCGGCCAGGTGGCTCACCTGGCAGGTGTACGAAATCAAGTCCATTGATCGCTTGTCTTTGGATTCTGGTTTGAAAGGCTGGAAATTTCACGAAACGAAAAAGGAGGAAAAACAGCCTCCTGAGAAAACTCCTGATCAGGGTTGAAACCAACCCGTTTTAATTCCTTGCCGCCCTTGCGATCGTCACCTTTAGAAATAGGGAGTGATGAAGGATGATCGGGATGACTCCGTTGATTGCCCTGACTTCGTCTGAGATTGGATTAGGGATTGCAGGGCTCGTACTCGGTGCGGGCGCAGTATTTCTTTATTTTCTGATCGTTGTGCGAGGAGCGAAAGCGAATGCCGAAGCAATCGTCGAAAAGGCCAATCGAGACGCTGAAAACAGACTTAAAGATACCGAAATCCAGTGCAAAGAGATGCAACTCAAGCTGGAGGCGGAATCCGAAAGAAAGCTGGGAAAAGCCAGAGAAAAACTCCATCAGCGCGAAAGAAAGCTGGATAAGCAAGAGACTCAGTTGAACCAGCAGAAAGACGATCTTCGAAAGCAAGAACAGTTTATCCAGTCGAATCAGAATCGAATCAAGGTCAAGCTGGAACAGATTACTCAAACCGAAACGGATCTAACCGAAATTTTGGAGAAGCAGCGGAAGCAGCTTCACCAAGTGACGGGCTTGAGCAAAAAAGACGCTCAAAAAAGATTGCTGAAATTGCTTGAAGATGAACTCGCCGACGAAGTAGGTGGTCGAATCCTCAAGCACGAACGGAAGATGAAGGAGATTTGTGAACAAAAAGCACGCGAAATCTTGCTGGTGACCACCCAGCGATTTGCCGCGACTTATACATCGGATCATACGACTAGCACGATCGACATTCCTAACG
>JBCCSJ010000515.1:0-2145 GCA_039200505.1 Planctomycetota bacterium | reverse complement strand
TCCGGTTTGAGTTGATTTACCAAACGATACAGCGGCCTGACTGAGTGAATCGTGCGTTTCAAATTTAGATCATGGATTTCTACGTGATCTGCCACGCTTCCTCTCAATTCTCCCTCTCGATTAATAACACAAAGATGCACATCAAAGTCATTGTTATCCAGATGGTTGAGTATATTAATCAATACCCTTTCGGCTCCCCCGGTTCGGAAATGCGGAAGGACGAATAAAATTTTACATTGAATCGACATTCAAACTTCTCAAATTATCCAGTCTTCAAAGATCTCGGAGGAAATCATCGCCCAAACATTGCATCTCACGTTTGATTTGATCTTGGCACGGGCGGAACACCTGGTACTCAGTCTTTTAGATCCAAACATAAAATAGATCTGGTTTACCTACGTATCTACGCTCTTGTATCCTAATTTGGTCTTTCGAGAAACTACGCTGATTCGACGTAGTGCTGGAATCCCTTTGTGAACAAGGTTCCCCAGTCTTTTTGGCAAGTTGACATAGCAGAACCTTCTACTCGTCCAAATCTTGCTTCGCGCAATTGCAGCACCGATTTGTCATCCTGATTCACAACTGCAAGGGATAAGCCGCTGGTTGCAGGCCCGCCCCAATTGAAAGCAAGATTTCCAACAAGATGGATCTGGAGTTTACTTGGCAGATACATTTGGACCTGGAACCATGACAACCATTCGTCGCCAGCGACTTCGTGCAAACCCATTCCGAGCGGTGCGGTATCGATTGAGACAACCGATTCTGCTGCGACGCAACGAAAGTCGGGTAACCACCACTGATTCGTTTCGTGGATGAGGGCTTCCCAAGTTCGTTCCACGCTGGCTGCGACTGGAATGTCGACGGAAATGAGGCACCAATTCGCCGGGGTTATATTTGGGGTGTTGTTTTGTGAGGACATCTTGGAATCCTGTTTTTGTGAAACTGGGCGTCGTCGGTATTTGGTGAGCGCTTTAAAAACTACCAATGGCGATTTGTTCGTCAATTTCGATCGGAGCTAGATTGATCTCAATGAAATCTGACCGGATTGGGTTTTTGCGTTGCGTTTCCCGACCAGCTAATCGAGGTTCTGCTATTTGATTCTGCTTTTAAATGCTAATGACGGGATGTTGATGAAAAACCGAGCTGGTTAAGCGTTAGCCTGTTGACGCCGGTGGCTCATTCCTTCCGCATCATGGCCAATAAATTGTAGACGCAACCCGTGGACTAGGCTGGGAAATAAAAAAAGATTGGCTCTTCAACCAAGCCAACCCAGCCCGGACGAATCGCCAATCCTTAAATTTTGCCCTACCCGATCGGTTTATTTCTTACCGCTCCCCTTGGAAGCCTTTGATCCGGATCCGGATTTTGAAGAAGGACCTTGTTTTGATCCTGTCGAAAGTCGTTTCAATGCACTTAAAAGCTGGTTCGATTTCGCCCGATTCTTAAGGTCACCAGTGACGATTTTTTGAATGACACCATCTTTATCGACGACGTAACTTGAAAATTCTCGACGGCCGGTTGAAAACCTGCTGGTCTGTTTTTTCTGGAAATCAAGGGCCAATTTAAATTTGGTTTTGGTGTTGCTTTTGATTTTTTTCAAGCCTTCAACGCCTTGGGATTCTTCTCGAAAAATTACGATCACATCGGCTTCTACTTGTTCAAATTTTTTGGCCTGCTTGTTCAGCTCCCCGAGCTGTCTCATGCAGAAAGGTCACCAGTGTGCACGCGAAAATAAGAGCACCGCGGGGCGACCTGAACGGCCAAACTGTTCACTAGAATCGATGACTTCGTCGTCCAAGCTGGTAAGCTTAAACGGGGTGATTTGATCGCCCACTTTAAGTGGACCGTTCTGTTTGGATTGAGACTGAGCATGGCATAAAAGGCCACAAGTCAAAAACAGTATCGTTGTCATCGCGACAACCTGTAGCTTCATTGGGATTTCTCCATTTTTGAGAGGGATGAACCGGATTCAATCTAAAAAAGACCGAAACTGCTGGTTTGTCGAGAATGCAAATGGAACGAGCCCAGAGTTGGATTGGGATTTCATTTTCAACTTAACAGCACTACGAGCAGACGGCCCGTGGGACGAGCAACTGGAAATTAAATTACTGAGAACTTTCAGAGTTTCCCGTTTTGCGAAACTAC
>JBCCSJ010000514.1:0-2242 GCA_039200505.1 Planctomycetota bacterium | reverse complement strand
GCAAAGTGAAAGCCCATGCCAACCCGAGAACTAGGTTTCGTAAAAAAATGTTTGACCGATTCGAGGTTTTAACTTTCGTTCTTGAACACCCAGACTTTCGAGCGTCCAAGCAAGATAAACGTTTTGAGATCATGCTTTTTTGATCCATCTATAGACTCAAGGACCGTTATCCAACTTTAACGAGTCTATGCTATGGCGAATGACAAATTTCAATCCCTTAGCAAAAACGCCACGATTGGAAATTGTAAATCGGGACGTCGAAGATTTGTTTGACTTACATTTTTTTCAAGATTCCGACTGCCTGAACCGTCCGATACTAGAATGAAAACCGAAAGCGGATAAAACAGCCGCAAAGTTGAAGGAAACTGTGCGTGAAGTTAAAATCCGAGACAGACTCAACCATTTCTGTGATCGTTGAAAGCGATAATCATTAAGGAGATTGTAAGTGACCAAACCACAAAGTGACCAAAATAACCGCCGCGAATTTTTGCAAAACGGCTCTAAAATTGCAGCTGCGGGAGTCGCGGCTGGCCTTGTAACCCCGGGGCTTTCGATTGCTCGCTCAGCACATGCGTTTGGCACCGACACAATCAAATTAGGATTAATTGGATGCGGTGGAAGAGGGACCGGAGCCGCTATTCAGGCCATGAATACGACCAGTGGGCCGGTCGAACTTGTAGCCATGGCGGATGCATTTCAGAATCGACTCGATACGTCTTTAAAGTCCTGCACGAACGAACACAAAGACAAAGTTCGCGTCCCCAAAGACCGACAATTTGTTGGGATTGACGCCTACGAAAATGTTTTAGCGTCCGACATCGACATGGTCATTCTGGCAACCCCACCCGGATTCCGCCCGCTGCATTTCGAAAAAGCGATTGAAGCTGATAAACACGTTTTCATGGAAAAACCGGTTGCCGTTGATGCCCCTGGAGTTCGCAGGGTTCTTCGTGCTGGCGAAGTTGCCAAACAAAAGGGACTTGCCGTAGCCGTTGGGCTTCAACGTCGTCATGAACGGGCCTATCGAGAAACCATCGAAAAACTACAGGATGGTATTATTGGCAAATTGATCCATACCCGAGTTTACTGGAATGGTGCCGGTGTCTGGGTACGACCAAGAGTTGAAGGCGAAACCGAACTTCAATATCAAATGAAGAACTGGTACTACTTTAATTGGCTCTGTGGCGACCATATCGTTGAGCAGCACATTCACAACTTGGATGTCGCCAATTGGTTGTTAGACGATTTCCCTGTGAAGGCCCAAGGCATGGGCGGTCGAGAAGTCCGAACAGGAATCGAAAACGGGCAGATTTTTGATCACCACGCCGTCGAGTTCACTTACGCAAATGGTCATCGACTGCTAAGCCACTGTCGACACATCCCCGAAACTTGGCGTTCGGTCAGCGAACATACGCATGGGGCGGATGGTTACGCCGACATTAGCAAAGGTCAAATTTTCAACAACGATGGCCAAGAGATCTTTAAATGCAAAGAAGGCAAAGGGCAGCGAAGCGGACACCAGCAAGAGCACCATGACCTATTTGCAGACATTCGAAACGGGATTCTTCCCAACGAAGCCGAATATGGTGCGAAAAGTACTTTCACATCGATTCTTGGCCGGTTGGCAACCTACTCTGGAAAAGAATTGAGCTGGGACGACGCCATCAACTCCAGCATTTCGTTGGCTGACGTTGATGCCTTACGCAACATGAACGACGCTGCACCAGTAAGTCCCAATGCAGACGGGTCGTATCCTGTTCCTGTGCCGGGGAAAGGTGCCAAAGACGTCATCGATTGGGAAACAAATCGAAGAAAACCGAGAAAGAAAAAGAAGGCAGCGGAGAAGCCTGCTGCCAAGAAAGAAAAATAACTTTCGGTTAGCCTTAAAAATCCGGATTAAGATAGAAATAAGAGATGCTCAATCGTGGGCATCTCTTTTTTATCGATTCGCCCCATCATGCCAACCGGATACAGCAATCTGCAGCAATCTTTGGCCTTGTTGCTCCGAACCAGATCGCCCCCTCAAAGTTTTGAGGTTTTGGGACCTAAAAGAAAACAGAAACGCTGCACTAGAGCCAATCGTTATGAAATTGCTTAAACTGAAGTCGGTCAAATTCATATCCTTTGAGCGACGCAATGCTAATCCAAATTCTGTTTTCCTTTTATGTTGTTTGCAATCCTTTATTTCAAGAGACTCTGCCTTCAAAATCGGTCGATTCCGCCAAAGAATCAGTTCAGGGTC
>JBCCSJ010000513.1:0-2277 GCA_039200505.1 Planctomycetota bacterium | reverse complement strand
GGCATCGACCGCCAATTGGTCAAACCGTGTCAGCTCATCCAGTTCGGTTAGATCGATATTGATCAACGATTCGACCGGGATTCCCATCGCTAACTTGAGGCTATCGAGTGCCTGTTCTACCGAATTGCAGGTCCCGATCAAGGATCCTCGCCCGTTGAGCAGGTTTTGTTCGACCTGGTCAACCTGGAATCGGGGGACCAGTCCCGCCCGGTACTCAGCCTCGGCCTGATTAAATGCTCTCACCAGTGAAAAGTAGTTTTGAGATTCAATTTCGATCTGTCGGTAACTTCGAATCAAACTGTAATATTGAGTCGCAAAATCTGTGAAAAACTGCTTTCGAAAACGCGCGAAATCTCGAGCCGCGTAAACCACATTTCGTTCCGCGCGAGTCAGGCTCTCAAAACGAATATCTCGCTGAAAAATAGGTTGAGTGAATTCGAACAATAGATCCGAACTCACGTCAGCCGCGAATCCCTGCGGACCGTTGAACGTCAACAGGACGTTGTTGGCAAACGAAGCCAGAAAATCTCCACCGGTACAAAGGATACGCTGGAAAGCGTAGTTCGATCCAAATCCCAAATTGTCGACTGTGATTCCACCAAAACGAGTATGCGTAAAAGTGCTGACCAGCCCATTGCCATTAGGAGTCGGGTTGAGTTGATACTGGAATCGCTCCAATGAAAGTGCCAAAGCGACTTGATAAAGAGCTTCCTTTTGCGATTGGTAGTTGCGACTGTTGAGCAGACCGAGTTCCACGATTTCTCGGAGGTCAAGCTTGGGGATACCAGTCCCCGTTTCCGTTTCAATCTTAATTTCAAATTCTTCGCTGGTCCTTTTGGCTTCTTCTTTCAATCGAACAAAATCAAACATTCGTTGTCGACATTCGACTGGAATTTCGTACCAAGCGTTGGGAGGAATGGCACTTCCAACCGGATCTGGATCTGACGTTTCTCCCTCTTTCGGAGAAGGTTTTTGAATCGGTTCTTCGGGCAGCGGTAAGTCGTAGGCGTACAATTTGGGTGCCGGATCGGGGAGCTGGGGACAATCCAGGGGGCCCTGCACCTGCCAGCGGGAAGCCGGATGGGGGTAGACCGAATATTCGTCACGAGGTTGCCAAGGGTAGCCGGCTGATTTTTGACGAATTAGGTTTGTCGAGTCTCGATCTGCTAAACCGCGATACTGCTGGCGAGTTCGAATGCATCCCGTAAAAATCATCAAGACGATGGACAGAATGGTCCAGCGCAAAATCCAATTCTGTCGTCGGAACCGAAAGCCGGAATGGGCTTGACCCGTCCGTCCCAGGCCACAGTCAATCGGCAACTTCATTCGCACGGATCTTTGAAATGATGATTCGGTCTTATTCTGCCCCGCTTCAATGGTTCGGCTGGGCTCCCTTAGAGTCGTTCGGTATTGCGGTTTGTGCGAGTTGATCAAGTCGCAATAATTTTAGTGATCGGTTGACATCCACCGGGTAAACTTTTCCGCCTTGGTAAAGGATTTCGGTGCTAGCTTGCCCTTTTGAGACGGATGATCCACGACTAACGTTCGCAATCGGAAATTCGCAACAAAATAACTTACGGTGTCCTACTGGCGATATTGTGTTCACTTTGCCGGAAGGAATCGCTCCAGTTGTAGGCCGAAGCAACTACTGAATTGATGAAGGCTCAATTGAATCGGCCGGTCTGGAGTAGCTGCCTCGCCAGGGATGGGTTGATCCAAAATCAAGGGCTTTCTACGCTTCCCATCCAGCAGGTGTGGTGCTATCCCCGTCTCGATTTGACTTGGCTTTTATCTGCCAATCATCGAACAACGAAAACTAGATCAGTCGTGACGAAGCGCTTCAATCGGATCAAGATAAGCAGCACGACGGGCGGGATAGAGACCAAAAATAATTCCGATGCCGACTGAGATACCAAAAGACAAAGCGATTGACCACCAACTAACCATCGTTTCCAAGTCGGCAAACAGAGTGACCAGGTACGGGATCGTCACACCGACGATGACGCCCAAGATACCTCCGGTGGAAGACAGAATGACGGTTTCGATTAAAAACTGAACTGTGATATCAGACCGTTTGGCCCCAAGGGCTCTGCGAATTCCGATTTCTCGGGTTCGTTCGGTGACGCTTGCCAACATAATGTTCATGATTCCGATCCCGCCGACAAGCAACGAAATACCGGCAATGGATCCGAGCACCAGGTTCCAGATTCTTTTTTCCTCTTCTGCCTGAGCTAACAATTCCAGGGGGACTTGAATTTCAAAATCGTTTTCTTCGGG
>JBCCSJ010000512.1:0-2319 GCA_039200505.1 Planctomycetota bacterium | reverse complement strand
CAAGGCGATACCGCAGAGGTCGATGAATACCGGAAATTTGTCGGCAAAATGTCCAAAACGGACGGCTATTTCCCTTTTTACTGGGATCAGAAAACTGGCAAAATCTATCTGGAAATCGAACGGTTGGATGAAGAATTTCTTTTCGTCCACTCACTTGCTACAGGCTTGGGTTCCAATCCTGTGGGATTAGACCGTGGTCAGTTGGGAGATCAAAAAGTAGTCCACTTCCATCGAGTCGGACCTAAAATCCTACTCGTCCAAAAGAACCTTCGTTTTCGGGCCCAAACAGAAAATTTGCTCGAAAAAAGAGCGGTCGAGCAGTCTTTTGCCCAGTCGATCATCTGGGGAGGAGAAATCGAAGTTGAAACGGAAGGTAAATTACTAACCGATATTACCGATCTATTGCTGAGCGACATTCACGGCGTCATCCGGACACTTTCGAGATCCGATCAAGGTAGTTTTTCGTTGGACGAAAAACGATCTGCAATTTTTTTGCCGCGCTGCAAAGGGTTCCCGGAAAACACGGAACTGGAAGCCACACTAACTTTCGCAGGCAAAAAACCAGGCAGATACGTCAATCAAACGACTCCAACGGCCAATTCAGTAACTCTGCGGCAGCACCATTCGTTTGTCAAATTGCCTGACGACAAATATCAACCCAGGGTTTACGACGTTCGGTGTCCGTGCCTTTCCATAACGTTTGCAGACTACGCGTCACCGGTAGATTCGAATCTCGAAAGAAGATATATCCTTCGTCACCGGCTAATCAAGAAGGCGGATGGTAATTCAGATCCTATCGAACCGATCGTTTATTACGTTGATGCAGGGGCCCCAACCCTAATTCAAAAAGCCTTGGTCGAGGGCGCAAGTTGGTGGAATCAGGCATTCGAATCTGCCGGATTCACCAATGCGTTTCAGGTCAAAATTCTACCTGCCGACGTCGATCCACTTGATGTACGCTACAACGTGATTCAGTGGGTGCATCGCAGTACGCGAGGTTGGAGCTACGGCGGCAGCGTCATCGATCCCAGAACAGGTGAAATCATCAAAGGGCATGTCACCCTTGGTTCTTTAAGGGTGCGGCAAGACCAACTATTGTTCAACAGTTTGGAGCAATCCAAACCCTTCAACTGCGCCTGTTGTGGTATTGGAGGAATTCCAGAAGAGTCGACTCTGGCGAGTTTAACATCCAATCAAACTGCGTTGGAAACAGCACTCGCCCGAATCCGCCAACTTTCTGCTCACGAAGTCGGTCACACGCTTGGTTTTGTCCACAACTTTGCGGCCAGCACTTATGATGATCGAGCATCAGTCATGGATTATCCGGCTCCTAGAATCAAAATCGACGATCAGGGAAATCTCGACTTTTCAGACGCCTATGCGGTGGGTATCGGAAGCTGGGACAAGGTGTCCGTAAAATATGCTTACCAAGAGTTCGCCGCCGAAGACGAAACTCAATCGCTACAAAAAATCCTGACCGATGCGACCGAAAAGGGAATGTGGTTCATCTCAGATGCTGATGCTCGGCCTCAGGGTGCTGCTCATCCGCTTGCGAATCTATGGGATAATGGAAGTGATCCGATAGAGGAATTTAAGCATGTTCTTCGAGTCCGAAAAATTGCATTAGAAAGATTCGACCCTACTCGACTTCCGCCCGACGTTACCTCAGCAGATATCGCTCAATACTTGACACCCATTTATCTTCATCACCGTTACCAAGCCGCAGCAGTTGGAAAAATGATCGGCGGATACGTTTACGGCTATGGATATTCCCAATCGGCATCTCAGGTCATCCCAGTTTCAAGTGAACGCCAAAACCAGGCATTCCAGGTTTTACTTGAGTCCATCCATCCGGCATCATTGGAACTCAATCCACGAACCATTGAGTCGATCGCTCCTCGGCCTTACACAACCATACGGGATCCAGAAATTTTGCCGACTTGGTCCGGTAGAATTTTCGATCCTTTGGCGGCATCCAAAGTGGCGATTGACATGACGCTTGATCAGATCTTGAATTCACAAAGACTGAATCGAGTTTATCAGCTGTCGCGAATTGATAAATCATTTATGACACCCTCGAAGTTGATTTTTAATTTGATTCAAAACCAGTGGATTCAAACTGAAAACAGCAAGACTCACATGGCCATTCGTTCGTTGGCTAAAGAGTCGGTCGTGGATCGTTTGATCAATCTGATCGATGACAAATCAGCATCCTTCGGTGTTCGATCCGCCGCCCATGCAGGGTTGAAAACGATTTTGATCGAAGAGGCACAGGCCAGTACAGAACCTCAATGGCAGTCAACTCTCTATCGGAAAATT
>JBCCSJ010000511.1:0-2339 GCA_039200505.1 Planctomycetota bacterium | reverse complement strand
CCTGTCCCATCAGTTTCTTGGCCCCGAGTTTCTTATAAAAATTCCCGATGGATGGAAAGCAGACTGATAATCCGTTCTCAAGCCCCAGTGTCAATTCTCCTATCAACCGGTCAAATAAAAAGGACCGGATCGCGGTCATTTATTGGAGTATCGCGGCATTTGGGTATTCAATAGCGTTGTATCTGCTTTTTTTGGCAAACCAGTTGTCGCCGGAACTAAAAGGTTTTCGAGCTGATGAAGTTGGAGAGACTGTTATATCGGCTTCAAAACGATACATCCAGTATTCAAATTGGGCGACAATTATCGGCTTCTTGAGTTTTGGAATTCTGCTACTTGGTAATCGCAGAAATCGGAAAAACAAGAACCGCACCGGTAAAAAAACGAACGAAGACAAACAGAAAAAGGTGCCATGAGGCAAAAAGTAATTTGACGCGGTGAAACCGTGCTTAAACGGAAAAACGGGGACAGGCCAATCGGCTGTGGGATTGTCAAAACACCTTTTCGACTGGCCCGTCGATTGATTTGATCTTCATAAGGGCCTTTCGAACCGGATCGTTCGTCGACCTCAATCGGACTTAGCCAACCGCTATGCTCGTTGTCCAATCTTTCCCAGTCATGAAGCCAAAATTGATCAGTTTGAAGCGTTAGCACCTGCCCGCCTAAATCCAAAGTTCTATCTCAACCCCGATACGTAAGTGAGGTATAACAAAGCTTGGTTGTATCCCTCGCTCACGCTCTCACGCTTCGGGTTGTGATTGCCCGGCGTCTTGAATCCAAGTCGATCCTTTTGAATTTCGTATCCAAAATTAGACGGCTGAAAAAGTCTGATTGAGTTGAAACAGCAGATTTTTAACCGGACGCTAACGCGACGCGGCTGATTGTTGAATTCATCAACACCGGCTCGGACCTGATTCAAAGCGACTTCATTCATGCAGTTGACCAGCGACTGTTCAGTTTCAAGCACTCCCGAATCAAATCTCGACTCCAAAAAAATGACCGTTACTTCATCTTCTCGATTTGAAAACGCAGCGATTTCCTGAGTAAATTTTCTGTCATCTCACCGAGCAGCCAAGTCGGGACGAATGCGCAAAAATTTGGTGTTTATGATTGGACATGATCGAGTAGGTGACGCAGTCGATCGCGAAAATGGAAGCGAAATACTTCAGGCGTTTATGTCCCGATTGGCAAACTGGACTACTGAATGACTCTTCTAACGCAGCGATTCCAAAATCAACGCCAACCCTAAATGACGTTGGGTTTTTTTTCTGAAGTGTTTGCTGGAAGGAGTAAACGAGCATTTCACTCGCTTAAAACCGAAGTACCCGAGGGGGGACTTGAACCCCCACGACCGTAAGGTCACAGGATTTTAAATTTGGAAATATCACATTTGGATTGCGTTGGTTTTGCAGGACACTTGCGATTTGGACTCGCAAAAACACAAGTCAAACACTTATCGCGGATTGCAGCTGCATGGGAGCCGCGTTGGGCATAAGTGTGCAATATTGTTGTATATCTGTTGCACAAACTGACGCACAGGATCTTTTTTCAATCGTCATCTTGGGCATTGTCTTCTGACAGTCGTGAAAACCAGAGCTCTATTTAAGTTTAATTGAATCCAAATGCCAGCGAAAAGCGAATTCTCAACAGAACCGCTAGGGATCTGCTTCAGCAAGCAAATGGGAATTGTGATTCCAAACTCACAGTCGCTCGGATGGCTAGTGGACGTATTTTGTGAGTTTCATACTCCTGCATTGGTCATTGATATGTGTCTTAAAACTATTGTTGTCGTAGTAGCATTCGTGTCGACTGTATGCGTTGCTGCCCAAGCTCAAAAAGTTGAATTTGCCCGCGAGTTGCTGTTGAAGAATTCCGAGCGAATTGCCTCGTCGGAGAATGTCATTTTTGAATGCAAACTCAAGCAAACTGGCAGCGTCCAAAGAGAACCCAAATTCAGAGTGGCATTGGGAACGGGCAATCGAATTTACTTTGAGCAAAGTGGACCTCAAACTCGCTTTCTCAGGTCTGATGGCAAGTTTCTCATGGAAACGAATAACCTGTATGAAAACGTATATTCAGTGGTGTCGGCTCCAAAAGACTTCGAAAGGCTGGTCGAATCCTCATTGATCGACACTTTTCGAGATGACGACATATTCGTACGCGTGCTCCGTTTGTGTTATCAAAATCGGGCAAAGGAGTTTCTTGACCGTTCCACGCTAGAATATCGAGGCGTCGAAAATGACATTCACCTGATACGCCTTTTTCACAACCCTTACACAGCAGGATTTCCTTTCGATGGGTTCAAATGGAATTCTCTTCCGGGTGATAGAGTCGATTTGTTG
>JBCCSJ010000510.1:0-2344 GCA_039200505.1 Planctomycetota bacterium | reverse complement strand
GTCGTTGCTTCGCTGGTGCCAAAACGGGGCATTTGGAAATGTCATTTTCTGTTGACATGCGATTCTCCGTTCCAGGTCATCTGGCTAATGCGGTTAAAAAAATTAATAACTTGTCGAGTCAATCGCTGATCGTCGAATCAGAGATTTATCTCTTCCACTTCATCATTATCGGTATTTTACACGATTTGAAAAATGCATAGCAAGCATACAACCCATGCAACGATTGCATAAATGGATTCGGTTAGTCCGATTCGACGCAGCCAACACCGACTTTTGGGCGATTAAGGGTCAGGTTGGGAAATGACTTTTTTGGGGATCTGTAAAACGGGAAGGCAATGGGTGTTGTGGCATCAGGTAAGACAATTGAAGGCCTAGCCAGCAATACAACTGTTTAAGAAGAATTTGACCGGTGAGAAATTTTGGCGAACTCCACCACGCGATGCGATTATTCCGACTTGTGAAAGGATGGAGCAGTTTCTGCCCCATTGATTGCGAAGCTCAAACTGACGGCTTTGACTATCGATGAAAAAAGGCGAGTGACGCCAGGCCACTCGCCATCTAATTGAATCCAAAGATTAAACTTGAATTTCTACTCCAAATCGAAACGGTCCAAATTCATCACCTTGGCCCAAGCTGAAACGAAGTCTTGAACGAACTTTTCTTCCGAATCGTCGGCACCGTAAACCTCAGCGATTCCACGTAGCTGCGAATTGGAACCAAACACGAGGTCGACGCGACTGGCGGTCCATTTGACATCTCCAGTTTCTCGATCCACTCCTTCAAAAAAGTAGTCGCAAACTTTCGACTTTTTCCACATCGTATTCATATCGAGCAGATTTACGAAAAAGTCATTGGATAAAGCTCCAGGATTATCTGTCAAACGTCCCATTGCAGGGTTGTCCGTGTTGGTGTCGAGAACTCGCATTCCAGCAACCAAAACCGCCATTTCGGGAGCTGACAAGTTCAAGCGGTGAGCCCTGTCGATTAACAACTGTTCGGCGGGAACCGAAAGTTGATCGTGACTCTGGTAGTTCCGGAATCCATCTGATTTAGGCTCCAGAACAGCAACCGATTCAACGTCAGTCATCTCTTGAGTGGCGTCACCGCGTCCCGGCGAGAATGGGACGTTGACTGTGTAACCTGCGTTGGTTGCCGCTTCCTCAACGGCTGCCGATCCAGCCAGCACGATCAAGTCAGCCATCGAAACTTTGGTTTCGGGGTGATCCGAATTGAATTGCTGTTGAATAGATTCCAACTTCTTTAAAACTTTCGACAGTTGCTTTGGCTTGTTGACTGCCCAATCTTTTTGAGGCGCCAGCCGAATTCGAGCCCCATTCGCACCTCCTCGTTTGTCCGTTGTACGGAAAGTCGAAGCGGAAGCCCAAGCCGTCGTTACCAACTCTGAAATTGAAAGTCCTGAATTCAGAATTTGATCTTTCAATTCTTTGATCTGGGCTTCGGTATATTGAACCGGATTCTCTGGTACTGGGTCTTGCCAAAGCTGAGGCTCGGGAACTTCTGGCCCAAGAAGTCTGTCATGGGGCCCCATATCTCTGTGGGTTAGTTTGTACCAAGCCCGTGCGAAAGCGTCCTCGAACTCTTCCGGATTCTCATAGAATCGCTTGGAGATTTTACCGTAGGCTGGATCCATCCTCAGGGCCAAGTCGGTCGTAAACATAACGGGAGCGTGCGATTTTTCGGGATCATGTGCATCAGGCACTGTTCCCGCACCGGCACCATCTTTAGGCTTCCATTGCCATGCTCCAGCGGGGCTTTTTGTAAGTTCCCAATCGTAAGCATACATGTGCTCAAAATAGTCGTGTGACCATTCAGCAGGCGTCGTTGTCCAGGCTCCTTCTAGTCCACTGGTGATGGTGTCGACTCCATAACCTTTGCCGTACCTGCTGGTCCAACCGAAACCTTGTTCTTCAATTGAAGCACCTTCTGGTTCGGGGCCAATATTGCCCTCAGGACTAGCTGCACCGTGAGCTTTTCCGAACGTGTGACCACCGGCAATCAGCGCAACGGTTTCCTCATCGTTCATTGCCATCCGTCCAAATGTTTCTCGAATGTCCCGTGCCGAAGCGATTGGGTCCGGTTTGCCGTTGGGGCCTTCTGGATTGACGTAAATCAATCCCATTTGGACTGCCGCTAAAGTACTTTCTAACTCGCGATCTCCAGAATATCGTTTGTCTTCAAGCCATTCGCTTTCAGGGCCCCAATAAACATCCCTTTGGGGTTCCCAGACATCTTCGCGCCCGCCAGCAAAACCAAACGTCTTAAAACCCATCGATTCAAGCGAAACGTTACCCGTCAGGATGATCAAATCAGCCCAAGACAGCGC
>JBCCSJ010000509.1:0-2431 GCA_039200505.1 Planctomycetota bacterium | reverse complement strand
CGGCTGATGAATCGGAGGTGGTGACAATCTCGTTGATTGTTGGAACTGGATCGACTTGATCAGTTAGCCCCAGAAATTCGGCGGCCCGTAGTTTAACTAGTGGGTGAGGGTCGTACTGGACCGATTTTCTTGCCAAATTAGAAACAGAGTCGGCGGGATTCGAATGGATCGAGCAAACGATGTAAGCCCAATATCGCTCTAGTGGGTCGTCTGACTGAATTGCAGTTACCAATGCCTTTTCCGCTTGATTGAAAGGTATTAAAGCCAGATCCGCCGTATCGACTAATTTTGCGATTCGAGATTTCTGAGTCTGTCCGAATTCGATTGGCGACTCGAGGGCATTTTTTACCAGTTCGCTTTCAGGAAACATACCAAGGTCAGGAAGCGATTTGACTTTCGCCGTCAAAGCCAATCTCATCTGGCTTAACTGCTTGGAGTATTCGGGATTCTGTGAAAGGTCATTGACTTCGTACGGGTCCTTTTCAAGATCAAAAAGCTGCTCTGGTGGTCGGGCTTCAAAAAAAGCACGCTGGATGGGGGATAATTTTTGGCCTCGATAAAGTTGACGCCACTGCTGCCAGGCGAGATTGACGTAGCGGTAATTGTTTTGCAAACCGTCCGGGTAAAAAGCCATGTAATTGCGGATATATTTTAGATTACCGCGTCGTAGCGTCCTAACTTGATCATATTTTTCATCCATCCGGTCGGCATAACCCAATGTTTCGTTGGGAACTTTTTTCGATTCCTCAACTTGAGTCATAAACGATTCGCCATCCATGAAACTTGGGACCTGAATACCGGCCAAAGAGAGAACTGTCGGGCCAAAATCGACAAACTCCACGAATTTTTTGGTGCGTTCGCCCTTTTGAAAGATGGATTTCGATTTCCACTTTTCGGGAACCCTAACAACAAGCGGGACGTGCAATCCGCTTTCATATGCAAATCCTTTTCCGCGAGGAAGAACGCCTCCATGATCGCCAAAATAAAAAACAAAAGTATTTTCTAATTCTCCGTCCTGTTTCAATTTCTCAATCAGCTGTCCCACTTTATCGTCGATGACTTGAATTCGATCGTGGTACCGTGCGTAGGTCAATCGAAAAAGGGAAGTATCGGGGTGATAGGGTGCTAAGTTGATGCTGTTCGGATCCGTGTTGTTATCGGGAGCGTCCACCCACGATTGAGGAAAGTGAAGTGAACTTTCGTGAGAGTCCGTATAAGTTTGAACGTGGAAAAAAGGTTGGCCTGATTGCCGCGGTCTCCAGGTTGCCTTCCGTGACGAAGCGTCCCAAACACCGTTCCCCTCAACCGCGTTGTAATCCTTTTTTGAGTTGTTGGTGGTGAAGTAGCCATGTTGCTTCAAATAAGCAGGAAACATTTTCCAATCTTCCGGCATGACTGCTGGCTTGAGTCGCCGATGGTACTGAGTTCCCAAACGCGGGGCGTACACTCCAGTGATTAAAGTCGTTCGGGCGACGCTGCAGACCGGAGCATTTGAAAACGCTCGTTCAAAAAGTACCCCGTTTTTTGCCATTTCAGCGATGTTGGGTGTCGCAGCCCCATTTTCGTCAAATAGCTTTAAATAATGCTTGGAATTATCCTCCGACATGATCCACAAAAAATTTGGGCGTTCCTGTGCGAACACAGCGACGGTAGTAAAGTCACAGATCAGAAGGGCTAGAACAGCGAAGAGCAGTTTTGGCATTTCGGTTTTCCTGAAAATCATCGGATCGGCGACGCCAGTATAACAGGAACGCCTTGTTGACTACGCGTCTGAGTTGGATTCTCTGGCCTTCGATACTTGCAAATTTTTTGGCCTGATTATGAACGCTTTTTCAATATCTTTGATAGCCCAGCGAATGATGGTCGGAGTTGCCGATGAAAATCAAAATTCATAACCTCAGTAAGTGCTTCGACGGAAACCAAATTCTTGACGGATTCACTGCCGAATTGGAAAGTGGTCAATTAGTAGCACTTTTAGGGAATAACGGTGCGGGCAAATCGACGCTAATGAAATTGTTGGCGACGCTATATCTGCCGGACGAAGGTTCGGTCTATTTTGATGGTGAAGAACTGGCCAGAAACCGACTCGATTTGCGTTGCAAATTACATTTTCTTTCCGACCAAAATCTATTCCTTAGCGATTTTCCGGTCGACCATGTCTGCCTTGCCGCTTCGCTTTATCATCGTTCGCTGAACACAATTCGAAGTCAAATCATTCAATGGTTTCGTCAATTCGACCTGTTGGAGCATTGCGAAACACGAATTTCAAAACTCTCTCGGGGGCAAAAATATAAAGTCGCGTTCATTGGGATGTTCAAGAAAGCCGCTTTGCGGCGTAGTTTTCTCAAACGCTATTGAGTGTAGTCAGCTGTAACGCATGCTTGTACTTTTCAGTCTATTTTGAAAAGGGACAATCTCATGCCAACGTATG
>JBCCSJ010000508.1:0-2431 GCA_039200505.1 Planctomycetota bacterium | reverse complement strand
TTTAAAAAATTCGTTATCAGAAATGGAACTTAGCCCCAGGGTTACATTTTTGATTTAATTGTGCGTTTTTTTGCCCGGTTTCTCGCGAATATCATCGTTCCCCGGCTGGGTTTCCATTGGATCGCTTAATTTTTCGTAAAGTGATGTTCTTCGATTCAGACAGACCTGTTTTCAAACCACATTTGTCTTCATCTAATTTTCCTAATTATGTCTAACTCAATGACTGCACGATCTAACCGAATTACTTCCATCGACGCTTTGAGAGGTTTCGTGATTGTCTTGATGGCCCTCGATCATTGTCGGGACTTTTTTGGGGACGTGAGAATTAATCTGGAAAACCCTGAAACAACTAACTGGGCATTTTTTTTAACCCGCTGGACCACACACTTTTGCGCACCAACATTCGTGTTTCTGGCAGGAGTTTCCGTCTGGCTTTACGGCAACCGGATCCAATCAAAACGTAAATTAACGCGATATCTTTTATCGCGAGGAATTTGGCTCTGGCTGCTGGATCTGACAGTAGTTTACTTTGCTCTTTCTCTTTCAAGCATTCTGCCTTGGGTGTTCATCGTGCTTTCGGCGATCGGAGTCTCGATGTGCCTGTTGGCAATCGTTTGTTGGCTACCAACTTTAGCGGTCCTGATTATTGGCTTGGCAATAATTGTCGGCCATAACTTACTGGACCCGATTACGGTGGAATCCTTAGGAAATGAGTGGGGTTGGCTATGGCATTTCGTTCATCAACCCGGACACGTTTCCCATTTGAACATGAATGTGGGTTATCCGGTCTTAGCCTGGTTTGGCATCATGTGCTTTGGTTACGGAATTGGGCCGGTTTTTCACCAACCCGTCGCAATACGGCGAAAGACCTTGGTAACGATCGGAATCGTTTGTGTTGTCTGCTTTTTTGGTGTCAGATTCAACAACGGTTATGGGTGCCCCAAGCATTGGAATCTTTATCAAATCACGCCAACGGGAAATGAGACGGTCCCAAATGCAAAATCAGATGAAATCGATGCAAAGTCAAATTCAGGCGAAGTTGATGGATTTCAAGTCGAGTTTTCGAAAACTGCTTTTTCGTTTTTGGCCTCCCAAAAATATCCTCCTTCCCTCGCGTTCACTTTGATGACATTAGGACCGGCGATATTGATTTTGGTTTTGATGGATTACCTATCCGATTCGCATTTTTTAAAAAGAATCTTTCTTGTCTTCGGTAAAGTCCCTCTGTTTTTTTACCTGATCCATTTTTACTTGATCCACATCTCGTCGATTCTGACTTATTGGGTTGTAACCGGAAAACCACTTTCACCCTTCCTGGAACTTCAATCTCCCCAAAATTCACCACCTCCGGAATTCGTATTTCAAACTTTGTGGCAGGTTTACGTCGCATACTTTTTGGTGATTGCAATCCTGTACTACCCATGCAAATCCTATGCGAAATTCAAAAGTACATCGAATCATCCAATCTGGACGTACCTTTAATGCCTTCGATAAGCATGTCGTTTGCAAAACCTTGATTCACTTTAGAATCGCAAAGCCAAAGTCTGCAAGCCGTTGGACAGGCTTTAACGCGGTCCATTCGATTCGGAATGAACCGCCAAATGATAAGTTAGATTTCTGATGGCTTGATAATAACGCCGTTCTGCTTCCTTTTGACTGATGCCGAGAACTTCAGCAACTTGTTGAATTCCCAGATTCATTTCTTCGCACAATCCAATAATTTCCTGTTCGTGAGCGGGTAATTTGAGCAATCCTAGCTTTCGACGTTCGCTCTCCCTTTTTTCGATTTCAGGCGAAACGCGTTTCACAACGTTCCGCATCTCGGTAATTGGACCCGCGCCAGATTCCACTTCCATTTCAACAAAAGAGTTTCGATCGAGGGTCCTCCTAACGTCAGCTTCTGCTTTTTTGGCAGCGTTTTTACAAAGTTTTCGCAACCAGTCGAGTAGCGGAATCGGGCGAGTAAAGCGATAGTTGTCATAGCCATTGAGTGCCTGTAAAAATGCTGCTTCAAGAATTTTGAGCGGATCCAATTTTTGGACAGACCGTCGGTTCAAACTATCCAGGATTGTTTGGCGTAGGATCGACCGGTGTTTCACAAAAACATCGGCTAATTCATACTTGGGCAGGATATCTGGATCGTGAAAAGATCTTGAGGTTAGTTGCCCCATATTTTCCCTTTCGAACGCGGAAACTCATTGCAGCAAACCGGAACGGGAGCAACTGACGTGCCTTTAATAAAGATCCGCAATTGGATAGATAAGCGGGTAAAAAATCATCAATCGTCGTGATTTTTCAACATTGATGTTTCGTTCGAACCACAGAGATCCCACATCTTTTGGGCACTTTAAAAAAAGTATTTGTGATTTGTCGGAGTTGAGTGGACGTGTTCTTCGTTACGGCCAAAGCAAGATCCCTGCCTCCAAGCGTT
>JBCCSJ010000507.1:0-2457 GCA_039200505.1 Planctomycetota bacterium | reverse complement strand
TGTTCGACTTGGCGTCGATTGAGACCGGAGTCCTTCCCGACACCCGTTAGCATGATAAAACAGGAGCCGTATACGGACCCGTACGTACGGTTCTGTGAGAGGGATAAATCAGTGGAAAACCACTGGTTTACCCTACTCGATATGAGTTGAAAAGCTTAAATGGAATTTAGAATGGAAAATTCGACAGGCGAGCGTGGCGGTCTGATTTCAAAGCCCGATAGCTGTTGGAATCCTCGCCGATGGAGCATTTTTTTATGGGCTTTGTTGTCCGTTTGGATGCTGATTTCGATACTCGGAAACATACCGCCAAACATCGAATCGGTCGGACCCATTCCTTCAGATGCGGACCAAATGATGATTGTGGCCGGTTATCCGTTGACCTATCGCGAGATTTTGGTCACGCCAGATGGAAATTCAAAGCAGAGTTTTTACTGGGAGTTTCTCTTAATCAATCTGGCCTGCATCGGCATTGTGATTTCCTGCCTTGTCTTTTCGGTGCAAACACTGATTCCGCGATTCTCACTCAAATTACTGATGATAGCGATCACAATCGTGGTGTTGCTAATCCTGGTTGGACAACAGATTTGGGAATCAAAATCCTATTACGCCTACATTACATTTGGCCACGTTATCTTTTTTTCTCCAGTTGCTCTGGCCTTGGTCGCTTTTTGGAAACGGTTACAAGATCGTAGGTCTGGCCGCGGTGCCCTTCGTGCTTAACACCTTTTCTCTGTACCCCCAAGATTGTAGTTCAGATTAGATTCGTCAATTGCTTCCAAATCAAATCAACTGAATTCGGGCGAACCCACGTTCAAAATGGTCGACCTGATTTTTGTAATCTAAACCAAGCCCCGCGAGGTTTCGATTCAAAAAGCATCCGTTGAATCTGGCCACAAAAAAAGGCAGCCGATTGGCTGCCCGATCTCAAACTGGCCGCAAGACCATCTAGCTTTTTTTGGTTTTCTTTTCCAATGATTTGTAATTGCCAGAGAATTTCTTTTTGAATTTTTCTACGCGACCCATGGTGTCGACGTATTGCTGCTTCCCAGTGTAAAACGGGTGAGATGCACTTGAAATGTCCACGTAATAAACGGGGTACTCATTGCCATCTTCCCATTGGATGGTTTCTTTGGTTTTGATTGTCGATTGTGTCAAAATCGCAAAGTCAGCTGTTTTATCTTTGAAAACGACTGGGCGATAATCGGGGTGAATATCAGATTTCATTTTTATTAACTTTGTCTTACCAGTTAAATTGTGATCTAACAGTTTATCGAAAACCATAATTTCCTCAAACCTATTTCGGTTACGAAATGGTAATTCTGTGAGAAGATTAAGGTATTTGCGGCCAAATTGTTCCAACCAGCATCCAACTAAAAATGGGAAAATCGAACCACCAAAGTCTGGCTGGCAAATTGCTAATCGCTGTCCCCGACCTTCACGATCCCAACTTTTTCCGGACCGTGGTCGTCCTTTTTCAGCATTCCGATGAGGGGGCTTCCGGAGTGGTGCTAAACCAGCCAACGACGATTCCATTGAAAAAAATATGGGAGGACTTGGGCGAAGGAGTCGTTTGTGAAACTTCCGAAAACGTCTTTGTTGGCGGTCCCGTCGAAGGTCCCTTGATTGCAATCCATACCAGCCCACCCCTCGCCGAAACAGAAGTGATTCCGGGCGTCTATCTGTCGATGTCACGCCCTCAATTGGATAGTTTGGTAGGCCAAAAGGACCAGCAATTTCGAATTTTCAGCGGATATTCGGGTTGGGGCCCCGGCCAGTTGGAATCAGAAATCGAGCGAGGTGGCTGGCTAGTTTTGCCCGCCACCTTCGACAACATTTTTGATTCCCCTGACGGACTTTGGAAACAGGTCTGCGATCAGTTTGGAAGCGAAATCCTGAAACCAATTATGGGGCAACGGGAATATCCCGACGACCCTTCACTGAATTAGTAATCGTTGGAAGTCAACCCACGCCATTTGTGGCTGAGATCGCGAGGTTTACTTTCGCCGCTCTTTCAAACGAACTGCCTTACCAACGCGATCGCGAAGGTAATAGAGCTTTGCTCGTCGCACGACAGCCGATCGTTTGACTTCGATTTTGTCGATCTTGGGGGAATGTACAGGGAACTTTCGCTCAACACCCTGCCCAGAAACGATTCTTCGAACGGTAAACATCTCATTCGTTCCACGACCATTACGAGCGATCACTGTTCCCGTGAAAACTTGGGTCCGAGTTTTCTCTCCTTCGAGGATCAAGCAGTGAACGTCGACTGTGTCACCGATCTCGAATTCGGCAACGTTCTCTTTCATACTGGTTTTCTCAACCAGGTCCATAATTTCGTTTTTATTTTTCATTTGCTATCCCCTTTGGGCAGAACAAAATAGTGAATTGTAATTGGCCGAACTATTTGTAGGCGTAGACTTTCGTCAGCGATCCAAGAGATCAGCTCTTTTATTTTTG
>JBCCSJ010000506.1:0-2476 GCA_039200505.1 Planctomycetota bacterium | reverse complement strand
CCAGAAAGCGTCACAACATCACCTGGGTCGACTCCAAATCAAATTGACAATTTGAGAAATCAGTCCGGTCTGGCAACACCCTACCAAAGCGGCGTGACTAATTTCGATAGTTACGTGGCCACTACAACCGGAGGCGTGAACAACGGTCGTTCACCAAATGGAGGAGTCAACAATGGTCCCCCCGCGCAATTCAATTTTAGATTTTCGGATGTGATCATCGCCGATCGAATCGCCCTTTGGTCCGCTAACGGGATCTCGACGGTAGTTGACTTTGATTTAATTGGTTCATTGTCTGGCGATTTCACAGATGCCCAAACCATCGGCTCATTTACTAATACAATTTTCGGAGCAAATCCATTGGCGAATGTGTTTTCTTTTAACGAAATCAAAGTCAGAGCATTGCGAGTGCAGGCGACTTCGAATGTCGGTTTCCCAGCATTTACGGGCTTCGATGAATTTGCAACCGGTGGCATCGCTGTCCCCGAACCGTCCTCGTTGACTTTATTGGGAATTGTTGGCACTTTGGCGATGATTGGTCGCCAACGGTCAAAAAAGTAGCAACTGCGTTCCGAGCGGTCGCCCTGATAAATTTCGCCTTTCACAGGCGATCTGCTGTAAATGGCAAATGAAGGATTACGGTTTGCCCCCGATGGCGTGATAAAAGGTTGGATGCTTAAATTAGATTCATGTTCATGAATCTATCCCTCTTGCTGAACCAATTTTCGACCCTTTTTATGGTTGGCTTGATTTGGATGGTGCAGGTCGTGCACTATCCCTTATTCGCTAAGGTAGGCGGTGAGCAATACCAAGCCTATCAAGAAGGGCACCAAACGCTGATCACTCTAATTGTTGGGCCAGCCATGTTGATCGAGTTGATTAGTGCGATTGCTTTGGTGAAGGATTGTCCCCGCTCCGTGCCGAAATGGATGCCGATTGCAGGTCTCGTTTTACTGGTGATCATCTGGTTATCGACCGCAGTGTTGCAAGTTCCCTGTCATGAAAAACTGGCGATTGGATTTGATGCCAATGCCCACCAATTCTTGGTGCAATCAAATTGGATTCGAACACTTGCCTGGACAATTCGGGGAGCCTTAGTTTCGTCCATGTTGGCCCATTGTTTTCAAAGTTTTTCAAAAACCGAACAATCCTTGAAAAAGTCCTGAATGAGGTGAAACGATTCCCCCATCAGGACCCATGCCGTCTTAATATGCTTGGCTAGTCGATTGCCAAGCCATTTAAAGCGTTTTCTTCGAGTTGAGGCCAGAGAATCCAGTCGCCTGTAAACTTG
Organism: Planctomycetota bacterium; assembly: GCA_039200505.1. Lineage (GTDB taxonomy): Bacteria > Planctomycetota > Planctomycetia > Pirellulales > Pirellulaceae > Mariniblastus. The sequence continues at coordinate 1,188 of JBCCSJ010000506.1, read as the reverse complement.
TCCGATTTTGGACCAAACTGAATCTGTGATCGAGGCATCGGAATTCCGTTTTCAGCATGATCTTCGCCTCCGTCATCCTCAAAATTTCGGCCGATGCTGTAAACAAACATTGCATCGTCGTCGTACTTGAGTTTTAGCAACGACCCGTCGAATGGGTCTTGCGGAAACTCCGCGACAAACTCAGGTGCGATGTCATCGACACTTTCTGGCCATGATCCGTTGGCTTGGTAAAACCGGTGAATCGCCAATGCGGCAACGATACCTTCCTGTCGACCAACCACACGATCCAAGGCAATACGGATAGTTTGAGCTGCTGGAAACATTTTGTTCAATACGAAATAGTAGGTGGCATTCTCGGTAAGATCCTTTTCCAATCTTTCCATTTCGTCCCGAGAAGGAGAAGTGAGTGACGCCCAGAACGGCAAATTTTTGTCGTTGTTGTAAAGATCCAGATAATAGTCCGCTTTAGATGTCAGTTCTTTTCGAGACGCACTTGCCATCATGATCGCAGGGCCAAAAACTTTTTCGGCGGTTTGGCGATAAGCACTTAGCTCATCGTCACCATTCAAGCCGCCGGTACCAATCAGTGCAGGCGAATTAAGTAGGTCCAGGCCCGCCGGTGTCAATCGGCCATCTCCATCACCGTTGTCGGTGTAGCAACGTTGAATCAGGTCTTTGATCGATGCTTTTTCACCAGAGTAGTCAATCCAGTCTCGTGGTTGGAGATTTTCAACGGTAGCTTGAATCCGCGATAAATCTGATCCGGCAAAGAAGTTGGGATCCGACGTGATGACCTCTTCAATCGAATCAAAACCTAGTCCGGAAACGGCAAAGCCGACTAAACCACAAACCAGGCAGGGGGATTCTGAAGCCTGTTGAGCTAACCCAAAAATTGTTTCGATATCTTCGACGGCTCTTTCGGTGTCGCCAAGTTCTACGGCATGTCGGATGTCGACTTTCAACATCCTGGCTGCATCTCGAAACTTGGAAACGTGAGGGAGCAAGACTCCGAAAAGAGCATCCTCGGCAATTCCCGCTTTTTGGAGATTGGTTTCGAAATCAGCCTGATCTTGACCGGGAAACAGAGCCGCAAAATCTCGTGGGTCGTAATCCTTCGGATTGGATTTTAGTTCCAATCCTAATCTGGGGAGTTTAGCACCTTCGCGAAAACTATGGAGAAGATCTTTG
>JBCCSJ010000505.1:0-2480 GCA_039200505.1 Planctomycetota bacterium | reverse complement strand
CGCGGGTCCGTGCTCCAGCAGCTGCAGCACCCCCACCACCTCCTCCACCAAAGTAGCCACTGGATGGAACTTGCCTCAACAGCCTAAAATTCAGATCGTTTCTGACATGCCCTGTTCGTAGGCAAATGACCGATCTCGAAGCTGAATCCTCCGAAAGTCTTGAATCGAGCAAACTGCTCCGACCGAGACCATTGCATTCCGACAAGCGTGGCTATGATAGTTTGCCCTACCGTTTAAGGATTGTTTTTTGGCGAGAACATCAAAATCTGATAGCGATTGGTGTTCTCTTGGCGGCTTTCGCGATGACACTTTTTCTATTTCAAAAGTATCGCAATGGAAATGGCCTGGTTGATATCGACCAGACCACCAAATTGGTCGCCGAATATCAAATTGACATTAATCTGGCCCCAGCGGGTGAATGGATGGTGTTACCTGGAATTGGGCCAAAACTGGCAGAACAGATTGTCAGTGACCGAAAAACTAATGGACCCTTCCCGTCGCACGAATCTTTGACTCGAGTTTCGGGAATCGGCCATGGTAAATTAAGCCAAATTCAACCCTATTTGGCGGATGTCGACAGCTCTATCATTGCGTCGTCAAATCGACCCATGCCACGTCGATAATTTGAAACCGTTTACCAAAAAGACGTTCAAATCAGTTCGGTCGGTAAATGCGTTTTCCCCTTTATACGTTGGGGCTGCCTCATAGAATAGGAGGTTCGGATGCACCGAGTCGATCTCGCGATCTCCTCAACTGTTCTATCGCATTCGATCGTTATTCAAGTGGATTATTAGTTTTAACAAAAAAGGTTTGACTCGGAACCTGCCTGGGCAGTGGTTGCAAAAACTGAACCTGAAATGAATGCTGACAAACCTCGGGTATCGATTGATCGGTTGAAAAAAAATCCCCAAATCTGGATAAAATATTTTTATGAGTCAGAAATTGTTCAAACTGGCATCACCTTTTGAACCGAGCGGAGATCAGCCTGAAGCGATCAAGGCATTGTCCAGCCAAGTCGAAAAAGGAAAACGGTATCAAGTGCTCATGGGAGTAACCGGATCTGGAAAGACCTACACGATGGCAAATGTCATCCAAAAGGTGCAGAAACCGACGCTTGTCATTTCTCATAACAAAACATTAGCAGCCCAGCTTTATTCCGAATTTAAAGAGTTCTTTCCCCACAATGCTGTCCATTACTTTGTAAGTTATTACGACTATTACCAACCGGAAGCGTACATCCCACAACGCGATATTTACATCGAAAAGGATGCATCGATCAACGAAGATATCGATCGTCTGCGACTTGCGACCACCAGTTCCCTGGTCAGCCGGCGCGATGTCATCATTATTGCAAGTGTGTCGAGTATTTATGGTCTGGGATCACCCGATGATTACAAAACCATGATGGTTTCCCTTCGAGTGGGTGAAGAAATCGACCGGGACAAAATGCTGTCCAAGTTGGTGGATATCCAATACAAACGCAACGACATCGCGTTTGAAAGATCCACTTTTCGCGTTCGCGGAGACACCGTTGAAATCTGGCCTTCTTATGAAGAGTTTGCTTATCGCGTCGAATTTTGGGGAGACGAAATTGAACAGATCTCCGTTGTCAACCCGCTCACGGGGGAAAGCATTTCTGGACAATCTCAAATCTTCATCTATCCGGCCAAACACTTTGTGACATCCGAAGAAAGAATTGCCAATGGAGTAGGGCGGATTCGTGCGGAGTTAAAAGAATGCCTCGAGCATTTCCAAGAAGAAGGGAAACTATTGGAAGCCCAACGCCTGAATGCCCGGACTCGTTTTGATATTGAAATGCTCGAACAGGTCGGTCACTGCCCAGGAATCGAAAACTACAGCCGGCATTTGGCCGGACGCGATGAAGGCGAAGAACCGGAAACGCTTTACAATTTTTTTCCGAAAGACTTTCTGTTGTTTATTGACGAATCCCACGTGACCGTGTCGCAGGTCAGAGCGATGTACGCTGGGGACCGAAGCCGTAAAGAAACCCTTGTTGCTCACGGATTTCGGTTACCCAGTGCGATGGATAATCGCCCGCTTAAATTTGAAGAATGGGAAAATCGTATTCATCAAGTCGTGTATGTTTCTGCTACTCCCGGTGATTACGAATTGGAAAAAACGGGCGGTGAGGTCGTTGAGCAGATCATTAGGCCCACCGGTTTGCTCGATCCCGTTGTCGAAGTGATTCCCGCAAGTGGACAGATCGCCCACTTGCTTGATCAAGTCAAAGAGCGAACCGAATCCGGGGACCGCGTGCTGGTTACCGCGTTGACAAAACGGCTGGCCGAAGATCTTTCAGCCTACCTTTGCGAAAACGGGATTGCCTGCAAGTGGCTGCATAGCGAATTGGATGCCTTTGAACGAGTCGAGCTATTGCGCGACCTAAGGCTGGGAAGATTTCAATGCCTGGTTGGGGTCAACTTACTGAGAGAGGGTCTCGATTTACCCGAAGTTTCACT
>JBCCSJ010000504.1:0-2480 GCA_039200505.1 Planctomycetota bacterium | reverse complement strand
TTGAGCTACGTGGCGAGATTCCTTGATTCGCTTTTGAAACGCACTTGCTGCATTGATGCCAACCTCGGTCAACGGATATTTCTTCGTAAAACAGTAAATTGGGCTTCCCGTAGTGTCGAGTTTATCTAAAAATCTTAGTGGTTGAATGAAGGCCATTAGGCAATTTTTCCAAACGCCGCACTTCTTTTGCGAAAAATCCTGGTAACAATCGACGAACCAAACTGGGCATTTTTCTTACTTATGACGTATCTGTGTCGCGGTCTAGGCCGATGATCAGATGAGTGCAGCCTCATAATCTTCACGCCTCAATCCAAGAATCGGAATGGTAGGCGAGTGGAATTTTATTTGATGTCGAGACTTGTTGTCTCGAGGTCTGGTTTTTAGAAACTAAAAAATTCAGACTGGCTAACTTCTATCAAATTTTAGGAACAATTTTGTTTTGTCGACGGTGCATTGATGAACCTCAAAAACTATCGAAACATCGGGATTTCAGCTCACATTGACTCAGGGAAAACGACTTTGAGTGAGCGAATTCTTTACTACTGCGGTCGAATCCACAAAATCGAGGACGTACGCGGCGGCGGTGACGGTGCAACAATGGACCACATGGAGCTTGAAAAAGAGCGTGGGATCACCATTACCAGCGCGGCGACCCAGGTTAGCTGGAACGATCACGTCATCAACCTAATTGATACACCCGGACACGTTGACTTTACAGTTGAGGTCGAACGATCATTGCGCGTTCTAGACGGAGCCGTTTTGGTTTTGTGTGCCGTTGGTGGCGTTCAAGCCCAATCCCTGACTGTTGACCGTCAAATGAAACGATACGGCATTCCCCGATTGGCATTCGTCAACAAAATGGACCGGACCGGTGCCGACCCATTCAAGGTTGCCGACCAAATGCGTGAAAAGTTGGGTGTCGATGTCATCATGTTTCAACTTCCAATCGGTCTCGGCGAAGAATTCGAAGGTGTCGTCGACCTCATCGAAATGAAAGCCTATCGCAACGAAGGCGACAAAGGCCAAAACGTTTTGGTCGATGAAGTTCCAGCGGACATTGCGGACGATGCAGCAAAGTACCGTCAGGAATTGCTCGAAGGTCTTTCGATGTACAGCGACGAAATGATGGAACTGCTTCTTGCTGAAGAAGAAGTTCCAAAGGAATTGATTTATAAAACTGCCGCTGCCGCTATCAAGGCTCAAAGCTTTACCCCACTGTTTATGGGAACCGCGTTTAAAAACAAGTGCGTTCAGCCATTGATTGACGCCGTTGTCAGATATTTGCCTTCGCCGCTAGAACGAAAAGTGGTTGCCAAAAATTGGGAAGACAACAGCAAGGATTATCCACTTGAGCCAGATCCAAACAAACCGTTTGTAGGAATGGCGTTCAAGATCGTCGAAGATCCATTTGGCCAGTTAACCTTTATGAGGATCTACCAAGGTACGGTGAAAAAGGGTGAAACTTATTTCAACCAAAGGACCAGCAAGAAAGAGCGATTTAGTCGAATCGTGCGAATGCACTCCGACAAACGGGAAGAGATTGATTCAGCTAGCGCCGGCGACATCGTCGCTGTCATGGGGATCGATTGTGCTTCGGGTGAGACTTATTCCGAATCGGCAAAATTCTGTACGCTGGAAAATATGTTCGTGCCTGACCCCGTGATTTCCGTCGCGGTCAATCCTGCTGAGCGATCGAGTACCGAAAAACTAGGTAAAGCACTCCAGCGTTTCCGCAAAGAGGATCCGACTTTCCGCGTCGCTACTGACGAAGAAACCGGCGAAACCATCATGTCGGGAATGGGTGAGTTGCATTTGGACGTTTATGTCGAACGAATCCGACGTGAATACGGAATTGAAGTGGAAGTGGGTGCTCCAAAAGTGAGTTACCGAGAAACGCCAACCATGCGTTCCGAGTTTGATTACAAGCACAAAAAGCAATCCGGTGGTTCCGGTCAATTCGCCCACATCAAAGGGTGGCTTGAGCCATTGGATGAATCGGAATTCGAAGGTCAGGACGACGCGCCCGAAATCGTAGATGGATTTTTGTTTGAGGAAAAAATTGTGAGTGGTCGAATTCCCAAACAATACATTCCCGCCGTCGAAAAAGGGATGCGTTCGGCAATCGGAAAAGGTATTTTGGCCGAATATCCTGTTGTTGGGCTTCGAATGATGCTCGCCGATGGTTCGTATCACGACGTCGATAGTTCGGAAATGGCATTTCAAACAGCGGCACGTGGGATGTTCCGCGAGTATATGCCAAAAACGAAGCCCCAGTTGCTGGAACCCGTCATGGCATGCGAAATTGAATGTCCTGACGCTGCTCAGGGTTCGATCGTCGGCGATTTGACATCGCGACGTGGAATCATGGAGGCGACTGACATCAAGCCAGACGGGACCGTATTGATCCGTTGCACGATTCCGTTGAGCGAAACGTTTGGATACGCCACGGATCAATACGGTCCCGTCTGGCTTGATGTCAG
>JBCCSJ010000503.1:0-2517 GCA_039200505.1 Planctomycetota bacterium | reverse complement strand
TCCCCTGAGCTACGAGGGCGTGGTCTAAAACTGGCTGTCTATTAATCGACAAGACCGAGTCCCAATTATAAGAAGATCGTTTTTTCCGCCAATAGCTACCAAACTGCTCTACCTTCTTTCACTCAACCTGTCTGCGTTGCGTCAAACTGCCCAATCCGGTTACCAAACCGGCTATAAAAGTAAACGATTTTGTCTTGAAGGAGTCTGGATTTTGCGTCGCCAGCGTCAAAAAAGGATTCGGAATAAACAGGTACAAACCAATTCCGCCTGCTGGTGTTGTGGCCATTCTAAATCAAAAGAAACTCGACGCATCCTCGGAACCCAGCGTCGGCTCTGTGATGAATGTCTGTTGTTAGGCGAGCAGCAAACAGAACTGGAGGGTCGGTCGAGAGAACTTTTTAGTTACGTGACGTGGGAAGGTTTCGTCCCCAACAAACATCGAAGAAAGGTCGAACTGTTAGGTCGCCATTCCTTTCCTGAGATATCCAAACTTGCGGAAGAATTACTAGCGGAAGATGAACTGCAGAGAAAAATATCCGCCGCAAGTCGAGATCGAGAATTTGAGCTGATGGATCAACTACAACGAAACTTGGATCAATGGCTTGAGCGTCGGTCGGATCGACTGGGCGTCCACTTGGCAAATAGATTCGGTTAGTTTTTCCAAATCGGATGAAAGTAGGGCGTAAGAACTGGTTCACTTTCCACTCAATCGAACCAAGAAATTTTCCAGCGAGAAATCTGACAAAAAAAGTCGATCGAACCCCTGATGATTCAATCGACTCAACTTCGATTGGTAAAGGCCTATCAAACCAGTCGCCGCATCCGATCGCTTAGTCCTTCTTTGCCGCCGAGGACGACTTGCAAGTTGGAGCTTTCGGCGATCTTTTCAAGAACTTCCAATTCTCGTAGCTTCATTAGCATCGGATTAGCATCTAACAATTTGGCCGTGTTCGCTTGGCTACGGATAGCCGCAGTTTCTTCACGTCGTGAAATTAAGTTGGCTTCCGCTGCCTTGCGAGCTTCGATGACCTTGTTCATCAAATCTTTCATTTCGCCCGGTAAAATAATGTCCCGAACGCCAAGACCGACGATTTTAAGTCCCAACTCATCGGCGCGACTGGACAACTGTTCCATCGCCTCGTCGGCAACCTGTTGCTTATGATTGAGAAAGGTATCTAATTCGTGTCGGCCCACAATCGTTCGCAAAGCCAGTTGCGCTGCTCGATAAAGGGCTTGGTGCACGTTATCACTTGACGATACGGATCGTCGGGAATCGCTAACCAGATAGGTAATCACAGCATTGAGGCGCAGTGTCACTTTGTCGGCAGTCATTAAGTCTTGTCCGTTGACATCGATCGCTTGTTCACGCTTGTCGACTTCAACGACTTTGATGTCAGCCATTTTTCGCCAGAACGCATATCGACCTGGTTGCAGGATGGAGTGAAATTCCCGTCGACAAATAGAATCCCCTCATGATCTCGGTGAACCGTTTGGATTTCGAGCAGACTGCTTTCGGCCCGACTAATAACGGACAATTGTCCATGTTGGAAAGGAGCCGATCGGGCATCCACGATATCTATTCGAATTTCTGCGAACACATTCCAAATTATGTAGTGTCCCGGTGGAAGAATTTTATGGAATCGACCGTCAACCCAGATCAATGCCCGTTGATCATCTTTGAGATCCAAAATCTCACCAAGCTCTTTAAGCGATCCAGATTTTGCCAAGTCACGCAATTTTGGATGAGTGAAAATCACGTCCCGCAATTGGCAGACTTCAATTTTGGTTTTGGAGAATGGCAGGTTCCAATACGTCCCTGCTCGTAATACTTTTTTGAAAGTTCCATCTCGAAAAGCCAGACCGATCTGGTCTGGGAAAATTTTAACTCGCATCATTCCTTTCCTTTGAAAGGTAAAAATTTAAAAAGCCTTCCGTTGCCGGACCCAATCACCTACAGAAGACGGAACGGAATCACCGATCAACTTGCTCCTGTTTTCCGATCCGATTTCGAGCGAATTTCAACGAATGGCTTTAGATTAAAGCTCAGACGATTGAGTTCGACCTCGATTCGCCATCGAATTCCTCGGAACGAATATTTTGCGATGATTGCAGGTTTCGTTTTGCTGTTGCTGCATCATGCGACGACAAACAGATTCGAACAGCACAAAACCGTTCTAACTGGATGCCGCGTATGGCAGGTAAATTTTGAACGACAACGTCCAGCCGACTAGGACAAGTTTGGAACACTCGCCCATTAAACAGGTTTGAAACACCTGTCCCGATTCGGTACGGGAATCGAACCCGCAACAGCCAGAGTGATTGTCTGGTGCTCTATCCAGTTGAGCTAACCGACCCATTCGGTGGTCGTTGAATCCAGTTAGACACCGTCAAGGAATACTTTACGAACAATCCGAATAAGACTTCGAAAGCACCCGCGGCAGATCCAACGATTGGTAAGACAGCAAATCACCTAACGGGTTCACAAAAACAAAAAACCGGGTTGGGCTCCTTAATCAG
>JBCCSJ010000502.1:0-2535 GCA_039200505.1 Planctomycetota bacterium | reverse complement strand
TCGAAACCTCCGACGCTATCGAGCGTTTGTCCTTCAAGGGGTGTTTCGCCACGGGCATCAGCAAACAGCATAAACTTCTTCAAGTCATTTAAGCCTCGAGATTGAGACCGGGTGGCATCAAGCCGATCTGGATGAAAACTTGAATAAACTTTCATTTCTTCCCGGGCCCTCGTGATAGCAACATTGAGTCGGCGGTGCCCGCCATCCTTGTTAAGTGCTCCAAAATTCAAGCTGATTCGCGGATTTGTTAGGGTGGGACCAAAAGTGATTGAAAAATACATCACGTCACGTTCATCGCCTTGAACATTTTCGAGGTTCTTGACCACAGTTGGCTCAATGCGATCATCACTGAAAAACCACTCCAATTCGGGTTCATCTTTGAGAGCATGATCAAAAAGATCCTGAATCAGAGACTGCTGCTGGATATTAAAGGTAATCACGCCAAAGGTTCTTCTTTCCTCGACCGGCAGTTTCAGTTGAAGCTTCATCTGATCCATCGCACATCTTACGATCGCTTCGGCTTCGATTCGGTTGGTCCGACTTTTCCCGAGGTCGTAGAAGGCGTCTTTGACAACGGTGAGCGAAACGCCTTTGCCTTCGTCGTCCGCGGCAGGAAACGTGATCAAACGATTTTGATAGTATTGGTAATTTGAGAACGCAATCAATGATTCGTGACGGCTACGATAATGCCAATTCAATTGCAATTCTGGTAGCCCTGAGGCTTTGGACTCATCGAGGATGCTTTCTAGATCTTTGTCGATAAGTTCCAAATCGTCATCGAATTCTTCCTCTTCCGCTTTTCCGAAAAAATTGGTCGGAGGAAGTTGTTTCGGATCGCCAACAATGATGGTCTGTTTCCCTCTGGCGATCGCCCCGATTGCGTCCCAGGTTGTGATCTGAGACGCTTCATCAAAAATCACGATGTCGAATGGAGGCTGATTGGCAGGCAAATACTGAGCGATCGAAAGTGGAGACATCAATAAACAGGGTGCGAGTTTCCGAAACGTCTCAGGCATTCCGTTGATCACATCTCGAATTGATTTGCTGGGTCGTTTCAGTTGCATCTGGTGACGCAATAGCCCCAGTTCGGAACGCTTGGTAACGTTGGCCGGATCCGGAAGTTGATGGGCGACTGATTCAAGCACTTTTTGAGAGGCCGTTTTTCGCGCCAACCGATCCAGTTTGCGAAATTCGTCGATGACTTGTTCGTGACGAAAAGTTTCGAAATTGCGAAGGACAGGATTCTGGTCCACAAGTGTCGGGATCAACCATTTCGCGTAACTGACCCGAAAGCGACGATGAAGATCCGTTGAATCGATATCATCGTTGTGCAGGCAAGCTGCGAATTGGCCAAGTCCTTTCTGTTTGGCTTTTTCTTTAGCGCGACACCAATGAGTCCACCGTTTGAGTTCGGTCCGATTGTCGATAAGTTTTTGCGTTTGTTTTCGAACCTGTTCAAAGATGTTGGCCTGATCCGATGAAAGAGGTCTTTTTCCAGCAGTCTTTGAGTAAGCATGAAGAGCGTTTTGAAACTTGGAAAAAGAGGCCGCAAACTCAGCGCCCGATTTTTCGATCTGGGAATTTCGTCGCCCCGAAATCACATCGGTAAGTGCTTTTACGATTGCGGATTCAGAAATCTCAAGTTTTCCTAACTTTCGAATGGCTTTAAACAGGCCAGCCGCAAGTTTGATCTGATTTTTTAATTGACCAAGATCGGTGTCCGATCCGTTGAAATAGGAACTGGCACCTGAAAGGGGACTCGACTGGATGATTTGATTCTGTTGCTGTATAGACTTTAATAACGGAAGATCTTGAGCTGGCAGGGCACCGGAACCGGGAAGCGTATACGTGTTCAGTAAACGATTCACCTTCCTTTTGGAAAACCAGGAAAAAGGCCAGTACTGAGTGCACGCGGTTCTCCATTGAAGTTCGATTTGATCGATCGGTATCGTCAATCTATTGTGTCCGTAATCGCCCGCAAGGCCGCCGATTGCATCGCGATACTGGTTGACAGCTGTTTCGAGAGTTTGAAAGGCGGTTGGGAATTGCTGGAAGTTTTTATGAAATAAGATTTTAAGATTATGTCCCTGGCTCTTTTCCAGGCGAGATTGAAGGTTGGCAAAAGCGGATAAAAGCTCGACTGTAGTATCTGCCTGAACCACACCAACCGTCTTAGAAAAATGAGCCAGTCGTTCTTGAAGCTCGTCCGACGATTTAGCAAGCTGTTGCGTGTTATTGAGAAGTTCGCGTTCCCATTGGACGGACCATTCTGTTGCCTCAACCATGTCAAGAACAAGGTCGGGCGTCAGTGCCTGATGACTTGTTACCAGATCGTCGATCGTTGTGGCCAAACTTTCATAAACGTCTTTGTCATGAATGACAGGGTCGGGCCAATCGAAATCGACTGTCGCGACATCTTTGCCACTGGCAGACGCCCAAAACGCATCAAAGGTGGTCCAGCCGTTGGGATGCGTTTGGTTGATGGCTTCTACATATTGATTTAATTGGTCGCGATGAATTTTGAGATCCCGATTG
>JBCCSJ010000501.1:0-2548 GCA_039200505.1 Planctomycetota bacterium | reverse complement strand
TTTTAGTTTTCAGCATTAGTTGTTTTGGTCGACCACTCCATTGAATACTAACGATCTTGCCAATCACTGAATCGACTCTCTCTAGCTTTCCCGTATCGACATCGATAATTTGAAAGGATTGGTTTCCCTCATTGTCATATCCCTTTCCCATCAATTGGCTTGGCATACCACCAAACATTTCACTAGATGTTCCTGTCCCCAAGCTTCCCATTTCCATACCGCCCATTCCCATACCGCCCATTCCCATACCGCCCATTCCCATACCGCCCATTCCCATAGATTGGTCATACCGTTTCAGAATCGCAATCTGTTTTCCGTCGGGAGAGCCCGTAACTTGAGCGGACCGATCTAATTTGATATCAATGGTTCGATTCGATAACGTATCCAAATTGAACAGGGTCGCAGGCCGACGCCCGTATCCGAAAATAGTTTTCTTGTCGCCCAGCAAAGTGCGATGCATCCAATCACGTCCTCTCGATTCGAGGATGGATTTAAGTCGAACCGGTTCCTCCAATTGCCCGTTCGTGACATCGAAATAATTCATTGCGAACAGATTTCCGACGAATAGCCTTTTGCCATTGCCACTCCAGCCCAATTGGGGTTGCCGTGGTTTAGAATAAAGAGAGTGTGGGAGGGATGGCAGCGAAACGCGAGAACTTGAAACGTTAGGAAAAGTGGGTAGCGAATCTCGGGAAATTGAAAAAGGACGAGTGCCAAGTCTGTTAACAACCTTGTTGCCCCCTTCAGTCAATTCAGCAATCGAATTCGAATTCGGAGATGCTTCACTGAAAATCTGACTGCTTTTGGCCACGTAGCTTTCCCGTTGTAATTTCTTGATATCCCAAAACTCCCATACCTCAGTACCTTCCACTGCAATGGTGTCGTACTTTGAATTACAACGAATTCGTGCGGCGTCTGAAAAAACGTGGTGAATTCTCTTTTCTTCCAGGTCCCAGACATTAGCAATTCGAATGTCAGCATCCATTGGCTTTTGGTAGGTTGCCAAAAATCTTCCGCTAGCCGACCACGGGCGAGCTGGTAAATACCCTTTGAGGATGGGCAACCCTGGGATTTCATAAAATTTGCGATCTGACAAATCGTAGAACTTTATTCCTGAAGAAGATTGGCAAACGAGTTTCTCGCCTTCGACAGACCATTCAAATTTTTGAAGTCCATCTGCAGTGGCTCGAACAACGATTTGTACTGAGGAATGATTCGAAGAACGATCAACTCGCCAGATAAGAATCTCCTCTTTTTTTCCTTCTATTTTTTCGAGCGTTGCGAAAATTTCAGGGTGCGGTGACCATGAAAAATGGAGTAACTTTCCTCTCAATGGAACCAGCCGTACCAAGCCATTGACATCCCAAACCCTAACGCACCTTTCAAATTCGAGACGATAGACAAATGCAGCCTCCTCCTCGGCCGAAGCCTTGGAATTTGAAAAATCAGCGAACAGATTCCCGTCCTCATTTATCTGGATTGAATCCATATCCCCTTTCCTCCGTCTGGATTCAATCGACCAGAGGGAGTCGTCCGCCAAATTCCTCTGCCGGTAATTTTGCACCAGACTTGTTGCTGAAATTCGATTCCCTTTTCTTAAATTGATTCCATAAAGGTCTCTGATTTCGGACGTCGACAACGGAGTCGAATTCAGAAGCGTCACGCAGACTCTTAATTCGGATTTTTGGGCCGCCCCAGAGTCGCTCGAACGGATCGGATAGTTTACATCGGGGCTTTCCACCCGAGATTTTTTTTCGACCACGATAGGAGAAGGATTCTCACTTTTGATGGGATCTATCTCATTGGCAATCGGAAGTTTTTCGTCAGCCGGTGGTTTCTTTAAATAGATTCGAACGATCTGTTGCTCGCCGCGTCGAATCGCAATTAATTCCGACGAAAGGGTCAGTCCGCTGCTCGGGTCGACCAACTCTAATTGGTAAACTCCCGATGGCAGCGGATGACTGCCGATTTTGACAACGTAGTTTTTGCCTGTCTCTGGATCGGTGACTCGAACAGTTTCACTTTCAATTTTGACATCGACGGAGGTGTCTGATTCGACGCACAAAATACCTTTGTCGTTGGCTTGATACGCCAATAAACCCAACGCCAATAATGCACCACCCAACAACAGCGTCAAAAGAAAGTTAGCGATCGACTTTGCCGAACTAGTTGGATTTCTGGTGTCAGTTCCTGATTCCACGATTTTGTCGCGGCTTAAACATTGCACAACCTCATCAGCTGATTCTGGCCGATTGCAAGGATCTTTTTGTAATAGCTTCACGATAACTGTTTTCAGGTCTTCTGGAATCGCCGGGACTTTTTTCAGGCTATCCAAATCAATCTCGTCCCGAGTGATTGACAGCAAAGTCGAAAAAATATTGGCTTGGGAAAATGGACTTTCGCCGGTCAGCAACTCAAACAGAACCGATCCAACACTGAACAGGTCGCTTTTGGCATCAAGTTCTTTTCCTTGCACCTGTTCCGGGGACATGTAACCAGGGGTGCCGATAATCGTTCCAGTGTGAGTCAGGTGAGTGGTTTCGTTGAC
>JBCCSJ010000500.1:0-2554 GCA_039200505.1 Planctomycetota bacterium | reverse complement strand
GGCGGACTTGCGTTTGACGCTTCTGCAGAATGGCCGGTTTTCGGTGCTGGTCGATTCATCATTCCTCGAATTACCCTTGCGGACGGAGTAATGACTTTGGCTGTCATGGATCCAGCCGATATCCACCAAGCCAAGCAAGACCTGCAAAGGATTCGATTTGAGTTTGGCGATTTTCCAAATTCGCTCCCCCGTTTAATCTCGAAAAACTATTTACCCAACCGGGATGGGTGGGATGCGAGAGTTCGCGAAGCGTTATCGTTAATCCAAAATGAAGCTTTGGAAAAAATCGTTCTTTCCAGGCAAACAAATTTACAGTTTGAATCGAGGTTAAACCCGATCAGCTTGGCCCACGAACTGAGTCGAACAACACACGATTGTTTTGTGTTTTGTTTTAACTTCGGGCCTGAATCGTCATTTTTAGGGGCGACGCCCGAACGACTTTTTTATCGACACGGTCAAGTCCTACAAAGCGAAGTGGTTGCCGGCACAAGGATGCGTGGCAGCAACGTCGAAGAGGATCAGAATCTAGAACAAGATCTGCTTGACAGCGATAAAGATCAGCGTGAACACGATATTGTTCGAAAAAGTATCCGACAAAAGCTTCACAAATTTGTGGAACAGCTTGAGGTTGATTCGCAAGCTTCCATTTTGAAACTCGCAAGAAAGCAGCATCTTCGGTCCAACGTTCTGGGGATGCTCAAACCAGATGTCGATGACGGAATGTTGCTCAGTCGCCTACACCCAACGCCGGCAGTTGGTGGTTACCCGACGGATAATGCACTTCCCGAAATTGCCCGCATTGAACCCTTCAACCGTGGCTGGTACGCGGCACCGGTGGGTTGGATTGGATCGGATTCAGCCCATTTTGCCGTCGCCATCCGGTCCGGGTGGGCGGTTGCGGATCGGCTCTCGCTTTTTTCAGGAGCAGGAATCGTGAGAGGCTCTCGCCCCGAAGCCGAGTGGGAAGAGGTCGAAAATAAGATCCAGGACTTTTTGAGCATCTTTCGTGATTGAATGGTTTGCAAACCGCATTGATTCGGGGAGCTAGCTTGACCGACCGAACATGGGCTGACGCCGTAATCTTAGGATGCATGAGACGTGGTTGGAATCACTTCTTTGTTGCACCGGGCTCCAGATGCACTCCGCTAACTCTCGCAATTGCCCGTCAGCCTGACGCGATTGTCACGCAACATTTTGACGAACGCGGTCTTGCGTTTGCCACGCTGGGATACGCTCGGGCCTCCCGACGGCCTGGAATTTTCGTTTGTACTTCTGGCACTGCAGTCGCCAACGCATTTCCAGCCGTCATCGAAGCATCCATGGAATCGATTCCGATGCTGCTGCTAACAGCGGACCGTCCGCCGGAGCTTTTGGGGACGGGATCGAATCAAACCATCAATCAAGAACAGATTTTTGGCAATTATCCCGTTTACTTCGGCAACGTGTTTCCACCAGAAGAATTAGGCATCTGCGATCAGAAGTTAGCCAATACATTAAGCCGTCAATTCCTCGATCCTGGATTCAAAGTCGCTGATCAGGGTCCCGTCCATTTCAATTTGATGTTCCGAGAGCCGTTTACAACCACCGATGAAAATGGGTCTGACTCGGACCGTCCTGAAACACAAACATCCCAACCGGCGAAAGACGTTGAAAGAGATGAAGACCAAGTTTCTTCCAAGACGTTTGTCGACCGTCAACGATCCCTTTCAGATACCGATGGTAGATGTCATTTCCCGATCCAGATCATGGGTAACACTTTAATGGTCGCGGGAACATGCGACTCATGCGAGGCGAATGAAGTTCTGCGTCTTTCTCAACAAACAAATTGTCCATTGCTTTCGGATATTACTAGTGGATTGCGAACCGGATCGTTAGAAATCCCTGACGAGGTGACATTACCTAGGCCCGACAACATCGTCCATTTCGGCGATCGCGTCGTCTCGAAGTCATACCTCCGTTGGACGAAGAAATTCGTCGATGCAGGCACTCGATTTTTTCGATTCACAGCTTCTGGAATAACTTTCAATCCGAACAAGATCGAACAAACCCAGCTCCGATTTGATCTGCGCGACTTGGACTCAAAACTGTCGATAACATCACCGACATCCGCATTTCAAAAATCATGGAGACAAGCAATCTCTCGAAGAGATCAGATTCTTGCACTCCATTTTGATTCCGAGAATCAAAACTTCAGTGAGCCTGCCATCGCCCACGCCATCAGTCGTCACTGCCCTCCGGATACCGGATTGTTCATTGGGAATAGCATGCCGATTCGAGATCTCGACTGGTATGGGAACGGTTTTGCGGATGTCGCGCGTCAAATTGTTGCCAATCGGGGAGCCAGCGGAATTGACGGCCTGATAGCAACCGCTGCGGGATACGCACTTGGACTCGCTCAAACGACCACCGTTGTCGTTGGTGATTTGTCGACGCTGCACGATCTAAATTCTTTTGCCTTGGTAGCCCAAAGCCGATGGCCGATGATCGTGATCGTCGTCAACAATGGCGGCGGACATATTTTTGACATGCTACCAATCCACGCATCTCAACATTT
>JBCCSJ010000499.1:0-2555 GCA_039200505.1 Planctomycetota bacterium | reverse complement strand
TTCCGGCTAGAGTGCGGAGAAGGTTCACTTTTTGGTTGTCAAAGGAAAAGATTCGCATGTCTCCTGTATTTTCGGATACTGCGAGAAGGGATCCGTCGCGACTAAATTCGAGTCCATTGACACGTATTCGATTTAGGGAGATCGTTTCCATTACACCATCGCTATTCCAGGCGTAAACGGTACCATCTCCTCCGGCAGTAATCACTTGTTGCCCATTTGAGGCCACATGGACCGGTAGATAACGATTGTGCAATGGTAGCGGCCTGAGTTCGCCATTGCGATAAATTGCCGAGCTACCTTGGTGCCCTCCTACAAGAAATTCATTCTTTTCGTTGGCAATGATTTGATGCGGAAATCCAGCCAGTCTTGGGGCTACCCAATTCTTCTGATTTACTTTGATTTTCCGGGTGTTTGGAATTTGCTGAGGTGATTTTCCTGGTTCCCATATCCAGAAAAAAGGATGCTCGAATTCTTTAACAGTCGAGATAATTACCTGGTTTTCTACAACTTCTAGTCCCTTCACGGAAAATGAGAACTGATGTTCGTGGATTTGTTTCAGCAGCCAATCTTTACCAATGCGAGCAGTTAGTTTGAAAGTTGCTGCCCGGCCGGAATCATAGCCGACTACGATCGTATCTTGATCAATCCAGTCAAGTTTTTTTGGGTCATCATCAGCAACGGAGTCAGCTAGGATACTTAACTTGTTATCTATAACTGATAACTTCCCGCCACTCTCTACCATGGCAAATAAGTCTCCACTGGGATGCTTTGCCATTTGGATGGGAATAGAATCCAAATTTTGTGACTTCAGGTGGTTGCCCTGCAAATCCCAAAGCCGAACTGTTTTCCTTGAGTCCAACGAAATCAGCCGATCACCTATCTGATCCGCATCAATGAAATTGGTCAGTTTCGTGTCGGGCATAGCCGCGATTCGTTGGCAAGATTCGTTATAGAACCCCAATTGAATATTGAACTGACTGCGAGAAACACTCAGCAGCCTGTGATCGCGGCTAAAGCTAACTAACGAAGCATCTTTCAATTCTGAAAGAACTTCTCCTTCTTCATCAATTTTGATTATCGAGTCGTCTCTCTCTACCCAAAGAAGTTGGTTGTCCGCAAAGTAGGCTCGCTTGATTCCTTTGACAGATATGCTCTTTTGGATAGCTAGGGGATCCGATAGATCGCGAATTTCAATTGTCTCTTTTCTCGGTTTTACTGTAAGCCATTTTTGGGATACGGTCTCAAAATCGATTGCGACAATTCCATTTTTTTGTGAAGTTAGTCTCGAATTCTGATGATCTTGAATTACGAGATCGGACTCGCCATCAAGGGATAGCCGAACCAGCAAATCGCTAAAGTCGCCTCCACTTACGAAAACGAAATTTGAGTCGGGGGTCCACTTCCCTCGTGCACCAATCGCAAAGGGTTCGGTTTTTATTACCTCTGGTTCAACTCTTTCATTGGCTGATATCTGGTATCGGCGAATGATTTCCCAATCCTGTACCTGTCGAATAAGGACAATTCCGCTGTAGTCGAGGGAGAATAGATATCGACCATTCGGTGAAAAGTCGAGAGCACGAATCAACTGTTTGTGCTCGGTCAGTAGTCTGCATTTTCCATATTCCCATATTCGAATTGCACCGCTGCCTTCTCCAACCGCCAATTGTTGACCGTCTGGCGACCAGGAAAGTCTGGTGACCGTTGTTGAGGCACCATAATAGATGTCTTTGTTATCAAATTTACCAGCGTCATCGAATTCAACAACGCGAACTTCTCCGTTGATTGAACCTACGACAAACCGGTTTTTGATTTTTGGATGCCAGCTAAAGGCAGAAACGTCTGTTGGCCAGATGGACGTGATGCCAATCGAATCTGGCACATCCGACGGGCTTTCAACGGTATTGTGGATTTCGGAATTCAGAAACGCAAGGGTGTAGTCATCCGGACTAGCATTAGCATTTTCGTCACTTAAGGGCGCAGTAGAAACAATCCATGATAAAGCGATGCCAAAAACCAGCATCAAGATGATTCCAGTCCCAGCATGAAATGGCCAGGTGATTGGTGAATTTTGTGCAGGAAACGGAATTTCAGGTTTGTTTGGGTTCAAAAAGCTTAGGACTTCTTTAGCTTCTTGCTCAAGATCTTTCATTTTCTGTTGACGCTGAAGATATCCGGTTGCAATTGATTTCATGTCTTCCGAAATCGACTCAACATGGTCACGGCAAGTAGCGCAAGTTTCCAAGTGAGACAACACAGCCGGATCAGGCTGGTCTCCAGAAATAACTTTGATCAATTCGTTTTCGTTTGGACAGTCGAATTTCATAATGATCACGGGGGTAGGTTACTTTCTTACCTTACTTCAGACTTCGCAAAAAAAGCTCTTGTTGATTGGATAATCCGGCTAAGTCTACATCGTTGATTGTGCACCGTTTTGTCATCTGCTTCGGAATTGAAACTCTTGCAAAACTTTTTATGGTTGAAGTCGTCATCCAAAAAGTGATTCAAAAATAATTCCCGATCTCGGCTAGGGATGTTATCAAGGTATTCATAAATTG
>JBCCSJ010000498.1:0-2557 GCA_039200505.1 Planctomycetota bacterium | reverse complement strand
CGCCGCTTACAAGTTTGTTAGCTTGGATAATCTCGCGAACTGGAAATCGGAACTCCTGCCGTTTTGTAAATCGCTGAATCTCAAAGGCACCATCCTTCTATCCTCGGAAGGAATCAATCTCTTTCTAGCAGGATCACGTCAGGACATCGACCGATTTTTGATTCACATTCATTCCTGGCCCCAGTTTCAGGATCTATCGGTCAAAGAAAGCCAGTCCGATCACCAGCCATTCAGCCGAATGTTGGTCCGAATCAAAAAGGAGATTATTTCGATGGGTGTCGCGGCAATTCAACCCAAACAAAAAACTAGCCCTAAAATCACACCCGGTGAACTTAAAAAATGGCTGGACGAAGGAAAAGATCTAACTCTGCTTGACGTGCGGAACGACTACGAAATTGAGGTTGGAACTTTTGCAAATGCGGTTCCGATCGGAATCGATCATTTCCGTAGCTTTCCCGATGCAACCCAAAACCTTGACTGCGAATTAAAAGGCAAACCGGTCGTTATGTTTTGTACCGGTGGAATCCGCTGTGAAAAAGCGGGCCCGTACATGGAACAGGAAGGCTTTGAAGAGGTCTATCAATTAGATGGGGGCATCCTTAAATATTTCGAAGACTGTGGCGGTGAGCATTACGATGGTGATTGCTTCGTTTTTGATAAACGAGTCGCTGTGGATTCGAATCTTGCCGAGACCGAATTTGAACAATGCTTTGGATGTCAGGCAATTTTATCGGCCCAAGATCAAAAATCGCCATACTACATTCCTCCTCGAAGTTGTCCTCATTGCTTTCAAACCGAAGAAGAACAAATCAAAGAAGTGTGTCAGGAAAGAGAAAACTTGCTTGCCCGCCTGACCACTCCGTTACCCGGTTCAGTTGCCTACACCAACGTTCGCCCCATGAATGTGCCGCTAAGATTTGACAAATCTACGTTAATCGACTTTTTAACTGGAATGCACCAGCACCTTGATCAAGACCACTGGCTTGAAAAGTGCCAAAATGGATTGATTCGATACAAACAGCAACCTGTTCTTACCGACACCATCGTCCGCGCCGGATGGCGAATCGAAAACCACATTCCCCAGACAGTCGAGCCCGACGTTAACAACTACGTCAGTTTTCTTTATGAAGACAGTGAAATCGTGGTCGTCAACAAGCCAGCGCCTCTCCCGATGCATGCCTGCGGACGTTTTAATCGAAACACTTTGTCCTGGTTCGTGAATCAAGTTTTCGCAGGCGAACAAATCCGCGTAATTCACCGCTTGGATTCAAACACAACCGGGGTCGTGATCATGGCCAGAAAAAAATCCGCGGCCCAAGCAATTCATTCCCAATTCAAAGCCTGTTCGGTTGAGAAGGTTTATTTTGCTAGAGTCACCGGAATGGTCAACCTGGACCAGTTCGAATGTCACCAGCCGATCAGTCCAGAAGCCTCGACTGCTGGCTCACGAAACATTGATTCAGACTCCGGATTAAAAGCTTTCACACGATTCGAACGAGTGCACCAATGGGACGATCGTTCGACGTTATTAAAGTGCTTTCCAATCACTGGCCGAACCAACCAAATCCGAGTTCACCTTTATTCGCTGGGTTTACCCATAGTTGGTGATCCGACTTATCGAGGTTCTTCGGATCCCCCAAACAAGCAAACGTTGACGTTAGATGATCCGCCCATGTGTCTTCATGCAGCATCTATCACTTTCCTGCATCCGTTGTCCGGAAAAAGGATGACTTTCGAGGCACCCCTCCCTGATTGGACGGAGGCTCAAAATGAAAACACCAGCCTTTGAAATTGGAAGCAATCAGAATTGGCGTCAAACAATAAGGATGTTGCTGTTGATTTCGATCACTTTTTTATTTTTTACAGCCTGGGCAGTGGCTCAGAATTCGGGCGTCAAATTTCAAGCCAAGCTCTTAGTTGTCGACGCGAACGAGGGAATCGATATCGCGGACATCAACCAAGACGGACTTCCGGATGTGGTTGCGGGGCGATTCTGGTTTCAAGCGCCCGATTTCGCCGTCAGACCTTTGCGAAACATCGACGATTGGAACGGCTACATTCATTCCATCGGTGAATTTTGTCATGACGTCGATGGAGACGGCTGGATCGATGTGATTGCAGGTTCCTTTCTCCCGACGGAAGTTTATTGGTACCGAAATCCTGGTGCCGCCAAACTGAAACAGGGAGTTCTTTGGGAAAAAAAATTGCTGGTCGACACTCAACTCGGTCAGAACGAAGCAAGTTTTCTCAGGGATCTCGACGGCGATGGCGAAGTCGAATGGATTTCAAATAGCTGGAATAAAAATAACCCAATGGTTATTTGGGGATTCAAAACCGAACAACGGGAAAGGAAAGTTAAAAAGGGAAAAGGGAAAAAGGCCAAAACAGTTACCGAATCTTACGCCGCGCCCACGCTTCAAAAATTTATCGTTGGGCCAGCCAATGGCCATGGAATTGGATTCGGTGACATTAACAATGACGGGCGAGAGGACATTTTGTTCGCTAACGGTTGGTATGAGCGACCCGAATCGAATTCGATGAACCAAACATGGAAACT
>JBCCSJ010000497.1:0-2559 GCA_039200505.1 Planctomycetota bacterium | reverse complement strand
TACTGGACAGATTTTGATAACTTTCAGTTGCTTGGCGAAGGAATCTATCGAACCGATCTTGAGCTGCAACATTGCAAAACCGTGTTGAACCAACACTTTGAATCCAGTCACAAAAACGATCCGCTTTTTGTTTGCTGGGCTCCAATTGCCCCCCACTTGCCTGGGTTTGAACAGAAAATGGTCCCCGATCGACTCAACGACTGGGGAAACGAGATTTCAATTGACCAGTTTTCGAACTTTCAAAGTGAACCGCACATCGACGGGTCCCACCCCGCAATGCAGCTTGAACCACTCGATTCCGACGAGCAAAAAGAACTGCAACAAACTATCATTCGGCGTGCTAGAGCATTGAAAGTTCTGGATGAAAATCTGGCCGAACTGCAGAATGAATTTAAGCGGTTGGGACAACTTGAGAATACGATTTTTGTGATTACTTCCGATCATGGATTTTCTCTTGGGGCTCACCGTCACATCGGCAAACGGCTGCCTTATCAACGCGTTACCCGCGTTCCTTTTATTGTCTGTGGTCCTGGGGTTGCCGAAGGCACCGATTGCAAACAACTGCTTGCCAACATCGACATCGCCCCGACATTAGTGGAAATTGCTGGCGGATCGTTATCAGTACCGATCGATGGCCGATCTTTCTTCCCCCTTTTATCTACGCCTGACCAACCGCTCCCATTCGAACGGTCGGGCATTTTGATTGAAAACTGGGAAAGTGAGTCCACTCGTTTTGAAAAGATTCCGGCAGCGTATTCTTCGATCCGATTTCCAGATGCTGTTTACACCGAATGGGCTGGCGGAAAACGGGAATACTTTGATCTTACCAAAGACCCCGACCAGGAAGTGAATCAGTACCATTCACTGGACGAGTCACAACAGCAAAATTTAAAAGCGAAAATGCAGGGGATTCGAAATGTAGCTCGTGCTCCGTTTTTTCCAAACTCCATTTCAATTGAATCCGACCAGCCAGCCCGCTACGGAAGTCTAAAGTTTTCGGGATACGCAGAGGCGGACCAAGGCGTCGACAAAATTGAATTTGTGGTAAAGGATCGCAAGACCAAAGAGTATTTCAATGGCGAGTATTGGCAAGAGCAGCCGGCTTCGATGAACGCAAATCTGTTGATTCCAGGTGGATTGATCACCCGATGGAACTTTCATTTTCAGCCTATCGTACAGACCCTTGCACCTCCAAAACGAAATCTAAGTTTTTCGCTTGTGATCACGGATACTGCCGGTCAAACAAACTGGCAACACGACATCCACAAAACTGAATTGGATCAGGACGAACCGGAAACGTGGATCGATTTCCCACCGAAACCGGATATTTTTGTTACGCCAAAAGTGATTAAGGGCAGAGCGATCGACAACCACAGAGTTACCAAAGTGATGCTTTGTATTCTCGATATGGAAAACCAAAAGTTCTGGGACGGAAAGAAGTGGATCAACGACAACTTTCGACACGAATTGGAATTGAAGTCGACACCGGAAGCGGACGTGTTGTTCGGCGAAAAAATTAAAAGCTTCAAGTATCGTTACACCGGTGATAATCCCGGTCATATTCTATTTATGGTGCGAGCCTACGATGAAAAAGGATTCGATCAGACCGTAGCAGTCTGTCACTCATGGACCAAAGATCATCTGAAGCCAAAGACGAATGAGCAAACCAGTAAACAGGGCAAGGCCATCACCCAAAAATAAAGGCCACCCCGCAGGGTGACCTTTTGCCTTTGAAACCACTTTCAAGTCAGTTTAAACCATTCTCTACGGCAGAGAGTTACGATTAGTTTGGGTTGCCAGGTCCCGATGGGCCGCCACCCCCGCCGCCACCTCCACCGCAGTTGCCTGTGTCAACGCCGATGATGACTGTGATCTCAATCAAATACTCATTGGGACTTAGAAAACCTTGGTAGGGAATATGAGTTTCCTCGATCCACTCATTGGGTTGAAGTGTCATTTGAATATCCCAAATAATTTGGTAAACCTGACTGTTCGCATGAGCCGCCGCTTCCGATGCAGTGGCACCAGTGCCGACGATATAATAAGTGTAATGGTGATACTCAATGTTCGCCTTCGCTTCCTGACAACAGAAAGCAGAAATTAGAAACAGAGACGACAGAGCAATGAGACGCGAAGCGCGCATATCGGTATCCTTTCAGAATAGAGTTGAAGAGAGTTTGATGCATACTTCTAGCGTCTGATTTCCAAATTCAAAATTTGGAAATCTGGCTAGAAATACCCATCCGCCCCAGATAGAAAAGTTGTTAATGAATCTACATCAAATTTTGACGTTCATCTCTTTGATATGGAGTCAATTTCATTTTCGAAAAGTCAAATGTATCGTATGCAATCTGTTACTCGGATCAACTAACGGTGGTTTGGATCCGGCTTTCAAAAGTAGGATGACAATACAGGGCTTGGCGAGATTCTGCACTAAGTAGGAGATATTGGTTCAGTAGTTGAAATTAACTTCAATTTTGAACAAACTTCAAGGCCTGACCGCAGTTTATGCTACGACCTTTGGGGGAACAGTTTTGCCCTCAGAAAAAGCTGATAATT
>JBCCSJ010000496.1:0-2576 GCA_039200505.1 Planctomycetota bacterium | reverse complement strand
ACGTCTCAGCGGGCATCAGAATCGAAAGAGCGATCATCCGCCCGGATGGCAGAAACTGTGGAAAGGCTGGCATGAGCTTCATGCAATGATCGTCGGAGCTCGATTCGCAAAACAATTCAAAAAATGTGGGTAAACCTAAGCACTAGGCCCCGTTTGAGTCTGAAGGAGAACACTGATGATCAGAACTGTAGTTGCCTTAACAATGTTGCTCGTCGCCGGATCTACATCTTTTGAGAATGCTACCGACGCTCAGGAGAGTCAACGTGAGAAGCCAAAAGAATCTCAAGTCTACGTTTTTCAACATTTCTACGATGACGCTGACCAAAGCGTAGGATCTTTCGCCCTCCAGCGAAAAGAGAATGAATCCGGTGGGTGTTCTTTTGTTTACCTTGATGCCAAAGACACATCCAAGGTGTTCGACACAATGGAGTTCGATGCAAACGGCACGGAACAATCCGGCCTCAACCAAGGTATACAAAATGAGGCAGTTCTTTGGTTTGTTAAAATTCGCCCACGTATCGGTGACAGTGTCTCGAGGATTCGCCGCACGAAGCAGTTTGAAAATGGACCAGACAAAGGTCCAACGATCATTGAAAACACGATCGTCACGAAATACCTACGTACCGAGATCCTTGAAGTTTTGGGACGTAAAGTGCTATGTCACGTCGTCGAAGAGAAAGCTCAAACAGAGGGTATGTCACGGGATCTAAAATGGCTCGATCATTCTGGCATGCCAGTGAGAATCGTTCACATCGTTGGAGATGAAACCCGGACAACCTTGTTG
The DNA here is from genome assembly GCA_039200505.1 of Planctomycetota bacterium. Taxonomy (GTDB): domain Bacteria; phylum Planctomycetota; class Planctomycetia; order Pirellulales; family Pirellulaceae; genus Mariniblastus. The sequence goes on along the minus strand of JBCCSJ010000496.1, from coordinate 1,792 downwards.
AAAGCAAAATTGGACAGGCGAGACGACACAGCGACAAAACGAAGCAAAGATCTCAGATGTCTTCTCGACGGTGCAAAACAATAGCAATGCGGCAACAATACCGAGATGGATTACCAAGGAGATGAATACGGAGCAGTTTTTTGTCGCGATGTTAAGCCTCAAGGGAGAAGTCAATCATCTTTTTCCTTGCTTGACGGAAAAAAACCGCCAACCAATTGGACTCCGTTGTCAGTCTGCGAGTAATGAAATAACTGGTTCCCAAAAAAATTTGCGAATACAATCCGCAATTGTTTTTCAACGATCGCACGCGTATCTTCTTGGGATTCAATTTTCATTTGATAGCCGAATTCGTTTGGTGGACGATTGAGGGCCGATTCAACTTGATCCCAGTCGCGTCCACCATGCTTCGCGACAATTCTGTTGCCTTCAACTGCACCAGCTCTTAACAGCAAATAGTCTGCCGTGTAATAGTCGACTTTAAACGGATTTGAAATCAACCTGATTTTTCGTGAGAGATCGTCTATCGAACCGGTTATGTTTTCGTTCTCGTGACCATTTAACAACAAACTCATTTGTTCTCGGAGCAATCCCACTGGGCGACCCGTGACATACCAGTTATCAGTAAGCAAGTAGCTTTGTTCGTGAAACCCTTCGTGAATCGTTTCGTCAAGACCTGGGTTCTCTGACGACGCGCCAATTGCATAAAGGCGTCCAAGGTCGGCAAGGTCGGTAGATTCAATTTTGCTGCGACCACGCCTAAAGGCGTTTACAGTCTGAACGAGCCCGGAAACATATCTCTCCATTGCTTCGCAGTCTGCCACCCTTTCGCACATAATCACCGAAACCTTTCCAGCGTCGCTCTTTGTATAAAGTATGACTGTGTAATTCGTTCTCGGAACCACATCTTCAAAGTAATCCCGCTTGTCGTTTTTATACTTATTCTCTTTCGCAGACTTGTAATTTCTGTCGGGGGATTGGCGCTCAAAAATCTGTCTGTTCGCACTATCAATTCTGAATGGATCAAACTGCCCAATTTGCATCGATTGCACCTTTTGGGCTCCGGCAGGGATAAATTCAATCGGTTCATAAGCTTCAATTAGTTTACCCAAGCCAGTTCGAGGTAGCGTCATCGTACAATAGGCTTCAAAAAGAAAGTTTGGTCCCTTGTTTCCGTCTCCAAATGCTGCCTGGACCCCAAAACTAGGAAGCTCATGAATCAACATTCCATTCCATTGCTGATCGTCAAATTTACTGAAAAATGGGCGCAGCATATCTGGATTTCCCATAGCGGTTAAGATTCGATTTTTAAGTGGATTCGTATCGAGTTGAGACTTAACGCGACGAAATCGCCTGCTGTCAGCAAAACTTCGTTTTAACGAGTTTTTATTATTCGAAGTTATCCGGTCAAGAAATAATGAGCTATTTGTTATGACCACCGAACCATTGATTACATTTTTCTTGGATTGAAAGCCTGTCGGTGAAATTGAATCATCATTCTCTTCCGAAGGTCGAGAATTTACTCTGAGAAGTGAATTAACTATCGGCACCAATGAACTGATTCCGTTTAAGGTTTCTTCATCAGCTGAAACGATGATACTCAGTTCAACGTTTGAATCTTCCAGCGAGTGGATCACGACAGTAATTTCGTCAATTCGATCAACCCAGTGTCGATTTGCATCAAGCCCCTCTAAAATCTTGAGCAACTCCTCCCGGTCAACTAACCCATTGGTAGGATCGGTAGCCAATTCAAACGCACATTTTAAGTGTTTGTCGTTAAACAAATCCTTTTCTT
>JBCCSJ010000495.1:0-2601 GCA_039200505.1 Planctomycetota bacterium | reverse complement strand
CGATCAACCAGAACAGTTGACTTCAGCCAAATTGCTGGTTGGAGTTCACCGCCGAGGTGGGCTGAAGGAACCGTTAAAAATCGAATTCAACGGTCAGGCGATGGCGATCGACAATGGCGATTCAGGTGAATTTAGTGAGTTTTTTGCGCCGCTGGATTTGGTGATTCCGGCCGATGAGGTTCAGGAAAATAACGTTGTGAAGGTTTTTGCGCCCAGTGGCACGACGATCACATCGGTTCAATTGGAAACCTATCGTTCGATAAACGGGCAAAATTAGTTCATGCCTAAGCCTTCGGCAGGACAGGTGAGATGGGCTACTGCCCGGTTTGGTACAGGTTTTAAATTACTCACGCTGATTCAGCATACGCCTAAAATCCATCCTTCCAATTCAGCGATATTTTGCTGATCGGATGTCAAAGGAGGATTGAGGTATCTTGAGTTCAGATAACCATCCTGATCGGTTTGAAATAACCAACTTGCTATCGAGAACGCGTCTTGTTGATCGACCGTGCGATTATCACGAGCATATCGGTTGCGAAAGATCGAAGGAAAGACCTCGGCAATGACCGATCGCCCTGTTTCAGGCTTCCAGCCATCGAATGGCCATACGTGGACGTCTTGTTTCTGCTTGATTCGATTCAAGAATGGAAGGCCAGCGTGGGTTGATTTGGCGACCGAACCCTGTACGTCAAATTGAAAAACGCTTTTGGCGGAACTAGTCCACCGTTCGGTCAACCGCAGTTCTTTTGAATCTCCAGTCCGTTTGGAACTGTTTCGGAACTGCTGTACCGTGGCCTCGGCCTGATGCGTCGGCCAATGTCGACAAAAGTCGATCAACATCGAATTCCACGACTTCAACCGATATCTTTTGAAATAGGAAATTGGAAACGAAAATCCGTGATCTATTCCAACGATAATCGGTCGCTTTTCCGTGCTGGCGACACTGAATTGTTCGCTCAGCCAGTTGTAAATTTCAATTCGACTCCAGTTTCGTGATGCCGATTTGCTGATTGTCTCTTTTGAAACAGGTCTAACCTTTCCTGACGAATCTGTTTGGTAGATCTGCAGTGTTTTACTTGGAGTGCAAGCTTTTGCGGCGCCACTGTAATCGATACCGATGTGTTTGGAAAAATTCATAGGATCAAAAAACAGGGGCATCCGCCAAGCAGTCTACGCGCTGTCAGGTCGTGATTTTCGTATTCATGCTTTTTGGAACCAGGGCCAGCGCTCACTTGCTGGTAAGGGCATCTATTTTCTTGCGAATTTCTTCTGCTTCAGCCGTTTTTTGGTCACTCTTGGCTCGATTGCTGTGCGAAAGCTCGTAAGCTTCCTGCATCAATTTTTGGTACTTCTTTTCCAGTTTCTCTTTTTTGTTGCCACCAAACATGGGTAAGCCCTTTCATTTGTATAGATGTGAATTGATTTTGAAATGGAATCCTCTGGATTCATCCACGTTGGGATGGACAACGGAATCGACCGAATTTGAACCCGCGTTTTTGCTGATGTTTCGTTGTTCGGCCTGCCGTCCGTTTCCTCCACATGCGGAACGAACTGCTTTTCATGTGAGACCTCATGAAATGAATCGTTTCCCCGGGAGACAATCCAAATTGTGCTTGGATTGCGTCAAAAGGAGTTCGATCTTCCCAGGCCATTTGGATAATTCGATCAATCTCTTCGGGGGAAAATTGCTTTTTTTGATCACTCATTTTTGACTCGCCTGACTGTTGTAAATCGCTGGTTCAAAATTCGGAATCAGAAAGCGAACCGGGTAGATGATTAACAACGCAGACAAAGCCATCAGTACCATGCCGGTTGGCGTCCAATCGAAACGGCCCAGTCCTAGCAAAGTTTGGTGGCACGCAAAGGTAAGAAAGCACGCCATTGAAAGTGACCAGGCTGCCACGGATGTTTTCCTATTCGTTTCTTCCACTTGGAGATAGCTAAGGATCCAGGCTCCGATTGGAAGGTACTGCAGCGCGTGGATGGCCGCTCCGTGAGGGAATTTCGTAACGCCCTGTTGTCCGTATTTTTCGGGTGATAGGCCCGCACTGACTTGCTGGTATCCAAAATGGGAAATGACAAATCCGATCATGCATGACACAACCAGAAAGATCATCCCGCATTGGACTGCTAGGCGTTGATCGGATGGGAGGGTCAGTTTTCTTGAGAAACATCGAACCCCAAAATAGACAATCCCAACCGTAGCTATCACGATCATAGCGAGCATCACATTGTCCACACCGGCGTTGAATGAGCTGCTTTGATTGAAATGCGACGGAACCTGTCTCCACTGTTGCATCGTGATCAGAAAAACTTCGATGACTAATGCACTGGAAACGACGACTCCTAACCATGAATGAAACTTTGATGGTTTAAGGTTGGCACTGATCCAACCTAGGGAGCAGAGGGTCATGCCGGTCGAGATTCCAAATAAAATTGGTTTTCGCCATGAAACGCTTCCTTCCCATGATCCGCCGTCTATCCACCAGACGGGGACGTGCAGCAACCCAGCAAGGACTAGGAGCATGCCCCCAACCCAAAGAAAACGCTGACCTGTTGACGAATGGATTGGAAACATTTTGCAATTGATATCGATTCGGG
>JBCCSJ010000494.1:0-2657 GCA_039200505.1 Planctomycetota bacterium | reverse complement strand
GAATTTGAACCAGAATGTACAACGGGATCGTGTCGAGGAGTGCGACGATCATTTTAAATACGTAACCGGTTAAAATGAAAATTAAAAGCTGATTCCAAATTACCGAAGTCGTCGCATCCTCTGGCATGGGTAACGCGTGGGCATAAAAGTGGGTAATAAGAATGACAGCCACCGTATCGACCATCTGGCTTATTAAGGTCGAACCGTTATTGCGTAGCCAAAGGTGTTTTCCGCGGGTCAGTTTTTTCCAAAAATGATACAGATAGACGTCACAGAACTGGGCGGCCATGTAGGCTGTCATCGAAGCAACAACGGCTCCGAAGGCGAGTGCTCGAATTCTGTAAAACACGAAACTGTTTGGATCTTCAATTCCGTTTGGGCCCACTGTTACTTCCGATAATGGAGGTAGACCCGTTTGAGGATCAAAATCAGGAACCGCTGGTAGCGTCCCACCTAACCAAAGAACAAACACAACCCAAAAGTTCAAAAGCAGTCCGACTAAAACGACCCAGTTGGCTCTTGCCCGGCCATAAAACTCGCTGATCAAATCAGTACAAAGAAAAGTGATTGGATAAGGAAGCACACCTACGGCCAGTGCGAAACTCCACCCTGAAGCACTCCACTGACCCCATCTTACAACCGTTTGCCCGTTTTCGGACTCCAAGCTAAACAGGACGATAAATCGACTGATGCCAAGGATATTGAGCATCGTCAGTGAGCCCAGGAAAAGCCCCGCCAAAACAAGAAATACACGTTCACGACGGGCCTGCAGTGGCGAGCTTTCGATGGGATGAAGTTCTGGATTCTCTACCGTCATTTGTATTCCTGACTCGATCCACAATTCGGTCCCATGATTTCCAAACAGTTCCGAAAGGACTTAATAATTAGATCTGGGTTGCTTGGTTCAGTTTGCCGACCCACCAGTTTAAACATTATTCGATCTGGCCGCATGATTCTCATCATCGGAAAGTTGAACTGCAAATTGTGGTTTGGGAAGCTGGCCAAGAGGTGACGGTTACGGAAAACGATCAAGAACTGGTTGATTTCGCATCCATAAAACCTGACGTCAAAAATGCAGATCCGTCGAGATAAGAGAATCAAAAAGAGGGTGTCAAAATGAAGGTGGGGTGATAAACTAAGATAAGTTCTTTCACAATTTCTACCTGTCCGAAACTGCCCGATTCTTTGAATCGTTTGGCCGTTCGATTTATTTGAACGAGGTCACTGTAAAACCGTGGACCAACTCCTTAAAACCCCTTTGCATTCTTGGCATGCCGCACACAACGGACGGATGGTAGATTTTGCTGGCTGGTCGATGCCTGTTCAGTATTCGAGCATCATTGAAGAGCACCAACAAACTCGGAATTCGGTTGGAATTTTCGATGTTTCGCATATGGGTCGGCTTTATTTTTCGGGGCAGGGCGTCGAGGATTTTCTGGATGGCCTGACAACCCGTCGAATTGTAGGAGTGCCATGTAAAAAAGTCCGCTATTCCCTGATCACCAATTCAGAAGGCGGAATTCTGGACGACGTTTTGGTTTACCACGTGCCTGATCTCACTGGTAATCCTTTTTACATGATGGTTGTGAACGCAAGTAATCGACAAAAAATCGTTTCCTGGATTGAATCTCATTTGGGGGATTCTGGTATTGGCCTGGACGACCGTACCGACTCAACGGCCATGATCGCGGTTCAGGGGCCCAAAGCTAACTCGGTGGTTGCCAAATTGGCTGATATGAATCCGGAAGATCTTGGTTATTACGAGGGTGCCACGTCCAAGATTGGTAATGATGAGGTACTTATCTCGCGGACGGGCTACACCGGAGAGGATGGTTGCGAAATTATTTGTAATGCCGACGCTGCCGAAAGTATCTGGCAGAAGGTTTTCGATTTAAGCCAGCCTTTGGGTGGGGGCGTTTCAGGTTTGGCCGCTCGAAACTCTCTTCGTCTGGAGGCAGGAATGCCGCTTTACGGTCACGAATTATCCGAATCACTCAATCCGGCACAGACCGATTTAAAATTTGCAATTCAAATGAAGGATCGAGAGTTTGTTGGAAAGCATTCGATCTTGGCTGCCAGAAACGACGACCAGCTTCCTGTTCGAATCGGACTCGTTCTCGAAGGCAAACGAGCTGCAAGGGAAGGGTGCTCGATTTTGAAAGACGAAAAAGTAGTCGGAGAAATCACCAGTGGAGCCTTTGGCCCCACGTTAGAAAAATCAATTTCAATGGGATACATTCATCCCGAACATGCCGCGGTCGATACTGAAGTGACCATCGACATTCGAGGGAAACAACATTCTGCCAAGGTAACTGGATTGCCTTTTTATCAACGAGAGAAAGCTTAGATTACGGAGACACGCATGACCCCCGAAGAATTACTATTTGCCGAAACCCATGAGTGGGCGCAGATTGCTGAAAGTGGCGGCGAAAAAATCGCGACTATCGGTATTTCGGCCAACGCCGTAGAAGCCCTGACAGATCTGGTCTACATGGACCTTCCGGATGCTGGAGCCGACGTCACCGTGGGCGGCTCTTTTGGAGAAGTAGAATCGGTCAAGGCGACGAGTGAACTTTACAGTCCCGTTGCCGGTGAAGTGATTGAAGTGAACACTTCGCTGCCAGACAATCTCGAGATTTTGAACTCAGACCCCTACG
>JBCCSJ010000493.1:0-2659 GCA_039200505.1 Planctomycetota bacterium | reverse complement strand
TCTTAAGCCCTGCCGAATTAACTCACCCGGTGTTTTCCCTGGTTCGAGACAACCCGACCTCGGTTTTATGGAATCGATTCCCGGTTTTTATTCACTGGGGCCTTGATCCAGTCGAGAATGAGGAACTTCCAACTCAAACTCTTTTGAGGTATAGCAACCGCGAACCGGCTGTGATCGAACGAGAACTCGGCGAAGGTAAAATATTGGTGATGACGACGCCGATCACGGAATACGGGAATGTGAGAGGTCGGAAGATGTGGAACTCTTTGTTAACCGGGAAGCCGCTGCCTGCGTTTATGTTGCTGACCGGAATCGCCAATTACTTGACGCAAACGGATTCAGAGTTTTTAAATGTGCAAGTGGGCCAAACTGTCTCATTTGAGAATAGCCTTCGAGAGTATCCCGAAACCTATCAAGCTTTTTCACCTGATGAGGAACGTTTGCCAAGCCGAGTCAATTCGGTGAGCGATCAAATCCGGTTCCGGTTCACTGACCAGCCAGGCCATTACCGGTTGAAAGGCGTATTCAATCGAGAAGTCGTGCTGAGAGGATTTAGCGCGAATCTTGAATCCGACGTTACCGATTTGACGAGGATCGTTCCAAGCGAACTCGATTCATACCTAGGCGTTGGTCGGTATCAGTTGGCCCGTGACAAATCGGAGATTCAACGGCAACAAGGCACAACCCGGCGGGGGCAGGAGTTTTACCCGTTTGTGGTGATTTTGATGATGGTGGTGATGGCGGTCGAGTATTTGATGTCCAATCGTTTTTACAGGGATTGATGGCTTAGTGGATTCGATATCATTCTCGCCGATACTTGGGCCGACGTCGCTTGTCATCGTTTTTGGCTGTGCATTAGCGATGCTGTTGATCGGTCCGAGTTTTCGGAACCTCACTTCCAGGCGAAGGATGGTTTTGACTCTTACCCGTCTTGGGGTGATCCTGATGGCGTTTGCGGCGTTGCTGCGTCCGGGGTGCGTTCAAAAAATTGAAAAAAGCCAGGCAGCTGTTCTTCTGTTCCTATTGGACGCTTCGCGTAGTATGGAATTGGCCCATGTCTCGGATGACTCGACTCGTTGGGGCACCGCGGTTGATATGATCAACCAGAATATTGACAAATTCGAGCAGTTAAAAAAGAACAACATCGACGTTCGTTTTTTCACTTTTGACAACCGATTATCACCGGTCGAATATGATGAAGGATCCATTGAGCTGCCCAAAAAACCAGAGGGTGGAGAAACAGATATCGGGACGGCGGTTTTTTCGACCGCCATTGATCTAAGAGATCAAAGACTGCTGGCCACGATTTTAGCCAGTGACGGAGTTCAAAATGCTTCAGATCCTGAAATCGAATTGAATCAGGCGGTGGATTCACTTGTCGACATCGAAGTCCCTTTAATCGCAGTGCAGTTAGGGCTTCCTGGTGAAACGGCGGCGATTGCCGATGTGGCAGTCACTAGTTTCCCTGAACAACAGGTCGTCAACAAGAAAAACGACCTGATCGCTCGGGCAACGGTTGTCGCCCGCGGTTATGCCAATCAAGACATTCCACTGGAACTCGTTTTGATCGACTCAGGAGGCCGAGAAGAGGTGGTTGCAACCAAACTATTTCGCCCAGACAACAGTTACCAAGAGTCGAACGTCGAATTGAAATTCAGCCCCGCTGAAGCTGGAGAGTATCGACTGAAGGTTCGAGCCAGCGCAATGCCGGGTGAATTGGCGGTCAGGAACAATGAATTGGAAGGGTTTCTGACCGTTCGTGACAAAGGGATGAGCGTTCTTTTTTTGAGTGGATCGCTTGGATGGGAACAAAGGTTTTTAAGAGATACTCTTTCAGTCATCGATTTCGTCGATTTGGATTTCGAACCGATTTATACCAACGCGGGAAGTCGCCGGACTTGGCCGCTTGCCGATTACGGGGCTGACTTCAGAGACCCTGACAAATATGACGTTTTTGTTCTGTCAAATGTCGATGCGTCTGCACTTTATGATTTTCGAACCAAACAAGGGCCTTTGGTTGATCTTGCCGAAGCGGTTTCGGGCGGCAAAGGATTACTGATGCTAGGCGGATCACACAGTTTCGGTGCCGGTGGCTACGGACAAACTCCGTTAGCCGATGTGTTACCGGTTCAAATGAGAGCGACCGAACGTCAAAGCTACGATCAGGACGTTCGAAAGGATTTGCATATCAATGAACCATTCACCGTCAGGCCCTCCCGGGATCACTTTGTGACTCGAATTGGAGAGATTGGAAGCAATCGGGGGGCTTGGGCCAGATTACCCAGCATGGCTGGAGCAAATCGAATCGTCGCAAAACAGACGGCCGAAGTGCTGCTCGAAAGTGACGATGAAGTGGCACGCCCCATCATGGTCGTCGGGAATATCGGTGGTCGAGTGATGGCATTTGCAGGTGATCTAAGCTGGCAATGGAAACGTGGCGGTTTCGTGGCCGAGCACGATCAATTTTGGAGACAGATTATCCTTTGGCTGGCATTTTGGGACGGCAAAGGAGATGAATCGGTTTCGATTGAATTACCAAAACGCAGATTTTCCCCCAAATCAATTTTGAATTTTGACGTCAACGTCCGAACCATTTCTGGCGAAGCGGTCGAAAACGTTTCTTTTGATGCTTCTCTTGTTTTTCCGAATCGTCTGAAAG
>JBCCSJ010000492.1:0-2669 GCA_039200505.1 Planctomycetota bacterium | reverse complement strand
GATCAAAGAATTTAGAAGAGTTGCTACAAGGTACGAGAAAATAGTCGACAATTATCTCGCGATGGTAAAAATCGCAATCATCAGAATGCTACTCAATTGGAATTAAGGGATAGAGCCTAGGAATATTGTTCGTAGCCTCGTCATCGGAACTGGTAGGCTAAGATTGATTTTTGCTGCTTATTGAATGTTGCCGGTGCGGGAAGCCCGCCGGTTGGCTAGTGGTTTCACCCTTTCTAACGACTCAACGCTTGTCTTGGTTTCGCGCTATTAAGGGCAAATTACGATTTCAAGTCGTGAGCCCGCACCGACGAGCAGGCGGGTTCGAACAATGACGCCATGTGTAAACCGACGACCAAATCATTGTCGAAACTGCCAACCAGTACCATCAGCGTAGCTTGGCACCTCAGCTGCTGCGAGAAGAGCTTAGTCTTCCATTACTTCCGATTCGCGTGCTTTAGCAATGTCAGCTGCCTGAGTTTCGTACTTTTTGGTCAACTCCTGTACCTGATCTTTAATATCGTCTCTTTGATCTTCGGATAGTGTTTTGTCTTTTTCCGCCTGATCTGCGGCTTTGTTGCCGTCCCGTCTAACATTGCGGATTGAGACTTTGGCTTCTTCGGTAAGTTCTTTGATGCGGCTCACCATTTTCTTGCGAACGTCTGTTGAAAGCGGAGGGATATTGATCCGAATTACCCGCCCATCGTTTTGGGGGTTGAAACCCAAGTCGCTGGCGACGATCGCTTTTTCGATCTCTTTCATGATGCTTGTATCGTAGGGGCGGATCACAATTTGCGTCGGTTCGGGGGCTCCCACCTGAGCTACCTGTTTGATCGGTGTAGGCGAACCATAGGCGTCCACTTTGAGTGAGTCTACCAAGCCAGGATTGGCTCGACCTGTTCTTATTCCACCGAGATTTTTTTTGAGAACCTCAATCGCTTTTTCCATTCTTTCTTCGGCGTCCATCAAAATTTCTTCAGTGGTCATCTCATGTTCTCCGTATTTTTTGGCGGCAGGCTGTGAATCGTATTCAGTTAGAAGAATTTACGGGCAGGTTCGTGACTAAGGTCCCGACTTTTTCTCCGGTCACGGCTTTCACAATGTTACCGTCTTTTCGAAAATTGAACACCATCAGGGGCATATCATGCTCCATGCAATGTGAAATTGCGGTCGAATCCATGACCCTTAAGTTGTTTTCAATGACCGTCTGAAAATCGAGTTCGGAGTAAAAAACAGCATGAGGATTCTTTTCGGGATCTTCGCTGTAAACTCCATCGACTCGAGTCGCTTTCAGCAAAATATTAGCTCCTAACTCCATGCTTCTTAAGGCTGCAGCGGTATCGGTTGTTACGTACGGGCCACCCGTGCCGGCGCCAAGAATCACAATTCGACCTTTTTCCAAGTGTCGCTGGGCTCTTCGCCGGATATATGGTTCGCAGACTCCATCCATTTTGATGGCGCTCATTAATCGAGTTTTGCAGCCAACTGATTCGAGTGCATCCTGCAGTGCCAGACCATTGATGATGGTTGCCATCATTCCCATGTAGTGGGCGGTTGCCTCTTCAATCACATCATTGCTGGCCTTGAACCGACTTCCGCGTAGGATGTTGCCACCACCGATTACGACGGCAATCTCACAGCCAAGCTTTTGAGCATCGAAAATCTGTTTAGAAATATGGACAACTTCGTCCATACTGATTCCGCGTTCTCCGGACGGAGAAAAACTTTCGCCCGATAGTTTCAGAAGGATTCGTTTGTACTTTGCTTTTGACATTAGCTGGTCCGATTTATTGCGAATGCAGAATAAGTTCGAAAAAATGATAGTCAATAAAAACGCCCTGCCATAGCAGGGCGTTAGAGACGAATCAATCATCGGTTTCGAAATGGCCTATGGTCAATGATGAGAAAGCCTCGATGCTAACCGATGTTATCTGTTTCGAAATTTTTCCAGCGGACCATCAAAACGGAAACCCAAATTCCAATTCGAACGAAAATACAAATCGTTTCAAAAATTTGCATAAACGAGAGTTCGGATCGGGATCCCCGATTCAAGTGTTGCTTATCCGAAGAATCATTTAACCAACTGCGACACGATGGAAATCAACGATCTCAGCGTTTTCGTTGAAATCCTTCACAGCAGCTTCTACCGTCTTAGAATCATCCAAAGCGTAAAATTGGCTCATCAGGCAAAGCTCTTGATCGAGCAGGGTGTTGTCAGCGATAAACCTTTCGATTTTACCGGGAACGATTCGGTCCCAGATCTTTTCAGGTTTGCCTTCGGCTTTGAGCTCTTCTTTGATTTTTGATTCGACTTCAGCCAATACTTCGGGAGTCAATTGTCTTTTCGAGGCGAATTGAGGGACATTTTTAAGTGGCTTGCCCAATCTTTCCCGGTCCTCGTTTTCAACTTTGATCTGGCCCTGAAGCGCTTCAGCTTCCTTGGCAACGAATTCTTCATCGAATTCATCCGGACGCATGATTTTAGGAGCCATTGCGGCAATGTGCATGGCAACTCCGCGAAAGAATTGGGCTGAATCAGCAGCACCGCCATCTTTGTAGGAAACAATTGCCCCGATCTTACTACCGGCATGAATGTATGAAGCGATATTCTCACCACTTAGCTTCTTGAAATCCGAGATCTCAAGTTTTTCGCCGATCTTGCCAGTTTGTTC
>JBCCSJ010000491.1:0-2706 GCA_039200505.1 Planctomycetota bacterium | reverse complement strand
GGCGGCATGTATCGCAGGGTCCCAGAAACCAAATTACCATATTCCGTTTCACGCTGTTCCCGGGAAATCGCGAGGCCAAAATCGGTGACCCAGACATTTCCCGATGAGTCGTAAATCAGATTCCCCGGCTTGATATCCCTGTGGAATACTCCCTGTTCATGCGCGTAGTTTAATGCGGAAGAGGCTTGCTGGCCGATTGAAACGATTTCCTCCAATTCAAAAATCTTGCCGGCTTTTGATAATTCTTCAAGCGTTTTTCCTTCCAACAATTGCATGGCAAAAAAATGAGTGCCACCTTTTTCGCCGACACCATAAACAGGTGCGATATTGGTATGGTGGAGCTTAGCCGCTGTCGATGCTTCTCGCCCAAACTGCTTAATCTGGTTTTCGGTTAGCAGATTCTTGGGCAGGACTTTGATTGCTACTTTTCGGTCGAGTGACAATTGATGGGCTTCGTAGACGATTCCCATTCCGCCCCGACCGATTTCGCGAACAATTTGAAAGTCAGCAAAATCGGGTAGCGTCGCTGTACTTTGGACTCTTCCATCTTTTCGTTTTTTAAGATTGCGATCACGGGCCTGTTCCATCACCAAAATCGTAGGCAAGATTTCGAGGATCCCCTGTTCCAAATCTGGAAATCGGTTCGCGAATTTTTCGACCGAAGGTGCATTCCCGTTACGCAAAAGTTCAAGGTACTCGTCGCACTTTTCTTCGATCTGCGCAAAAACTTGATCTTCATCGCTTAGTTTATCTTCTTCGCCTGACCATCTGTTATCTGTTTTCCTGCCAGTCATTGGGTATCCCGGATTAAACTAATAGATCGTCAGGGTAAAAAATGCTGTCACGCATTAAAAGCCATTGCAGCGATCGTTTTGTTGAATCAAGTGGGCCTGGGCTTACCGAAACCGATGGCCCTAAACTTAGATATGGACAAAACACTTGAAATATTTGGGATTTGCAGTTCAGAATTGCAACTTAATCTGGCATCTGGAAAAAGTCGTCACCAAGAACTTTTTTAAGTCTTTGCAGGGCGCGAACGTATCGGATACTGGCAGCTTTCTGCTCAATATCTAAAAGCTCTGCCACTTCCTTGTTTGACAGATCTTCAAAATGTCGAAGCGTCAAAATCTCACGATCAATATCGCTCAATTCTTCCAGAGCATGAGTCAAGCCTTCCACCGCTTCTTCGCGCGCAACGACCTGTGATGGCGAAGTTTGGTTAGCAGCTAAATGAAAAGCGACCGATTGAGACGTGGCACTCATTTCATGTTTCATTTTTTGATCGGTCGAACGTTCCCGGGATGCGTCACGCATTTGAGCACCGATGTGGCGACGATGAACGTTGATGAGCGTCTGACCCACGATCAGCCTTAACCAAACAAATGGAGTGTAGCTTACTTCTTCTGCAAAATGCCCCACCCGCTTCATCGCATCCATGTAAGCTTCTTGCAAAATGTCATCCGGGTCGACTCGGCCGTAAAGCCGTTGGTCCATCCTGACTTGGACGGTACGCCAGAGCCGCTCACGATTCGCTTCGAATTGCTCCGTTAAAAGCTGCTTGGTCATCCGAATTGAATCGGAATCCTGCCCTTTTTGCTCTTGCCCAGCTTCGGCCGTCTGATCGTCGTCGATTTCGTTCAAAGCACTGATCCCAGTTGAAGACGTCTGTTTTCAAATTATTGCCGATTTCGATTCTGGAGCAATTCGTTGAACGAGTTACTCCAGTCGTTTCGAATCTCAATGGGTTCGATTTTCATTCCCAGTTGTTGCTGCATCCGGTTTTTCATCTTTCAGCCTCAATCTCACCAAAACAGGAAGGTGATCGGACAATTGAGAATCCAAGACCTGATATTCGAGCATTTCAAAATGGTGGCTGACAAAAACCCAATCGATAGTTCGATTGGGATTGTCAGACGGAAATGTAAACACCGATTCCCCAGGCGACATAGGTTGAAACGTCTTCCAGCGATCCGATTCCACAATCAAATTGATAGAATTTTTGTCAAACCTGGACTTTCGGTGCCCCGGAAACCCCTCAGGAGTCGAATTGAAGTCGCCCGCTAGAATGGCTGGGCCGTCACCGACTGTCGAAAATATTTTTCGAATCGCTTTGATTCTCGATTCTTCGTCTCGATGTTCGAGGTGAACTGCAACCAATTGGACTTTCTGACTCGAATCATCTGGCCAATCAAGTTCGGCCAATAGTCCCTTTTTGTGACCGGCAAGCCAGGACTCCCAAATCCGGTAAGGCGGATATTCCACACAGCTGGAATTCTTAACTGGAATTTTGGATAACATGGCGTTTCCAAAATCGAAAGCACCATAGACGAAACCAAAATCGAGATTCCGTTGTTGAACACGATTCGACGTCCCAGTCAAATCGGCGATCATTTTAGCTTGGTTCATGTGCCCCGTCCAAGTGCAATGAAAATCCACCTCATTCAGGATTGCGATATCGAAATCGAGATTACCGATGAATTCGGCGATCTTGATCACTCGTTTCTTTTTTTCGAAAGGCCCCTCGCTCCAATTCGATTTGGCCAGCCCTCGACCGTGGGCAATGTTGTAGACCAGTAATTTGATCTCATTGCCAGCTGAAATTTCGTTCCTGGCAAAATTTGTGTCGCTAAACGACTGGACCATTCGAGTGACACTGCGGATCCGAGTGTATCCGTAGGGGGCCAAAACAAGAATTAACAAAACAAG
>JBCCSJ010000490.1:0-2736 GCA_039200505.1 Planctomycetota bacterium | reverse complement strand
TTTTTTACCACCAAAGACGTTGGGGCTGGAACGGGGCTTGGATTGTCCATCGTTCACGGAATTGTGGAAGATCACGACGGCATCATCAATTGTCAAACCGAAGTTGACCTTGGCACCACTTTTACCATCGAGTTACCAGCCACGGAAATGAAAAGTCCGCCGTAAAAAACTTATCGGAATGGAAGGATCCTGTTCGACGGAATACTCCCTATTTCTTGGGATCAATTTCTTTGAGTTTTCGGTATAGCGTTTTCCGATCGAGCCCCAGGATTTTTGCGGCTTCTGATTTGTTCCCGCCCGTACGACTAAGGACATATTGAATGTATCTTGTTTGAATCGTTTCGAGCGTCGCCAACGGTTGATTATCCGAATCGTCAATAATCAATCTTGACGATTGGTGTTGTCGAATTTTTTCGGGCAACAAGTGAGCTTGAATCGTTCCGCCGGACGCCATGACGACCGCCCTTTCCACAACATTGCGAAGTTCACGAACATTCCCCGGCCAATCGTAATTCAAAAATCGTTGCAACACCTGTTCGTCAAATCCCTCATCCGCCGCGTCTCGATCGGAAAACTTCTGGTAAAAATGCCGAGCCAAGATAAGCACATCCGTGCCCCGACTTCGTAAAGGGGGAACCGTTAATTCAAGAACGTGGATGCGATAGAACAAATCCTCTCGAAACTGTTTTTCTTCCATCGCAGATGTCAAATCCCGATTCGTCGCCGAGATTATTCTGACATCGATTGGAATCTCTCGACTTCCCCCAACAGGTCGAACCGTTTTTTGTTCTAAAACACGAAGGAGTTTTGGTTGGACTTCCAGCGGCAACTCACCGATCTCATCTAAAAAAAGAGTGCCTCCGTCAGCCTTGACCAGCAAGCCCTCGTGAGCATCACGAGCATCGGTAAATGCACCTTTGACATGTCCGAACAACTCGCTTTCGAGCAAATTTAAAGGAAGAGCTGCACAGTTAACCGCAATCAAAGCCTTCTTTGATCTAGGCCCTTGACGATGAAGTTCTGCCGCAACCACTTCTTTCCCTGTTCCGCTTTCACCTGTGATGAGCACGGGAGCCGAGGATTGCAAGACGGATTCCAATTGACTTTTTAATCGGACCATCACGTCGCTTTGACCTATCAAATCGGGGAATTTTTGATCGGATTCTTGATCCTCAAGGACTCTTACCCGTCGTTTCAATTGGCTGTTTTCAGCGGCCCGCAACAGACTTGCTCTTAACAGTTCTAGTTCGACCGGCTTGACGACAAAATCGAAAGCACCGGCGCGAATCGCATCGATTGCGGTATCGAGACTGCCATAGGCGGTCATAACAATTACAGGTAAGTCTGGGCGATAATTTTTTACCTGTCGACAAAACTCCAGCCCATCCATCCCGGGCATTCGGACGTCAGTTAAAATCACATCAACCGGGATATCAGAAACCAAAGTCCCGGACCGTAAGCGCTGGAGAGCTTGGTCGGCCGACGCGCAGACCTGAACTTCGAAACCGGTAGGAACAAGGTATTCCATGAGCATTTGACGCATGGATTCCTGATCTTCTACCAAAAGCAAACCGGGTGGGGCCGTTTTCATTTCTGATTTTCTGCGTCGCAACACACCTTCCCGCTGCTCAGTCTATGTCCTTTTCTGCTAACAATTATGCCAGACCAGATGAAATCGAACGATCCAATCTTTTAATCTTTCTGAAAATTTTTATTGACGCATTACTTTGCTGTCGATACTATGTAAAGCATACTATTTGAAACAGGAGTCAAAACGGTGAAATTGGAACGGGAATTGATGCGTGGTGCAGGACCGACTGCCGTGATGCAGTTGCTTGCCTCCGGCGAAATGTATGGCTATGAAATCGTCGAATCACTTTCGAAAAAGTCGAAAGGAGTTTTCGAACTGGGACAATCAACACTTTATCCGATGCTCTACAATCTCGAAGGGAAAGGAATTGTTTCGTCTCGGCAAAAGGCTGGTCCCAATGGCCGGATGCGAAGGTATTACAAACTGACATCCAAAGGGAAGAAAAAGTTGGAAACCGATCGTGCCCAATGGGTCGCGGTGGTCAAAGGATTGGGCGCGTTGGGGGTGACTCGAGACGGTAATCCTGAGTTGGCTTGGGGAGCGAACAGATGACCCGCCAAGTAGTGCCAACGGTCGAAAGTCTGTTTCCAACCTTGGACTCTTTTTGGCAAAGGTGCTTTGGTCGCCTTCATTGGGAATCTCAAGTTCGAACTTCGAATCTTCCCGCCGAAGTGCAACAGATCATAGCGTCCGTGCTTCAAAAAACCAAACTTTTCAGGTTTGAAAAATCAGAGGTTGCGATCGATTTGATCGCACATTTTCAGGATGGCCACCTAAATGGTGTCCCATATTCCGATTTGATTCATGAATTCGGAAATCCAAATGTTACAGCACAGCTTATTCAAAACTCAAAATTAAGGAACCGCCCAATGTGGATGAAAAGTATCAAGATCTTTGGCATGTTATTCGGTGCAATAGTCGCCTGCTATCTATGCTTATTCTTCTATTTTCACGTTGGAAAACCGAATGTCAGTTTCGACTATATTACGGAATTGAATTCGCGATCTGTTGCGTTTGACGAATCTGAAAAAGCCTGGCCTATCTACCGGGATATCTGGGCGGAATCCGAATTTTGCAGTCCCAAATTTGATTTGACGAATCTTTTCACCGAACAGGGGCAGGGACGCATGGCTGCTCCAGGGGAT
>JBCCSJ010000489.1:0-2736 GCA_039200505.1 Planctomycetota bacterium | reverse complement strand
TTGAAAAGATCCTGCGCTCACTTCTACACCGTCCGGGCCAGTCAAAGTTTCAGTTGCGTAAGCGTAGTGGGTGATGGTATCAGGGAGATTGGAATCCAATACTCCGATCCACAAGTCCGTTGCCCCCACTCTTTGACTGCTGACTACATTTCGGACGACTGGAGTCGAAGTGGGGTCATTGTCCGGATGGAAATGAAGCGGACCATCGGGCATGGCATGAAACGCTGCGATCACGACATTGCGACTGATGGCGGTAGCCCAGCGACTCGATTCACCTGGCAGCCCGGTTACGTCTGGCTCTTTACCAACACCACTCAAATCGAAACCGTTCAAAATAAAAGAGGCCGAGTTAGTGAATCGGTTGTTGGTTTCATTCGTGTATCCAACAATCGAAGCATCCAAATTCTCAAGTTGAAAAACGGCGAAAGCCAGGAACAGCAAGATGGCAGATTGGCTCACAGATTTCATGATACCACAGGTCGTCAGGCGGGTGATTAAGTAGGGAAACCAATTATAGTCCGAATCCAACTGATTTTTCCAATGCCTGCAACCGATCCCCCACCCCGGGTAGATCCGATGTCCATTGGCTATCGGTGAATCCAGTCGAACCAAGGATTTTTAGTCGCTGTTTTACTCCCTCCGATGAAGCGTTTAGAAGGGTTCACTAACTCAATCAGCCGGATCTGCAACCAATTTTTATGCTTCGTTTTTCTGGAGGTGTCGCTGGACATTTGCAATTGGGATTTGCCGACACAATCTAACCAGTGGCCTACGCACAACCGCTGAAATGACTGCATCCGCCCAATCAGTTCTGCCCAGGATCATAGACCGTAGAGCAAAGATCACTGACGATTGTCCGTTTCAAATAAAGTCTCCTGACTGGCAAGTTTTGCTTCTTTGATTAAAGCAGCGATCTCCGGTTGTTTCTGGACTTTGGGAGATAACTCCATCAAAAGCGTTAGAGCTTTTTCGATATGCCTGACACGCGTCGCTTCTCGCTCGCGAATGCCCTCGGTTTGCGCCATCGTCAACGAGAATCGTGCGAGCCACGCCCGGTAGCTGATCGAGTCTGGATACTGCCGCGACAGGAATGTTTCTGAATCGAGGGCCTTTCGCATTGAGTTCCGTTTTTTCTGAAACAGCTTTCTAGCATACTCTGCTGAACTAAATTGTGCCTGAACCCCGGCGACGATGGCAGTTTTGAAATAGGCATGAGCCAGTTCGATTCGATAGTCGGCTATTTCAGGTTGCTCAGCCACTAATTCCAGTCCTAACGAAATCGCGGCTGCAAGATCGTCGGAAATTGATTTTGCCAACTCCAAATCCATCTTGGGTCCGAATACGTTGACCGTTGCCAACGTTTTCATCAACTCGTATCGGTAGACGGTTTTGTCCGGAAAGTTTTGAGCAAGCTCGCGCAGTTGCCGAACCACTTGAGCGTGATTCATTTTGTCTTGCTCATTCCAGATGGTTCGATTGTCTGGAACGAGTTCCCGTCGAACCATCGCCTCAAGATGGATTTTTTGAAAGTCGCTTTCGATTGAAAAAGACTGGCCCCCGATTTTCATTGAATCCAAAATTGCCAACGACTGATTTAAGTGTTCTCTACGCTCTGGGCTGCTACCGAGTGGATCTCGGGAATTTTGTGGAACACGGATTAACGTTTCCCGTTGAAGCATCGCTGGTGGCGGGAGGCTGTAGGGCCCCATACCTGGTCGGATCCGATATCCCATCAAATAATGGCTGTAGGCTTTTTCAATCAGGATTTTCTCTTCAACCATTTCACTGATTGGTTGAGCATCACCCAACAAACGCAAAGCTTTTTGATGTTGTTCCTCCGGAGATCGGTCTCTATTTTCCTGCCGAAACACAATTCCTAACCGATTGTGCAAACGGGCCATCTGCAAAAGAGAGGTCGAATTTCGCGGTAACCGTCCATCCTCGACCAACACTTCGTAGTCGGAGATCGTATTTTGAAAAAATTCGGTCGCCTGTTTGTAATCGCCTAATCTTTCGTAAATTTCAGCCACATTACTCCGGGCTGCCAAAGCGTTTTTGATGATTCGCTGGTCATCCTGGTTGTGAAACGCCAGCTGTTCGTAAGCCTGGGCCAACTCCCGGATCATCGCCACCGTTTCCGCATTGACTCGGGCTTGTGCCCCTGCATTTTCGATGGCCTGATCCGAAAATGTAGACACGTGAGAAAATTCGGCCAAGATTCTTTCCATTGCCTGGACCGCAATTCGAGAGGATTCTTTGGCGATGCGATTTTGCTTTTTTTCAGATTCGAAAGCCTGAGTTATCTGAAAGTAAAAGACCGATGATAGAATTGAGACGAAATAAACCAACAACGCTGCCACGACAGAAACTGCAGCCAACGCCTTGTTGCGTTTGCTCCAGCGTAGCAGGTCTCCCGTCACCGAGTGTTTGACGGCTGTAACGCCTCGACCGGCTTCCAAATTTTCAAGGTCCGCGTTGAAGTCCTCGGCGGTTTGATAGCGGTACTGTGGGTCTTTAGCGACCGCTTTCCGCAACACGGCTTCCAAGTCAGAAGATACCGCTCGTTTATTCGAATCGAATGCAGCGATTTGCCCACCCCGAATGACGTCCACTAATTCAATGTTTCCTTTTGCATCGAATGCTGGCCGTTGATATACAAGTTCAATCAACGTGATGCCAAGTGCATAGATATCGCCGGAAGCTGAGTCAACCGTCTTGGTTTCGTTGGGTGCTTCG
>JBCCSJ010000488.1:0-2742 GCA_039200505.1 Planctomycetota bacterium | reverse complement strand
TCAGTTTCTTCGGGGTCGATTTGATTCGCGGCCGATTGTTCATCCCGATCTTGTCCGTGGTTTTTGGCATTCAATTTCTTGTTGTTCCATATTTTTCCCACGGAATCCCTCGTCTGGTTAAAGACATCAACGACTATTGAGACTGAATCTCATTACTAGAAGGTTAATGGTTTTCCCCATTAAATCAAGTTAAATCGACCTAAAAGGGAAAATTCTTAACGAGCGGCAAGATCGCAAACCCAAAAAACAAACGACCAAAACACTTCTTGTGCTGGTCGCTTGCTGACCCAATTTGTTTCAAAGGAAATCCGTAGATTTTCAATCGAATCTACAAATCGGTCTGGGTGCCAAGTATCCCATCCTGATCTACTCTTGAGGTCCGATTTGGTTTGACGGTCGACCATCAAACCCATCCGCCTCCAGGCACCACGAAGGACGTTTCCAGCGGAATTTAGTTATCAAGAATCGGCTTGTTTGCTTGTAAGCAGGGTAGCAACCACTGCCAATGACTCTCTTTATCCAAGTTATTGTATCGCCCAACGCGGTCAAGCTTGAATCAGACTTTTTGCCTTATAAGAATTCAGGGTGCTATCAGTTCTTTCAATTCGTCCTGGCTACGAATTCAAAGTGAATGCAAAACAGCCTTCAAATGAACCCCAAACTACCTCTAATGAGGTATTTTTCAGGTTTCTGATTGGATTCCCTCAAACTCGAATTGCTCTGTTTCGGCAAATTTTTCCATACTTCTCAGCCTATTCGTCAAACTTTTCGGAGGAATCCATGAAAAAGCTGTTTTTAGCTGTCTGCTTTGCTGTCTTGTTTTCGCCGCGGGTCAAAGCCGATTTCGAAATTGTCCTAAATTACACAGGCGATGCCCAATATTTACCTTTATTCGAAAACGCTGCAGCAACATGGGAAAGCCTGTTGACTGGTTATCAAGACGGTTTGGTGGTGACCCGATTTGCTGGTAGTTCGTACAACATCGGAGATACGGTCGATCGGGTCTTTATCGATGCGGCCATAGATATGATCGATGGACCCGATGGAGCCCTAGCCGAAGCACGCCCAACGTCGGCCATTGTCGACAGTTCTAACTTTATTTTGGCTACCAATGGCGAAATGACTTTTGATGAAGATGACGTACCCGGTTTGGCAGCCTCCTCGTTCGAAGATATCATCCTTCATGAAATGGGGCACGTCTTGGGTTTCGGCACTCTCTGGGATTTGAACGGGGTTTACGCCGGACCCGGAGTTGGTGAATACACGGGGGCGAGGGCTACGCTGGCTTGGCAAAACGAATTCGGTCAAATGGGAACGCCAGACGTTGAGTTAGGTGGTGGCCTGGGCACCGCAGACGGTCACTGGAATGAAATTGATGAGGGAGCCGGATTAACGGGGATTACCGACAATCAAGGCCGAGATTTGGCGTTCGAATTGATGACTGGCTGGTTTAACGGTAATGCATTCATTAGCAATATGACCGTGCAGTCGTTTGTGGATATTGGTTTTACTGCAATCCCCGAACCCGGTTCTGGTTCGTTATTTATGCTTGCTCTTCTTTTAACGACATCTCGTAGAAGGATTCAATATTAATCTAGAACTGCAAAGGATTCGTCTTTTGTTTTGGTTTTGTTGATCCAAGACGGCAAACCTAGGGTCCCGATTTCGCTGAATGAATCAATGTCGTTCAAAAGTTAAAGGCTGTCGGTGAGCTAAATCAAAGAGCAGAATGGTTTTTTGAGCTTGCAAACCGGACACGTATTCAATCGACTAAATTTTCGATAACAAAACGATGCCTTCGATAACAAAACGATGATTGGGTACGAATCGCAGCAGTGCATTGAGTGGTTCGACTATTTCTTGAGTTTGTCGCCAAACACCTTTTTTAACTTTTCTAATTTAGGCGGAATTAGAGCACGACAATAAGGTTGATTGGCATTGTTGGCAAAATAATTTTGGTGGTAATCCTCAGCCGGATAATAGGTAGATGCGGGTGAAATCTCCGTCACAACTGGATTGGCGAACGCCTTCTCTTCGTTCAACTTATTTTTGTACTTCGTTGCCAATTCCTTTTGTTCATCGTCATGATAAAAAACGACAGAACGATACTGGGTTCCAACGTCATTCCCCTGACGATTTAGGGTCGTTGGATCATGCGTTTTCCAAAATACCTGTAACAGCACGTCGAATGAAACAACTTCGGGATCGTACTTGATTTGGATGACTTCAGCATGGCCGGTAAGTCCGGTACAGACTTGCTTGTAGGTCGGATTATCCACATTGCCACCCATATATCCCGACTCGACCGACTGAACTCCAGCGAGTTCCTGGAATACGGCTTCGGTACACCAGAAACATCCACCTCCAAAAGTTGCAACAGCCATATTTTTTTGATCCAAGTTAGAAGAGGATTCCTGATCGGTTTTTTCCGATTGATTTTTGTCGAATTTGGTCTGAGAGACGGGGTAAGTCTGGTTTTCGCCGCATCCGAATCCGCAAAAGCTCCCAAAAAAGGCCAGACAGACGACGCCTTTTAACAAATTTGAATACATAATGATTCCTGAAATAAGATGACTGTTGGTCGGTGAAACCAATTTCAAGTCTTCGCAGAGGTTGTACCGCAATTTTTCGAAGGCTTTCTCACTGCCGAAATGGTATTACGCTCGTTTATGGCTTTGCTATGCTTAACGATGTACCTTTGTGGTACGAACTATGGCGACTGTATAATGGCTTCCCACCTAG
>JBCCSJ010000487.1:0-2769 GCA_039200505.1 Planctomycetota bacterium | reverse complement strand
GTTTGTAATTTCTACAACGGGTAGGCAAGTCCATGTTGGGAAAAATTTTAAGTCGAAAATCTAAAAAAACAGACGGTACGAATTCTGTAGCGAGCTACCCCGTCGACATCCCATCTCGTGTGATTGAAATATTTGAAGAGGTGCAGCCGTTTACGATGACCAGCATCGAAAGGGTTAACGCACTTGTCGATAGCGTGGACTACATTGTCGACCACCAGATTCCCGGCGACATCGTTGAGTGTGGCGTTTGGCGGGGAGGAAGCATGATGGTCGTGGCAAAATGCCTAGCCGCGAGTCAACAGTTTAGAACTATTCATTTGTATGATACGTTTGAAGGGATGTCCGAACCGACCAAAGAGGACAAAGACTATTCAGGTGGAACGGCTGTCCAGCAACTCGATGCTGACCCGACCAAGTCAGGGAATATATGGGCCTATAGCCCGATCGAGGAAGTTAAAAACAACTTGACATCGGTAAACTACCCTAACGAACAATTGCATTTCATCAAAGGTAAAGTTGAAGAAACCATTCCCGGCACGATTCCTGACCAAATTTCATTGTTACGGCTGGATACGGACTGGTACGAGTCGACTTATCATGAACTCGTTCATCTGTTCCCGCGACTGGTGCCTGGAGGAGTTTTAATCATTGACGACTATGGTCATTGGCAAGGTGCGAAAAAAGCGGTCGATCAATACTTTGAAGAGCAAAAATTAAAACTATTCTTGTCCCGAATTGACTATACGGGACGTCTTTGCATCAAGCTTGCCTAGAACCAAGTGCAGGTCTAATCAGTTGCATGTCTTTTGACTGGCGGAGTCATTTCAAAAATAAAAAATGGGAAATAGATTGATCACCAAATTTCCGCATCGGCAAAAAAGATGAATCGCGGTTGCAGCTTTAGCAGCACTGGTCTTTGTCACAAATGGTTTCGGTGACGTTGTAGTCTTTCCCTTTTGTTTCTCGGGGATGGCGGAATCGAACTCGGGAGCAATCGAATTTTTCAGCGATTTCTTTGTCAATCGGTTCTAGTGGATGGACTGGATAGAATTGGTCTCGATAAGGGCCACTCATCAAAGCATCAAATGTTCGTCCGCAGACTGCCATCCTTTTCCCCCGATGGAAGACGTGTCCGTCATCATCTTGGACCGATCGAAAAGGGCCTTTGTAAATCACGGCCTGATTCTGTTCCAAACATTCACTTTCGTCCTTTTTGTAGGCGACCACGGTGACTGATCGGAATTCGATGCCCTCTACGACCTGCCAGGGCTTTTCTTCTCTTTTCGCGATCACAACGCCACCAAACCCGGCGTCAGTGAATTGCTTCAAAAACTGATCTTCCCGCCAGGCACCCGAAATGCAACCCGACCAAAGTTCGGGGTTATTTTGCAAGTGTTCGGGCACGGTCTCGTCGGAAACAATGTCGCTGATAGCCGCTCGTCCACCGACCTTTAATACACGGTGCAATTCCTCAAAAAGTTCGATTCGGTCCTTGGGCTGCACTAAATTCAGGACACAATTCGAAACCACGCAATCGATACTATCGTCCTCAATCATCGGTGTTGCGGTGGCGAGTTTTTGTTCGAGCCGCCGACGTTCAAGAATATTGCTCACTCCTGTTTCTTCAATTTTCTGAATCTCGCTTTCCAACTGTTCGAGATCCAGGGCCAAATTCTGAATAATTCCGCATCGGAATGTCACATTGGAAAATCCGATTTTTTCAGCGACTTCCTGTTGATAACTTCGGGCCAGATCGAGCATCTCTTGATTACAGTCAACGCCGATCACAGAACCTTCGGAACCAACGACTTGAGATGCGATATAACAAAGTTTTCCACCTCCCGAACCAAGGTCTAAAACTGTTTCGCCGGGGTTTACAAAGGGAGACGGATCACCGCAGCCGTAATCGCGATCAATTATTTCTTGCGGTATCACCTTGAGATACTCTTGGTTGTACTGGACTGGACAGCACAACGCTTCTTCGCGTTCGTTGGCGGCTTTAGAGTAGCGATCCGACACTGCTCCTTCGAAGTTGATCGTCGACATTATCAAAATCCTCTATTTGGAAATCGCACATATCATACATCATTTTTGATGCGATTCAGCCTCAGCTCATTCCGGACACTTTATCCAACCAAGCCGATTCAATTTACTGCGGCCTTGCTGCTTGATTGGATGGAGTGACGCTTGCAAATCGAACTCCTTACAATTTCGTCAAATCAAATATTCGAAACGTTGCCTACGCATGGGAAGGAATTTCATTATTCAACGCGGCCATTGGGATTTCGAGCCGGTGGGTTTCAGGCTGGCGGGATCTGCGACAGGAAATTTTGGACTGGAGTTTATTAAAGCTGGATTTGAACGCGATCAATTTACGAAAAAAGGCACAGAAAACTGCGCCTTTGTTTTGTCCGACTCCATTCACTTCTACCCTCTGACTGCCATCAAGAGGCAACCGAGTTTTCTTCAATCATTTTTTTGAATTGTCCAAAAAGGTATTGGCTGTCGTGCGGTCCAGCCGATGCTTCTGGATGATACTGAACGCTAAATGCGGGATACGATTTATGCTTTAAACCCGCAATCGTATCGTCGTTGAGATTGATGTGAGTGACTTCGAGGCAGTCGGGTAAGTCATCTCGTGAGACAGCGAAACCGTGATTCTGGCAAGTGATTTCCACTTTTCCGGTCGCTTGTTCGAGTACCGGCTGGTTCGCTCCACGATGCCCAAACTTCATTTTGTAAGTCGATGCTCCACAAGCTAATGCCAAC
>JBCCSJ010000486.1:0-2793 GCA_039200505.1 Planctomycetota bacterium | reverse complement strand
TGGCAAGATCGGCGAAAAACTTGAGATCTCGGATTTCAAGAAGCTAAGTGGTGAGAATATCGCTTCATACATTCATGCCAGTTTGTTCAACAAGTTTTTCCGATACGGGAGCACCTTCGAATTCAAGCTGTACAAACTCTTCTTTGTTCTCGGGGAGCTTTTCAAGGCCGAGTTTGGCAAGTTGATTTGCGAACTCAATAAAACCATCATTCTTCGCAACAAAATCGGTCTCGCAACTTACAGCAAGGCAGATGGCGGACGTCCCTTCGTCGTTGGTTAATGCAACAACCACGCCTTCGTTGGCTTCTCGGTCAGCACGCTTGGCGGCAACCTTAGCTCCCTTTTTTCGAAGGTATTCCAAGGCACCCTCCATATCGCCACCCGACTCTTTCAATGCCTCTTTGCAGTCCATCATTCCGGCGCCGGTTTGTTTTCTTAATTCGCTAACATCTTTTGCAGAGATTGACATAGGATTTCCCTGATGAATTGTCCTTAAAAAGTTCGGTCCCGTTTATCCAACGCGACCTTGTTTGAATTCGAATCCCGTAAGATCCAAAGTCGATTGAGATTAAATGATTAACACGAAGAGGCGGATCACTGGCCATTTTCGGCTGGCTGATCAGCCGAAGCTTCTTTTTCAGTCGCCGGCTTTTCAGCAGCGTCTTTGCCCTCATTTTTGGCAACCAAGTTCTTGGTTCCCGCGAGAACCGCATCCGCCATGTGGCTCATGATCAATTCGATCGATCGAATACCGTCATCATTACCTGGGATCGGCAGATCAATCTGATCTGGGTTGCAATTGGTATCGATCAATGCAACTGTCGTGATCCCAAGATTCTTGGCTTCCAAGACCGCATTCTTCTCTTTGGAAGGATCCACGATGACCAAGCATTCAGGAAGGCGATTCATCGCACGAATTCCATTGAGGTTGCGGTAAATCTTGCGATACTCTCGGTTCAACGAAGATTGAGCCTTTTTTGAGTAGGTTTCGATTTGGTCGCCACCTCGAATCTCTTCGAGTTCTTCTAAACGACCCATACGACTGCGAATGGTTCGGAAATTTGTTAATGCACCGCCGAGCCAGCGTTCACTGACATAAGGCATGCCGCACCTTTCAGCCTCTTTCTGAACGGCTGACGAAGCTTGCCGTTTTGTCCCTACGAACAAGACGAGGCTTCCGCCGCCTGCGACTTGTGAAACGTACTTTTTTGCTCTTAAAAGTCCACGTACCGTTTCCCGGATGTCGATAATGTGGATTTGATTTTTTCGCCCATAAATATATTGGGCCATTTTAGGATTCCAGCGACTGGCACGGTGGCCAAAGTGAACTCCTGCGTCTACTAATTCTTGTACTAACGGACTAGCCATGATTGCTCCAATTTCTCGGCTTTATCGAGCAATTCTGCCCTTGGATGCCCTTCAAACAGGTACATCACCGAAAATCTAAAATGTAAAAATGTTAAAATCGGGATCTGCTCCCTAACAAACCAACCGGAAATATATCGGTTAAAAACCGCTTTCACAACGCGAAATGATCGCCCCAATCAAGATTTTGCGGTTAGTTTTGCAACTTGTAACCAGAAATCTTTCATGCAAATTCAACTTTCAATTTCGACTGCAGCGTCAATTACGTTTCTTTTGGTTCAAATGTTGATCAGTATCTCGCTAGAAGGCAATCGCCACCATCAAGCGGTGACCTCCGATTGGCTGGCTGGCACTTGGAAAGCGTCGATTCAATGCCCCGGAGGCGAGATTCAATTCGGTCTTGAATTTCAGCAGTCCGAGCAGAACTGGAACGCCACCATCATCAATGGCCCTGAAAGAATTTCGGTCCCATCAACGCAAGTCTCAGCAAACAGCGTCACGTTAAGTATCGATCACTACGATTCAGTAATCAGGCTGATGAAAAAAGATCACAAAATGACAGGAATCTGGAAGAAAAGGAAAGCTAAAACCAAGTGGACCCAAATGGTCGTTTCGGCCAATCGCTTGACCCAATCGGGCACCAACGACCTGACCGCAACTCGATTTACGGGGAAGTGGAAAGTTGACTTTTCAAAAAGTGACAGCCCGGCCGTCGGCATTTTTCAGATCAGAAACGATCGAATGTTGGGTACTTTTTTGACCACCACCGGGGACTATCGTTTTCTCGATGGAACGGTCCAGGACAAAAAAATGTCGCTCAGTTGTTTTGACGGAGCCCACGCATTTTTGTTTGATGCTACCCTTAATTCTGACGGAAAACTAATTGGGAATTTCTGGTCGTCGGATTCTTGGCACGAATCTTGGACAGCAGTTCGAGATCGTGCAGCGACTCTACCCGATGATTTCAAACAAACCTCTTGGGATAAGGAATTCTCGCTGGGCGATCTTGCATTTCCGAATCTCGACAACCAGCTCATTTCGCTGGAAGACCAAGAGTTGAATGGGAAAGCAAGAATCATTTACCTGTTCGGTAGCTGGTGTCCTAACTGCCATGATGCTGCAAAGTACATGTCGGAATTGGACCAAACATATGGCGAACAGGGCCTGAAGATCTTGGGGCTTGCGTTTGAGCACACTGGAGATTTTTCGCGAGACGCTGAACAGGTGCGAAAATACCTCCATCGCAATCACGCTAAATATCCAGTTCTTCTGGCGGGATTATCTGACAAATCCAAAGCGTCGGCGAAAATCCCGCTCATCGACCGGGTCAGATCTTACCCAACCACACTGTTTTTGAATTCGGATAATCAAATCGTGGCCGTTCACACCGGCTTCACTGGCCCGGCGACGGGCGAATCTTATCAAAAT
>JBCCSJ010000485.1:0-2804 GCA_039200505.1 Planctomycetota bacterium | reverse complement strand
GGCCTGCATTGGTTTCCCTTCGCCATGTATCGGGCAACCAAATTTTTTTGCAAACCGATGGACGTAGTCGTCAAAATTGGTCAGCAAAATGTAATCGCCAAATTCTTCGATCTCCATGCCCGTATATCTAGGTAGCCAATCTCTGGCAATTTCCGTTCGGTCAAAAGAATCCAAATTCGTCATGTTGTTCCCTGAGCCACCTTGACTGTTAGGCCATTGAAAGTGAACTAGCCTGTGGAAAAACTTAGCATATAAGGCCTTGAAAATCCCGTTGGCAATCGGGAAGTATCAAATGCAACTAAAAGCGGAAGCGACACTTTGCTACGGATTGGATGTCGCAATCCTGAGAGCGTTAATGATATCTTGCATTCGAAGAGGTTTTTCCAGGACTAGTTTCACATTTTTTCTCTGTTTGATCTGATCGACGTCGACGCTCGAAAATCCAGTCGCCACAACGACAGGAATGGTTTGTCCAGCCTGCTCCAGCATTTCTAGAAACTGCATCCCGTTCATGAATTCCATTTCCATATCGGTAAAAATGCAATCCAGCATGTCAAATTGTTTAGCTGGAAGTTTATTCACGAAATCAATCGCTTCGTTCCCGTTGTTGGCAAAGTGAAGGTGATGGTTCGGCGATTCCAAATAATCGCGATATAGAGTTCGCACTTCTTCGTCGTCATCCACGATCAGGATGGTGTAATCTTTCCTTTCGACCTCCGGGTCATCTATGTCACGAAGCGACTGACTTTCGTTGTTCGTATTTGAATCGGAAGCGGGTAGGAAAATTTGAAAACTCGTGCGTCCTTTTTTTGATTCGCAACGAATCAAACCCTTGTGGCACTTGGTCGCGCCCCAAACTTTTGCCAGACCTGCACCTTTTGCCGGGCTCACATTTTCGTCGATCGTGTAAAACGGTTCGAAAATTTTATGAATACTCGATTCAGGGATTCCGCAACCATCGTCGATGACTTCGATAAAACGAAAAAGCCCCGGTTCAGACAGATGCAATCGAAAACAAGGATCTTTCATCTCTTTGGACGTAATCCGTCTGGAACCAGTTTGAATTGTGATTTGCCCTTGATGTGGGATGGCTGCAATTGAGTTTTTGACAAGGCACTCCAACACGACCTTAACGTACGCCGCATCGATTTCCGCAAAAGTTGGCTGATCTGATATCTTCACGTTCAAGATATGCGGCGATGCCAGTTCCTCGAGTCGCGAAGTTTCCGATTCGACCAACTGGTTCAAGTCCGCCCTTTTGAGTTCTAACGACTTTCTGCCCGCAAACGAGAGCATTTCGCTTCCGAGTGCCCTCGCTTTTTCGGTGGAAGATTCTAATGCTTGCAAGCGGCCCCGAGTGTGATCATCTTGGGACTTATTCATCAATATCAATTCGATGTTACCAATAATAGCGGTGAGGTAATTGTTGAATTCGTGAGCAATCCCGCCAGCCATTCGTTCGAGACTTTGCATTCGATCTTCATGTCGCGCGACTGAAACAGGGACCGGTTCGCCGGAGCGAGTTTGCAGAAAGACGACCCATCCGAAAATGCAAACCGCAAATCCAAAAACGACTACTAGCACGAATGAGCGAAAAGGATCTTGTGGTTTCACAATCTGTTGGTCTAGTTCAACGAATTTTTTTTGCGGCGACTTGACGATTAACGGTTTGGGTCTGCCATTTTTTGATTTTTGCCCTTCACTGTCGAATAACTTGCGATTCCAACGATTTGTCGATTCGATGCGTACTGGAATTTTTAAGTTTTCGAGTTTTGCGATGAGCCTTTCATGGTCCTCAAGGTTCCCGTGCTGACGTTCAAATATGGCTTGTTGATGCAAAACGTCGTAAGAAACGACCGCCCATCCGTACTCATTGGCAATTTCCAACGCGGCTTGAAAATGTTTTCGGATCCTGTCGACAAAATCGGATTCGTCTGAGCCGAGTGAGTTTTCGAGTTGATGTCGACACGCATAGGCAAGTCCGATTTCACATAGGTAAGCCAACCGTAGATCTCGAACGCTGGCGGCTAGATCTCTGGCTTGCATCAAGATCGAAGTCTTACGATCAAAATCCCTCTCATAAGATGCTTGTATCATTTGACGAGTGATTTCTGCCTGGTAGGCCGAAGCAGTTGATCCATAGACCTCTAATTGTTGGTAATGCCTCTTTTGAAATCGCTCAGATACGATGAGAGAGGACAGTGCCAGCAAAACGTTGGCCTGACACCGCAGATCTTGATCCGGGCAGAGCGGAAGAATTGCCTCCAATCTCGACGCATGAATCGCGGCCGAACGATTAGACTCATCTGGTTTTCTCCAGAGATCATTCTCCAACAGCGACATCGCGACCTGAAACTTGATTTCAATCGGTGCCTCGTCAGAAATCTGGGTACTCAGTTTTTTCAGATTGATTGGCGGAGTATCACCACGCATCCCGTTGCTGATTGTCGCCCTTCTGATCTCTGCCGCCAAAATCAAATCGGGATTTTCGAGTTCTTCGCAAAGTTGAACGAGTTCGCGAACGTTTTCGAGGGCTTTTTCCATGTCACTCTGGCAGAGCGCATTGTTGAGCTTAAATTCGAGCAAAAATCGCTCAACCGAATTGGGTTCAACTTTTTTTAACTGCTCGCGATATTCGTCTGCTAGAAAATCTTGGGCGCTGGCGAAGTTGCACGACAAAAATAAAGTCAACAGAACAAGCCAAAGTGCTTTGACGTAGATTTCTGGTTGGAAAGGGTGACAAGCCACCGAAAGTGTCCCATTGGGCATAGAATTATCAGCTTTTTTTGAGGGCAAAACTGTTC
>JBCCSJ010000484.1:0-2821 GCA_039200505.1 Planctomycetota bacterium | reverse complement strand
CTCATGTTGATTACGCTGGTGCGAATAGACCAGGGATGAAACAGGGTGTTTTACAAAGGTGCCTCTCCATAGTAATTTCAGTCACGAATGGGTCAATCAATCTGTCGTTTCAACCGCTCAATAGGACAATGGCCAGCGATATTGTCCGTCTTGGTGTGCCATTAAACGAATTTAAGGGGCGAGAACCGGGTGTCTTTGGAAGCTGCCGATAAACTGATTACCAATCGGTAGATTTTCAATCCAATTGTCGTCGGCCATTGTTGCTGTTTGAATCGTTTGTAACGATTAGCTTGTTGAACTCGGGAGGACGCTGATTAGCAGTCGTTTCGATTTGCGTTCAACATCAATCAGTTTTAGGTTGGTCCTGGACGGTCAAGTTGTAGATTGCTCGTGAAAGCTAAACTGAATGAAAGTAGAACTCAGGACTCTGTTTGGCATCATATTTGTCTGTGCAATATTTTTAGGGTTTCTAAAAGATGAATCGCTTGGCAATTGCCTAACGATTCTTTTTTGCTTTTTGAGCATGGTCGCGATCACCTGTCTTGCGAAGGCTTCGCTTAGTCATATGAAAAAGTGTTTATCGCTTTTCGCAAATCATGGCTGGAAGGCACTGGTCCCAAGATTGCGATGGCTTTACCTGGACGGCCTGATTGTAGTTTGGCTGATCATTTTGCTGGCCGTGACGAATCACATCATTTCAGTGACCTCAGTGTCGGGACGCCTCGGCCTTCTATTTGCGTGGTTTGCCGGGTGCATCGTCGGTTTGCTTCTTGCGAAATCGTTTCAAAAAAGGGGCATTCGCCGAAAGCCAATTCCAGATCAGTAAATGAAATACTGAGGCGAAGGCGCTTAAAACGAGGATCCGCCAAAAGCCAATCTCAAATCTGAAGATGAAAAACTGACGCCTGCTGGACGCCAAAGCCGGATTATCGATGGCTACAAAGAGCATCATCCGCTTAGAAATATCTTTTTCAGGATCCTAGGCACAAAAAAAAGGTCGCCGAAGCGACCCTAAAATAATCTGTCATTCTTGCAATCAAGTTTTGCGGCGTCTTGCAAACACACCTAACAGAACAGTACCCAACAGCAAGGATCCGGTCGGTTCAGGATTGGCGATGAACCGACTGCCGCCAGCGGCACCAAATGAAACGTTTATGAATTCTCCGAATCCGCCAACCACCGTGAATCGAATCTCCAAACCGTAGATGGCCCCCGCGAGAGAATTGGCAGGTAGTGCAACGAAACTTGCCAAAGGAACGTTATTTAGAAGTGTAGTGTCCGCGTTCCCATTAATGTCGAGAGTCGTGAGGGACATCAGAGCCTCACCAGTTCCTGCTGTCTGTATTACGGGAATGTTGAGATTATCCAATGATGCGGATCCGTTGACCGTTTCTAGCGAATCGTTGAATTCGTAAGTTATGAAACTTGGGAGAGAGGGCAAGCCGACTGTTTGATTGAATGTGTAATTCGCACCGATTACTACCGCGCCTGATGTGCCAATCATCGCCCCGCTTGGCGAATTACCGACCATAGCTCCGCTGAAATCTTCAAAAACGATATCGGCGGAAGAGGTGGTTGAAAATGGAAATGTGGCTGCTATCAGGATCAACGACGTGATAAGATTTCTCATCGGTTTGCTCCGAATGTTCAATCAAGGTGTGAAAAGAGTCCTCTGCCTATCTCTCATCAATTACAATCCGTTCATTTGGCATTGTCAATTTAAGATGAGCTATTTAGGCGAAATTTACTGAAGTAGCCGGTTGAAATACGGGGGTGACATGCTGCAACGCTATCCCGAGCTAAGGGAGCGTTCTCGCACTTTGGGGTTTCCCTAGAGCACCCCTATTTCCCCACAAAAGTGGCCTATCGAACGAAATCCATACATGGGGATTCAGAAAACTTGACCCCGAAGAGTTTCAACGGCATTTGTTCGTAAGGAGAGACTGCCCTTTAGCTTTACTTTTCAGAGAGAGCCTACTTTTGAACGCTAAACCGGTGGATCGTGGTTTGGCGATATTCCTGCCCCGGTTCCAGCAGCGTCGAAGGAAACTTAGTTTGATTCGGAGAGTCAGGATAATGTTGCGTTTCGAGGCAGAATCCATGGTGCTTTTCAAAGCCGCCGCTGCCTGGTTGGCCGTTTAAATAATTGCCTGTATAGAACTGAATTCCTGGTTGCGTTGTCAGAACTTCCATTTTCCGCCCAGATTCAGGGCAACTAACAGTCGCGGCAAGTCGCAGTGGTTCCTCACTACTTTCTTCGGAGATCACAAAGTTATGATCGTAGCCACCGGGGTCTCCAGAAATTTGGTCGATTCGGGAACCGATCGGGGTTGGTTTGGAAAAATCAAATGGCGTCGCTTCGGTCTTCGCAATTTCGCCCGTTGGAATTCCTGTTTCGTCGACCGGGAGGTAATGGTCGGCGTTGACCTGCAAGATATGATCCAGAATCGTACCCGAACCGGTGCCTCCCAGATTCCAATAGCAGTGATTCGTCAGATTAATATGCGTTTTAGCATTTGATTTTGCGCTGAAGATAATTTTCAACTGATTGTCATCATCCAAAATGTAATCGACGGTAGCTTGGACTTCACCGGGATAGCCTTCATCTCCTTCAGGGCTGGTGACCGAAAATCGTATTCCGACGGAATTACCATCTAGCAATTTTTCAGCTTTCCAGACTTTTTTGTCCCAACCGTCTTTTCCACCATGAAGGTGATTTTCGCCGTTGTTTGTGGCGAGTGAGAATTCCGTCCCATCGATCGAAAATTTTCCCTGGGCAATTCGATTACAGAATCGACCCACAGTACATCCAAAATAAGAT
>JBCCSJ010000483.1:0-2857 GCA_039200505.1 Planctomycetota bacterium | reverse complement strand
GCTAACTAACGCCAAAACGGTAAAACGAGCAAGTAACAAATTGGCTAACCAACGCCAAAACGGCTTATGAAATTACAACACATCAGCCGCTGGCCGATAGGCCCGGTTCTTTCTTCATGATGCATGCCAAAAATTTGCTAGCCTTCTTTCGCGGCTGGTTTGGCAAATTTCGCCTCGATCAATTCGACGACTTGAATGACGGCGAGGTCCAATGAAACGGCGGCCATTTGGAAATTGGTATGCGACGAAATCTCCGGCTGGATTTCCTTGAAAAGTTCGTTGGCTGATTTTAGCTTTCTCAGTTTTCGTTTTGCCTGCTTCAGGTATTTGGTGTGGTCGCCATCTTTAAGTGGTTGTCCAAGGGCGAGCATAAAGTCGTACAAGTCTCGATGCACATCCCTTAGTTCATCATCTTCTTCGGCCTCTTCGCAATGTTTCAGGAAGGTACGAACCATCCAGACGTGGCTTAAGACCTTGTCAATTTCAGCTACGTATTCTTCGTCGGTTTGTGGAAGCATGATATGGCCTTGAGTCAGCAAAGACTTTTTCGCATCCAGGTGACAGGAGCGGAACTCAGTTTGCCGTTTTCTCAGGATCGTGAATGGACTGTTCGGCTGGAACCGGGGCAGGTTTTGCCGTCGGCTTTTTTCCCTTGGGGGCAAAGATCAAAACCATCGCCGCACCGACAATTACCATTAAGAGGCTGATGATAAATTGGATGGAAATGTTGTTGATCAAATTGTTGGTAAATGTTTCGGTGAGGGTATTGATGACCGGAGCAAATCCAAAAATCAGCGGCATGACGAACACCGGTTTCCCACCAAATGTAAACGCGTAGATGATACCCAACGAACCTAACGCACCAGCAGCGCCAGCCACCAACGACCAAATCACGCCGGTCGTGTATTTCCAACCGCCCGGCTCTGGAAACGTTTCTAATAGGAAATAGGGAGCTAATACCGCAACCGCGAAGTAGGCGAGCCCGACGCATAACAGCGGCCGCAATCGGCTGCCGCTCATGTAGACCTGACCTTTATGTAAAAGTGGCCCGTAAGAACCCCAGCAAACGACTGTGACCGCTATGCAGATTCCGACGGCCAATGGATTGAATTTGGTTTTTTTGGGCGACTCGATTTTGGATCCGGCTGGATCTGCTTCAGTCGACGTTTGTCCAATCACGGTTTTTGAGTCGGATTCGCTCGATTTTTCTTCAGCCGCATCTTGCTGAAAAGCAACCTCGGTCAATTGGCTGGTTTTGGGATCCGGTTTGGAGGTCTTGGTATTTTTGGGTTGAAACGTCAAAACGCCTGCGGATCCAACCGCCACGATTAAAATACCAATGAAAAACCGAACAGAGGCCTGTTTGATTGTTCCGGACAATAACATCGTGACAAACGTATTTACAATCGGTGCTAATCCAAAAACGAGCGGCATGACGTAAACCGGTTTGCCCTGAAATTTGAAGGCCAGCACAATCCCTAGCGCACCAATGGCTGTAATGATCCCAGCCGCCATTGACCACGCGAATCCTTTTCCGGTCCAGTTCCCTTGCTCTCCTTTGGAATTCAAGATGAACATTGGATATACGACAGCGATCAAGAAATAGGCGATTCCGACGCACATGAACGGTCGCAGCGATGCTTTGCCAACACCTCCAGCCATCTCTTCCTGGCCAACGTGGAGGACGGGACCGTAGATGCCCCAACAACAAAACGTCAAGGCAACAAATGCAAGGAATGTGTAGTTTCGCATATCTGAATCAAATTCACTGAAGTTGGAATACGATCGCGGAAAAGGTAATGAATTTGTATTCAATCCAGCGTCTAAGCTGACAGATTCGCTCAGACAAATCCACGACCTTTTGGATCAAACAGTCTAACCGAACGCGTCAGGATTGAAAGCGAGCTAGGTTACATCGACCCTTGGATCGAGCGGAAACTAGGTGCCTCGCTTATTTCCATACCACTGGATATGCATACGAGGGCAGAAAACAAATCCGCGAGATTCACAAGCGGGCCGAAGCCACGCTTCTTTTCTTTCAAGTTGCAACAACTCGATCCCTTCAGGCATTAAAAGAACTCGGTTCGGAGAGTAGGGCTCAATCTGAGCCAGATATTTTTCTACCTCGATAAGATCTTGGTCTGAATCGACTACAAACTTAAGTTGATAACGGTATTGATTCATCAGTTGGCGAACGACGTCGGGTCGATGGCGATTGGTCCGGTGACGATGGAGCCAAGGACCGGCGCGTTGAGCATCCGGGTCTGAATTTTTTAATTTGGGGCTGATCGAAATGAGGTCGCACGCCAGCTTATGAAAAATAGTCCCGGCCGTTTCGATAGTGATGTGAAATTCGAGCTCGTTGAGTTTTTCGGTAAGGTGCACGATTTGTTTCGGGAGCATTGGCTCACCACCGGTAATCACAACGTGCTTGGCTTCCTCCCGATACGAAACGATAGCCTCGACAATTTCCTGGAGTCCCATTTGATGACCTTCCGGTTCCCAAGAAGCGAACGGAGTGTCGCAAAATCCGCATCTCAAATTGCAGCCGCTGGTCCGGACAAAAACACTCGGGGTGCCTGTTAGCAGACCCTCCCCTTGTCGCGAGCAATAAATTTCAGAAATCAGCATGCCCGCTTTTCTGTCCTGAAGGATTGAGTATGTTGAATAAGATTCGAAACGATAACATTTGAGATTTTACGCATGTCCGAAAACTTTCGCGATACTCTCGAGACTTTTGATAATGCCTTTCCCGATCGAGATTACCGAATTGAGATTACCTGCCCGGAATTTACATCCGTTTGTCCGAAAACGGGGCAACCTGATTTTGGGACATTGCTGTTTGAATACATTCCAG
>JBCCSJ010000482.1:0-2863 GCA_039200505.1 Planctomycetota bacterium | reverse complement strand
CCGTTAAATGCCGCTAATCATTTAAGCCATTCTGGATCTCTTTCATGGTCGCTGCACTGGCGATTGGGTCGACAAACGAATTCACCCTTTTTTGCAGTAATACTTCTTCTGCATTCTTGTCAGCATCAATCGCCTCGCGAAACTCTGATAAAACCTTACGGGTCGCAAGACGGCCTTGTTCGTACTTTTGGATTGCCTCCGGTCCAAACTTTCCTATCGCCTGATCACAGTCTTCCAATTCGTCTGCCGACGGAAGCCTCGTGTTCCAAGGAGAATCTCCTGCTAATTCTCGCAATCGCCCGGCCCATTCCAGCTTTTCCAGTGTTGACTCTGCCAACATATCGCCCTTTTCGGGAACAGGAATGCTTTGAAGCATGTCCGTGATTTTGCGAACTCCCGTATCATAATGTCGTTTGAAAAAGTGGATCCAGATGACCGATTGTTGGGCGGGCAAGTAAGACTTATGGCTCAAACGCACTTCTTCCAACAGCTTCAGGGCGTCAGCCGTTTTTCCTCTTTTGATCAAAATTAATCCAGCAACCACATTAGGTTCTGGTTGATCGCCAGCGTCACGGGCGATCGAACTGGCCTTTCCGAGAATTTCGGCAGGATCGAACCTGGCATCAGAAAATTCAGACATCAAGTCCAGCACCCTTTTCTGTATGGCATCTGACAGCCTGGGAGGTGTCGCGTCCGGAGTGAAAAGGAAAGTGATTTGATCTTTATTTTGTGCTTTAGCAAGATCGTTGACTCGAATTCCGAGGTATTTCGTCAATTCGGTTGTTTCAACATTTAAGTCCTTTTCCTTGTCAGCCTTCCCGGAGAGGGCTTCGGCAAAAGCTTCGCCCAATAATGAGGGCCCCGATGGCATGGCCTCCGGCGTTGGACCTGGCGTACTGGAATTGGCAAATACGTGAGTAAATCGGGGATAGCCTCCTCGGTGCAACGATCTCACCTCGTTCACCATTTGCTTTGTGCTGGTTAAAACAGAATCTCCCGCCTGAATTTCGGTGGCTAAATCCAAAAGGATTAGTTTCTTATTCGCTTGACATGCATCAAGCTGATCGATCAACCAATCGAGTTTTAATCCGGTCGCGTCCATTTCATTGACATCAAAATCGCGAGTGGCAAGATAGGAATTTTTTCCAGGTTCACAAAATCCGCGGGTCGCCACGTAAACCAGAATCTCTGAATCTGATTTTAAACGATTGAGCGTGCGAGGAATTTCCTGCTCCAACCTGATGCGGCCTTCATTTTCGAAAATCTTAAGCTGATTGGCGGGTGTTCCATAACGAGTCGTTATCATTTTTTCAATTGCCTTGATATTGCGAATTGAAGTATCCACCGATGGTAACTTTGGAGAATTGAATTTCTGGTTGGCTATTAAAATGGCCCATTTCTTGCGATCGGACGGGCGAACTGCGGTCAACGAAATCAAAGTTGGACTTTCCTCGTCAGGCATTTCGTGGCCGACCTGAACGGTATCGTTGGCTCGCAATTCATCTAGCTGGACGGATTGTTCCCCAAGGTAGATCTGAGTTTTGGCATCAACACGATAGGTTTTTGGCTGGGTAGAAGACTGGCTTTTGATGACGAAAACATTTCGGTCCGGTTTTACCGAAAGGATTCGTCCCTGATCTTTGAACGGACGGTAAGCCTCGATACTGGCGATTTTGACATCATGCATCACTTGAACTCGATCTCCGATTTCAATATCCATGGGTGTCAACAACTGATCGTAAATGGCCGAAACCCCGTTCAGCGTGATCTTGCATTTTTCATGCAGTTTCAATTCGACCAAATTCTCGTTCGATCCTTCCTTGGTAGCGATCGTCATGGTGCCTTTACGAGGTTGCAGTTTTTGGATAATCCCTTCCAAGGGCATTAATCGAATTGCTTTAATCGCCAAAGCTAACATGCCGGTGGTATCATCCGAGAGATCCACCTCCACTTGATCGTCGACTTCTAAATTATCGATCGTAAACGGAACGTTGTCGGCTTGGTTCTCTTGATTCACGACGATCTTTGTTTCGTCAGTTACTGATAAATGGAATGTTTCCCCCTCGCCCCCTTCCTCACTTTCAACTCGAAAACGAAAGTTCGATTGTTGTTCGTCCACTTCAGTTATTCGGCCTGAAAAATGTTCTGGCCGGAACGCAACTACTTTGAGATACTCTTGCCCGTTGTCGTCCAACTGCCAAGTCAGCACCGCGCGGTCGCCTTTTTCGACGTCGCGAAGATGCCTTTCCTTACGATTTAGAATGACTTGATCCCCTTGGTACAGCGTGATGTCTCGCCAATCCCCATCAACATCCAGGACAAATTTGCCATCATGTTCCAAAACATTTTCGACGACGCCTCTCACCGATGGCGGAGCCTGATAGGCGACCGGTTCTTCTGGTTTAGGCCACAATAACATCATGGCGCACAAAATAATACTCACCAGGCAAATGGCCGCAGCGCGCAACCGAGATTGTCTCTTTTTCTTCTTCGCGTCTTCGGCGTCTGCGTCCTCCTGTTTCTTCAAGGCTGTTCCGACAGGGTGGCCACCGCTACGGAGATCCGAAATGACCTCTTTGGCATCAGAATATCGAACCTGTTGACGTTTGCTTGTCAATTTTTCAATGACATTGGCAAGATCGTCTGGAACTCCTTGTAATTGGCTTTGAATGGGTGGAAAACTCCGATCCGCCGAACAGTGCCACATCATCCACGCCATCTGCGGATCTCGCCCAAATGCGATCAGGTCGGGAAAAAGCGAATCAAAATCAGGACCGACCAGTAACTCCAACGCAGAAAAGCCCAACGAATATAAATCGCTCTGAGGCCCGACGTCACCGAATTCTTCGGACACCAATTCGGG
>JBCCSJ010000481.1:0-2864 GCA_039200505.1 Planctomycetota bacterium | reverse complement strand
TGAAAAAGACAAATTGACTCGTGAAGCCGCCTGCAGCGTCCTGCGACTGAAAACCCCGATCGAGCAGATCCACGATGTTTTCAACGTGGTTCGACGAGGTAACGAAGGGAAGCCAGATATTTTTAAGTACCTGTCTCCCGAGTCGATCGAGACCAAGATCACAATCCCCAAAAAGGAAGACCTTTTCCGACACGCAACCGAAAGACTGGCTCGACATTATCAGGATGAAATCAGCCCGGTCATCATCAACACGGCCCTTTGGGAACGTGAGCAGATGCAAGTGACTTCGGTTGGCAAAGGGGTCGCCATGCCTCATGCTACGCTGTCGCGTGCCCCGTCTGGTAGTTCTACGATCGCCGTTTTTACTCTTGAAAAAGAGATTGATTTTGGAGGCCCGAATAACTCCAAAGTCGACGTTTGCTTCTTTACGATGGGCCCCCCTTCGGACCGACAGGCACACCTGGAAATTCTTTCCGAGCTTGCCAAAATCGCGCTCAACGACGATTGCCTAAAAGCCATCCGATCGGCTCAAACTCCGGATGAACTTTATCAAACGATCAAGCGGTTTACCGGATCTGATTAGACCCAAATCCTTCAGATTGTTTCCGACAATCAGTTTGAATGCCATGAAAAAAGCCCATCTCGCGATGGGCTTCTTCATTTTCAAATGGCTCAACCAACCGATGGCTGGACGAAAATCAGACCAAATCAAATCGGTCCAGATTCATAACTTTGTTCCAAACTGTTACAAAGTCTTTCACGAACGAGTCGCCACCATCATCGCTGGCGTAAGACTCGGCGATCGCTCGTAGCTGACTGTTAGATCCAAAAACTAAATCCACCGCGGAAGCCTGCCACTTCACATTTTCAGTGCCGTATTCACGACCTTCGTAAAGATGGCTGCAATGAGCGTGTTGCTTCCACTCGATTCCCATGTCAATCAAGTTGACAAAGAAGTCGTTTGTCAATTGCTCTGGCCGATCCGTAAGGACACCTACTTTCGATTCGCCATGGTTGTTGTTCAATACTCTCAAGCCGGCCAGTAACACTGACATCTCGGGCGCCGACAAAGTCAGCAAGTGAGCTTTGTCCACCAGAAGTTCTTCGGTAGTTCGATCAAATCCGTCTTCCAGATAGACGTAGTTTCGAAATCCATCGGCAGTCGGTTCCAGATAGCCAAACGATTCCACTTCGGTCATCTCGTCGGTGGCATCGGTACGCCCCGGAGAAAATGGAACGGTCAATTCGTGACCTGCCACCTTCGCAGCGGCCTCGACAGCGGCACAACCGCCCAAGACTACCACATCAGCAAACGAGACTCTGACACTGTCGGTTCGGGATGCATTGAATTCATCGGCTACTTTTTCAAGAACCGGGATAACGTTGGCAAGTTCTTCTGGGTTGTTGGCCTCCCAATCTTTTTGTGGTGCCAATCGAATCCTACCTCCGTTAGCTCCTCCCCGTTTGTCGGTTCCCCGAAACGTCGAAGCCGATGCCCAAGCGGTTCGCACCAGTTGGCCGATCGAAAGACCCGTCGCAAGAATCGTCGATTTCAATTCCGCGATTTCGGATTCACCAATCAATTCGTGATCCACATCGGGAACGGGATCCTGCCAAATTCGAGGCTCGGCAACCTGAGATCCCAGGCATCGCGAAACCGGACCCATATCTCGATGAGTCAGTTTGTACCATGCTTCGGCAAACGCTTTGGCAAATTGGTCGGGATGCTCGTGGAATCGACGGGAGATTTTTTCGTAAGCGGGGTCCATTCGCAACGACAAATCAGTCGTGAACATGATAACCGGGTCCGTTTTGCCATCGATGTGGGCATCGGGGGCCTCGGCAACAGGAACGCCATTTTTAACAGGTGTCCATTGCTGAGCACCTCCGGGGCTGGTCTTCAATTCCCAGTCGTATCGGAAAAGATTGTCAAAGTATTCGTTATC
Organism: Planctomycetota bacterium; assembly: GCA_039200505.1. Lineage (GTDB taxonomy): Bacteria > Planctomycetota > Planctomycetia > Pirellulales > Pirellulaceae > Mariniblastus. The sequence continues at coordinate 918 of JBCCSJ010000481.1, read as the reverse complement.
CCAGGCAGTCGGGTTGCTGGTCCAGGCTCCTTCGAGCCCCGAAGTAATCGTGTCAGCCCCCTTTCCAGATCTAAAACTGTTTTTCCAACCCAAGCCTTGCTCTTCGAGCGTGGCTCCTTCAGGTTCAGGCCCGACAAATTCGGCGTCACTGGCCGCTCCATGAGCTTTCCCGAATGTGTGACCACCGGCGATCAAAGCGACAGTCTCTTCGTCGTTCATCGCCATGCGTCCAAATGTATCTCGAATATCGTAGGCAGCTTTTAGTGGATCGGCATGTCCATTAGGGCCTTCAGGGTTCACATAGATCAGTCCCATTTGAACGGCGCCCAATGGATTTTCCAGATCCCGTTCGCCGGTGTATCGTTTGTCGCCAAGCCATTCGGTTTCCGGACCCCAGTAAATGTCTCCTTCTGGTTCCCATACGTCTTCTCGACCACCTGCAAAACCGCAAGTTTCAAATCCCATGTGCTCAAGCGCCACATTGCCGGTGTAGACCATCAAATCGGCCCACGATAGCGCTCTTCCGTATTTCTTTTTGACAGGCCATAACAAACGACGAGCCTTATCAAGATTTGCGTTGTCGGGCCAGCTGTTGAGAGGAGCAAACCGAAGGGTCCCTGCAGACGCCCCACCGCGACCATCTCCAACTCGATAAGTCCCCGCACTATGCCATGCCATTCGGATGAAGAGCGGACCATAATGTCCGTAATCGGCAGGCCACCAGTCGACCGAAGTGGTCATCACCGTGATGATTTCCTGCTTCAACTCCTCAAGATCAATCTTCGAAAACTCCTCGGCATAACTAAAGTCCTCAGGCATCGGACTGGTGCAGGGAGGATTCTGGTGCAAAATTTTCAGGTTAAGTTGATTCGGCCACCAGTCTGCATTCGATAGTGCCGCTGCCGCGGTATGTCGTTG
>JBCCSJ010000480.1:0-2872 GCA_039200505.1 Planctomycetota bacterium | reverse complement strand
GATCAAGATTCGGCAATCGAATAAGGACAAAAGTCGCATCGTTCCGATGCCGCATAGTGCGAGTAACAAACTGGGGATGCTCAAGCGGCTACTTATGTGGGTACGAATAACTGGGCTAATGACCAAACGGCTAATTGTGTTCTAAGCTCGCTTTTGAAACATCAAAACGTCTTTTCGATTTCCACTAATCTTGCAATTGTTGGATTCTGGCAGGATCGGTTTGTTCCGCTTCACCTGGCGTTGAAATCCACTCGATCTCAATGTCATCAAATTCCGCTTGAGTTTTGAAGTCATTGAAGATGTCGATCACGTCCTGATCCATGTGGACCGTGTTGGAAGCATCTACAATCACTTTGCTTCCGGGTGCAACGTCCTGAATCGCAGCCTGGATGTTCCCTTTATTGATAAAGAAAACTCTTTCGGCAAGCGTCAAGCGATGGACGGTTTTACCATCCACTTCGACTTTTTTGAGCCACAACGACTTGAAATAACTACTTCGCAAAATGAAAAATAAAGAAGCGATCAACCCGATTCCAATACCAATTAAAAGGTCAGTCCAGAGGATCGCAACAATGGTGATGATAAACGGTAGAAACTGAGTCCAACCCTGACTGTACATCGCTTTGAATTTTGATGGGTGAGCCAACTTGTATCCGACAACGAATAAAATAGCGGCCAAACTTGCCAATGGGATTAATTCTAGAATGTTCGGGATTGCAATGACGCAAGCGATTAGAAAAATTCCGTGCACGAACGACGCGAAACGAGACTGGGCGCCTGACTGGATGTTGGTCGAGCTTCGTACAATCACCTGAGTTACTGGTAGTCCACCAATCATGCCTGACACAAAGTTTCCAATTCCCTGAGCTCTCAGTTCCTGGTTCAAATCCGTTTGTCGACGCTGCGGGTCAAGTTTGTCAGTGGCTTCGGCACATAAAAGCGACTCCAAACTGGCGACGATTGCGAGCGTCATGGCGGTAACAAAAATCATGAATCCGGCGCGGAAGGGTGAAATGGATCCTTCCGGAGCATCTGATTTGATCACTTCTTGAATTCCCGAGATGGCGTTTTTCATGCCGAATGCGATCTCTTGATTGGATACTTTGTCGATCGCTTCCTCAAGCTTTTTAAGTTCAATGCCGGTTGAATCAACCGCCTCTCCGGTGGAACTTAACGAGGCTTTGACATCGGCGATTGCGGGCTTCAAATTGGTTGCAATTGAACTATCGGTTAACTTGCCCAGTTTTTTGCCAAACTCATCCAACTTGGTGATGGCATCCTTGATTGCAACGGCCGCATTGGTGCTTCCGCCACCGTGAGATCCGTGTCCGATTTGAACGTCGGCGGATGTGATTCCGGAAGGTTCAAAATGCGGATACTTGAATTCGAACCCGCCGGCTTCTTTTTTAGAATCTTCTTCATTGGCATCCGCAGGCTCCTCGTCGTCGATCCCTGCAATTTTTTTGGCAGCCTTGGGATTCAGCTGGACCAAATGGTCTTCATCAATTTTGATCGGCGTTTGAAAGAACGCCAAGTTCAGCAAAATGCCGGCGACCACGGCGACGAGCGGGCCCTGAATTATTTTGCTCCATGAAAATTTCGAAATGATTTTGGTTTGCCAGATGATCAAAATGGCTAAACAGACCAAAGTGACAATGACGGGGCCAGTACTGGGGTTGGAGAGAGCATAATAGATTTCTGAAAACGTGTTATGACCATCAGCTTGTGAAAAAGCCATATCGCCTTCGTAATCTTTGTCATAACCCAATGCGTGTGGAATTTGTTTAAGAATAATAATCAAACCGATGGCCGCGAGCATCCCTTTGATTACCGAGGTAGGGAAATAGTAACCGATGGTTCCAGCTTTAAAGAGTCCCAGCAGAAACTGAATCACGCCCGATAGGACAACAGCCAGCAGAAAGTTTTCAAATCCTAACTGCGAGATTGCAGGAGCAACGATTGCGACTAAGCCGGCAGCCGGTCCACTCACTCCGAGGGAGGAATTGCTAAACAGCGTCACAATCAAGCCACCCACAATTCCGGCAATGATGCCTGACATTGCTGTTCCGCCTGAGGCCAACGCAATTCCTAGGCAAAGAGGAATGGCCACTAAAAATACGACCAAACCCGACGGAATATCGGTTTTCCAGTGTTTGGCTTCTCTGAAGATGTCTAAGGGTCCCGTTTTTTGCATCTGCTTGCCTTTTTCTTATTCGCACCCCGAAATTTTTTCATTTCGTAAGGCAATTTAATTTCTGAAGTTCAGAACATGATTGAAATCAGGATTTCTTTCAATGCTGTTCCCTCACTTGTCCAAATTGTCTTTAAAAAAATTAGTTTGCGTCCGGATCCTGGATTTGTCAGCGATCATTCGGATGTTATTTGGTTCCTTGATTGAACAGGATCCAAGTCCCATCTTTGCCGGCTACTGCGATATCTAATTTTCCATCTTGATTTAAGTCAGCCGTTCTAATTTGAAGGCCAGTCCCGACATGCCCTTCGTCGATTACAAATCGCTTAAATTTTCCAGCATCCCATTGATAGTAGTACATGCAGGGAACTTCGTTGCCACCTGGGTCACGACCATTATGGGCTCGTACTCTTTTACCGGTAATCAATTCTTCTCGTCCGTCCCCGTCGATGTCTGCAAAATGAAGCGCGTGGGGCTGTGAAAATCGGTCATCGACGACGATTTTATCAAACTGGAGTCGTCCATCGCGACCAACCCCTTTGGAAAGCCAAAGCATTAGACCGTAATCATGTCCTTTACCCCAAATGAGATCATTGAATCCATTTCCGTCCACATCACGAATCAACATGGGGCAGCTCGCATGCAAATCTTCCCAATCTTTATGGAGTTTCCATGTTTGGT
>JBCCSJ010000479.1:0-2888 GCA_039200505.1 Planctomycetota bacterium | reverse complement strand
TGACCGCTGCCTTCAATGGATCTTCGTGTTCTTCAACAGTAGGGTTTGAAATATTCACGTTGCTTTTCTTACTAATTTGAGACTTGAATTGGCTTAAAAGTCGTTTCTATGCAAAGTTGTCACCCAAAAATATAGGTGATGCATACGGAAACGAAGCAAACATATCAAGATTGAAGTTTTTCTAGTATCTGTTGTGATTATAAAGGTTTGAAAGTCCAAGGTTCGTGGGCTTTTTGCCGCCTAGAACTAATGTTTGCTACTGGCGGCGAGATTTCCCGCCATCCCGGTTTTGGGGGACACCACGGGCCAAATCTCCGCTTATGTGCCTCCTTGAACATCTTCAAATATGGTCGTTTTTGGATGGTCACGTCAGATTTCTGTTTGGGCCGTGTTTAATAATTCGGAATTCAAAATTCAGGCGAAAAGAATCACGTCGTGGCCGATCTACCCGAAACCCGAGAAAGCTTACTTTTGCAGATCAGATCGCAAGAGAACCGAGAAGCGTGGGAAGAATTCGTCGAAATCTATCGACCGGTCGTTTACGGTGTCGCGGTATCTCGTGGTTTACAACATGCAGATGCACTTGATTTGGTCCAAACAGTTTTCGTTTCCGTTGCCAACTCAATTGCCCGCTGGCAAAAACAGGATCAAAATTCGCGGTTCCGTCACTGGATTCTTCGCGTTGCCAAGAATGCCACAATCAATGCTCTGACTCGGCGTCCGCCTGATCGGGGATTGGGTGGCGACGGTTTTGGTGCGGAACAGTTCGAACAATTGAGCTTGATTCCCAGTGAGCAGGAACTCGACCTGGAATACCAACGGCAGCTTTATCTGCGGGCAGCGGAGCAAGTAAAAACTCGGGTCAATCACGAGAATTGGACAGCGTTCAAAATCACGGCGATCGATGGAGTTTCCATTGACGAGGCAGCTCGGGAACTGGGAAAGTCAGTCGGAGCGATCTATGCGGCACGTAGTCGGATCATGAAACAGCTTTCGCAAGTCATTTCCGAAATAGAGGAGTCCTATCAATGAAACAGGACCTTTGCAAAACGGACACTCTGGTTCATTTTCTCGAAGAGACTCTGTCGGAGCAACAAGAACGGGATCTGATTTCGCATTTGGATCACTGTGATTCGTGTGCCCAGGAATTGGAACGGCTCGCGGCTATCTCTTCGCGTTGGCAGCAGGTTCAATCTTTTTTGTCGCAAAAGGATTCGAGAACAACTCCAGTGGGCGAGCCAACCACGGAAAACTATCCGCTCCGATCGGAAGACGGTTGCAATAATGAACTGCCATTTTCGATTCGTCAGATTCTGAGTTTGCTGGATCCAACAGATGAACCTACGTCTCTTGGCCGAATGGGGAGTTTCGAGGTATTGGGGGTCGTTGGCAGTGGTGCCATGGGGGTAGTCGTGAAAGCGTTTGACCCCACACTGGACAGGGTGGTGGCACTCAAATTGATGAACCCGACGTTAGCTGCTTGCGGAACAGCCCGTCATCGATTTGCCCGAGAAGCTAAAGCGGCCGCCGGAGTCCTTCACCCCAATGTCGTTGCGATTCATGGAGTGTCGACCGAACGCGAATTGCCATACTTGGTTATGCCATACATCCCAGGCGAGTCGTTGCAACAGCGACTTGACCGCCGTGGGCCGCTGGAACTTAGCGAAATTTTGAGGATCGGAAGCCAGGTGGCTGCTGGTTTGGCCGCTGCCCATCAAAAAGGGTTGATCCATCGTGACATAAAACCATCGAACATCATGCTAGATACGGGAGTCGAAACCGCTTTGATAACCGATTTTGGGCTGGCTCGTACCATCGATGACGCCACGATGACCCGAACCGGGGCGATTACCGGAACACCGGAATTTATGTCACCGGAACAAGCCCGTGGGGATGCGGTCAACTGTGCCAGTGATATCTTTAGCTTAGGAAGCGTTCTCTACTCACTATGTACCGGTAAGCGACCATTTCGAGCCAAAACATCTTTCGGCGTTCTTCGAAAAATCACTGACGAATTCCCAACATCTATCCGCGACATTAATCCGGACGTCCCGAAATGGTTGTGCCGATTGGTGGAAACCATGCATTCCAAATCACCTGACGAGCGGCCAAACTCGGCCCAGGTTCGCGATTGGCTGGAAAGCTGTTTGGCTCATGTTTATCAACCCGATCGAATGGCAATTCCGAACGATCTGTTGGAGTCGAGTTCTCAAAATTCAACCCGTTTCGTTACCCCGTTTTTAGTAGGAGTTTGCTTGACCATGGCTTTACTGATATTCACGATCGTCGCATTCGCGATGCCGCTTTCCGACGGCTCAAAAAATAACAAATTGTCGGAAAAAAATATTGAAGTACAGGATTCGAGCGATGATCCTGGCGTATTTCGCACAGTGAAGGTGATGTTACCCCGGCAAGGTAAAAAGGGAAAACTTAAAGTGGATGTGAAACGCGGCTTTATCGACGTTGCAACCCATGAACAGCCGGGAATTGTTATCGAAATTTTGAAGCCTTCGGAGTATTTGAAACCGGACAATTCTGAATCGAAAATTCAACGTTTTTTCACGCCTCAATACGATATCGACACCGATGTTGAATACAACCTCATTGAATTTGATTCCTATAATCAGGATTACGATTTAAATCTTCGCATCAGGGTTCCACAAAATATCGATCTTGATCTCGACTCTTATGATAATGGCATCCGGGCCAAAGGAGTCACCGGAGCGATCAAGGCTGAAAGCCAACATGGGTCGATCGAGCTGACGGGAATATCGGGCTCGGCAAACGCTTACAGTCGTAATGGGGATCTCACGATTTCGTTTGAGAGTGTCGGTTCTGACAACCCGCTCGATTTCGAAGCTTACAATGGCAACATTGAATTGAGCCTT
>JBCCSJ010000478.1:0-2916 GCA_039200505.1 Planctomycetota bacterium | reverse complement strand
CCTTGTTGAGTGCCGTTGCTTGTAAATTCGGCAGGCTTGGAATCTCCTTCGAATTCCCAATAGCTAAATTCGATCCCTGGTCCAAAGGTCGATTCAAACCCAAATTCGAACCGTGGTGCTGCCTCCCGGCTGAATTGAAAAACTTGAGTCGATTCGGGGCCGACACCAGCTACATTGATCGCAGTGTTGGCTTGAAAATGAGGTTCCCAGACCAGCAAAGTGCCTGATCCAAAATACCGGCCGGTCGCCAGAATTTCGCCAATTTTTGGGTAATCTTTTTTCTTGTCTTCGAAGTCGTAAACTTGCCCTCGGTCAACCGAACCAAGATTGCGATTGACCGGATAAGATTCTCGATGCCCCAAATCAGGCCGGTACACTACAGGTTCGATTCCCTGGATGATGGGTTGATAGTCGCCCGTGGGGCAATCCGATGAACCATAAACATCGCAGCCTGACATTATATGACCTTTGGCATTGGGTTGCCCAGTCAAATTTCCATAGAGTTCCGATTGGGGATTCGGACGAAACGGCACTGCTACGTCGGGAAAAGGCCCGTAGTTGCGAAGATTCTGGTGATATTCGACGGGAGCTTGGGGTTGGCTGGGCGGCTGAAGCTCAGAATCAGGTGCCTGTATGGTCCCGTCAGCATTTTCTAGTTGCAAACCGCGAGCATAGTTGGGCGGTTTCAAATTTGACGGCTTTTCCAGCGGGTATCGCGACTGATCCTGAATCGCATTGTTTAACAAAGAGAAAGGCTGACTATTGTTGGAAGGAAAACCGGTTTGTTGAAAATTACCAGCCGAATTTTGAGGCTGATTTTTAAGATTCGAGTCCAATTGACTAGGTGCAGGGCCTAAGTTTATGGGTCCCACTTCATTGGTCGTACCAAGGTTGGGAATTTGATTTGTCAGAGGAGTTTCCCAACTATCGGGAGACATTGCTTCGAAGTTTGACTGGCGGTTGATCGACATCCCGTCGGGAATCACTGGCGGTTCGATACCAAAACGAGTTTTTTTACTCGTTTCAAGAATTGGAAAGGAAGTGGTCGGATAATTCTGTGCACGAAGATCCGCGTTGCACAAAAGTGCAAACAGAAATAGCAGAATGAATTCGACCACCCGATTCATGGAACCTTGCCAATTTCGTTTTTGAAATAGTTAAAACCGATAAACTCATAAAATCAGTTACATTTGTAAAAATCGGAATAATCGTTAGCCTTTAACAACTAAATCCCGATTGTCGGTCCCCTCTCCCCTACGTGAAAAGTTTGTCTTACCCGCAAACTTTACCCGCATTGCCTTTATCCACGATTCGAGGCACTAATACCTGAAAAGAAAGTCATATTAGGCGAACTGGCCCGAGTTTAGGGCTGAAGTAAGCGTTCCCCGGTTCGATATTCGTGAATTTAGTGAGTTTGAAATCGTACGAAAGCCGCAAGTGGAAATTGACTAAATCAGAGAGGTCAATGGCTCAAGTTACCGATCGGCGATAGGAAAGCTCCTTGGTCGTCGACTTGATCTTCTGCGAAGCCCAATAAAAAACGTCGGCTTGGGGAACGCCGACGTAGATGGTTTTTAGTGATCGCCGTCCATTGATCGCGAGGTGGAAATCACGCAAGAAAACTGCGCAGCATCCATACAGTTTTTTCGTGAACCTGGATCCTCGCGATTAACAAATCCTCGGTCTCCGAATCCCCTTCCTCACTGGCACAGTCTCGCGCGGTTTTTAAATCACTTAATAGTTTACTATTGGCGGTGACCAAATGATTGACCATTTCTTGAGCGGACGCGTCTTCTGCAATTTCTTCGATAGCCGCCATTTTGGCTAACGCTGCCAATCCTCCGGGGGCCAGTGCGCCTTTGGCTCGAATTCTTTCTGCGATATCGTCGACAGCAGCAAATAGTTCGGTGTATTGCTCCTCAAATGCCGTATGCAGCGAGAAAAACGATGGGCCTCGAACGTTCCAGTGGCAAATATGGGTCTGGCCAATGAGGGCATAAGTGTCGGCAACGACCTGTCTTAAAGATTCAACAATTTTTTCACTCATTTGTTGCGTTCTCATTTTCAGAAGGTGGGAATGGTAAGTATCCGCATTGTGGTTCCCCAGAGGTACCGAACGGTGGTTGATGATCTTAACTTCAAAACAACAACGGCAGAGCCAACTCGTGCGATTGCGAATTTAACGCGTTGTAGCTCACGATTCGTTAGTTAATTATTTCATGAACTATTGGGTTTTGATTCCCAACAAAAATTCGTCTAGCTTTTGTCGATATTCTTCCGATTGCGGATCGTTGTGTCCGGCGTTTAGAATCCTGACGAAAGTTTTCTGACCCTTGGCAGCTTCGAATAGCTGTCGGCCTTGACGGAATGGAATCAATTCGTCCGAGTCGCCGTGCGATTGCAAAAGTGGCCCTTTGTAGTTCGCAATTTTTTCAATCGAATTGAACTGTTGGCTCATCAAAAACTTGGCAGGAAAAAAGGGCAAAAGATTGTTAGCGACCGCGGGCATGGAAGTAAAGGTGCTGGCCAAAACCAAACCGCGTGCACCATCACTGGCGGCCATTTCCACTGCAACTGCCCCACCCAGTGATCGGCCCATCAAAATGATGTCCTGCTCGGATACCTGTTTTCGTTTTGCGAGCCACGCCCGTGCAGCGCGGGCATCAGCATAAAGTCCCTGTTCATCGGGCCTTCCATCACTTTGGCCGTAACCTCGGTAGTCAAAAATCATCACCGCGAGCTGATGTCGTCGATTCAGGATCATCAGACTATCACCTCGGCTTGTAATATTCCCTGCATTTCCGTGGCAGACTAACGCGATTCCGATGGGGTCCGGGTGATCTGCAAACCAACCATGCAAACGTGTCCCATCGGCGGAAACAAACTCCACGTTTTGGAAGGGGACTTTTTCGGTTG
>JBCCSJ010000477.1:0-2939 GCA_039200505.1 Planctomycetota bacterium | reverse complement strand
TTCAATAGCCCCCAGTCATTCTTGCTGCTGGGCGAGACTGGAAAGGTCTTGGCCAGATTGGCCAAATTTTCGTTAGTCAAAAAAGGATCGATTGAACGATCGTTTACAAGACGAGATGTTGAATTTTTGCCCGATGCGTTTGAAATCACGGCGGCCGTTGGAACCACAAAAATACCTTTTGATTGGGCCAACGACACCAAGCCGTTCTTGATTTCAGATTCTGCAAATAGATGCACTAATCCGTCGATTCCGTTTTCAATACAAAGTCGAGCCCCTTCGGCAGTACTGACGTGAGCCACGGCGAGCTTACCGTTCTGTTTGGCCGCCGCAATGGAGGCGACCAACATGTCTTTGGAGAGACAGGGCATTCGTCCGCCGTACGAACTACCGTCTTCGTAGATGATTTTGATATAGTCGGATCCTTCACGAATGCGGGTGCTCACGAAGGTCCCCGCCTCAGCCGCGGACTCAAGGGTAGGTACCGGTAGCCCAAATTGAGTGCCGTGTCCATTTTTGACAGTCACTGCTGCACCCGCCGAAAAGAAATCCGCCCGATCATCCGATTTGCCGTCCTGCTGCGACTTGCGAAACAGAGAAGCCATTGGGGGACTCGACATCATGTCCAATTCGGTCGTCACTCCGAATACCAACGCTTGCCGAAGCTGCGATTCGAACCAAACATGGGTATGGCAATCAATGAAACCTGGCAAAAGAGTTTTTCCGGTTCCATCAATGACGACCGTCGACGAATCAGGCTGTATCTCCGATGCGATTTGCTGGATTTTTCCATCGGAAATAAGGACGTCTGCGAATCCAGAATTTTCCAGTCCGTCGAACACTGCCACTTGTTGAAACAGGTAGCTTTCTTGTGCGTGAATCGTAGAAGAAAATGAGAAAACAGGGTCCACGCAAACCAACCCCAGCAACATGTGAGCGATCATCCATCGTTTTGAAAATAGACTAGAAGTTAACATTGGTACCCCATTTTGGAATTAAGATCGACTACGATTCAATCACAGGAAATTCAACGAACCACCAGAATCAAGCCAATCCGCAGTTTCGTATTCGTAGTTGTGGCGACTATCTTCCACAACTTTTCTATCTATTTCCTGTCGCCAATGCTCTCGGGGTGACAATTTTTCTAGGATTTTTTACTGGCTGATTTAAGAAAGAATAACCAGGTGTGTAACCAAGATTTTTGCGAGAAGTAAGCGACTTAGAAAAAGTCCCATTCGATCGAACGCAACATCAATGGACCGAAAAGATGGTCGCTACCGAAGAAGGGTTATCGACTTTGCCGGTCGGTGCATGACTGATTTTATTGGGTGCATTGTGAGAAAACATGATTTCGTCGACACGCTGTCCAAACAGATCAAGGATTTGCGGAACCGAATTGATTCGGTCCATTCCCGGCACGGAAAGGTTGTATCCAAGTAGTTGGCGATAGCCGGATTCGTCAAGTTCGGAGTACTCAACCCCGACCGCAATCAGACCGCCGGGAGCACAAACACGGCTCATTTCGTCGGCCAATTTTTGAGGGTGGGCCGAGTAGCTGAGTGTCCAGCCGCAGATCACGATATCAAACTGGTCGTCGTCGTACGGCATTTGATGCATGTCGCCCAGATCGATCTGTTTCGAATAACTGATTAAGTCAAGTCCACGAATCAGATGGATTGGAATATCCAAATAAGTAGAAGCAATCAATAGATCGTTCTCATTTCTCGGCCCGATCAATAACACTCGGCTGGAGGGCTGTACGGTTTCGATGACTGACAGGGGCCGGATTAGCAACTCCATTCGGCGATTGGAAAAATCTTTCAAGCTTTTCAAGTTGTGCTGAAGCGTTTCTTTGGTCGACTGGCTCGAGTCGAGAGTTCGAATTCCCCTTCTCAAGAGCGATTTTTGAAGACGGTAGGCACCGATCCATCTGCGGATAAAATTGATTTTCAACGCTTGTCGGTATTCAAGTTTTGGAATCAGTCGCATCAGTGAGTTCCATTTTTAGATACGAGGTAACTTCCATAGCATCGCTGATTGGAAGCGATTCGCAGTGCCGTGTCCTGAGACAATCCGTTCGGAATTTCGAGGGACGGGTAGTTTTGCCCGAACAACGAATCAGCGAATTGAAGCTGAAAAATCAGTCGATCATCTTCGGTCAGCGGTTTGCCTTTGTGAAATCCTCGGGTGTCGACCGCCAGCATCGTTCCTCGTTGCCCCGTAAGTTCGACCAAGTCATCGCTTGCATAGTGTTGTGAAATTTCGTCATCGGAAATGCGTTCATCGCGAAGCAGCTGTTTCGGTTTTCGCAAATGAGAGCCTCGCACATAACAATGCGGTCCATTTTTTTCATGGACGTCAGTCAGATAGACGAAGAACTTGACAAATCGAAACCGATCCATGTCAAAGTGATACAATTGTGCCGCGCGCGATTGAAGCTGGACGTCTCCTGGAGCACTCCACCACATCGTCAATTGGTCTAATACGGGATTGAATCCCAGGTAGTGCTGGGCAATATCAAAAAAGTAGGGGTCGGTCGCCAGCTGTCCAACGACTGGTTGCGGAATCAAGTCTTCAGGTTGAAATTGGTGACGGACGGTGGATGGGTTGGAGCGATTGAAAACTTCCAAATCTTGCGGCTGGGCATCCAGCGAAATGGGTCGTCCGGGAGTCGTCGAAGCGAACTCGAGAAGTTGATCGCAAAGCGATAGCGGAAGCTTCCTGGGAAATTGGTAAAACCCATCTTGTTGAATCCGGGCAGCGATTTCTCGCGTTTCTGCCCGGCTCGCACTGTCAAATAGGCTGGTCGTCAAATCAGCCTGCTGTTTTCGATGCTTGATGCGACAGATTTGGCCTATCACATCATTGAATCGGCCATTGGTGGTTCGGTATAGCCTACGCATACTAAAGTAGGCATCGTCGGGGGTCTGGCCGTGGGTTTT
>JBCCSJ010000476.1:0-2973 GCA_039200505.1 Planctomycetota bacterium | reverse complement strand
CGTAGGGAAACCGGGAGTCGAATTGGTTTGTGATGCGGTCGAGCCTTATCGACGCCAGGAATCCATCGACTTGGTGATTGCCAACGCCGAAAATTCCGACGGCGGATCGGGGCTTTCACCTTCCATCTATCGCAAACTTGTCAAAGCGGGAATCGACTGCATCACGCTAGGGGATCACATCTATCGCAAGAAGGATATCATTTCGATTCTTGAAGAACGAGATAATATTGTTAAACCGGCCAACTATCCAGCCGAAGCACCCGGCAAAAACTTTGCGATTGTGGAATCCGCCAACGGAAAAAAAGTGGCGGTATTCAGCTTGATGGGACGGGTCTTCATGAAGCCCGTCGATTGTCCGTATCACCGAGCCGAGGTATTATTGGAAGAAATTCCCGCTGATGTCAAAATCAGGTTTTGCGATTTTCACGCCGAAGCGACGTCCGACAAACAGCTGATGGGGCGGTTTCTCGATGGGAAAGTTTCGGCGGTTTGCGGTACTCATACGCATGTTCCAACCGCCGACGAAACGGTTCTACCGGGTGGGACCGCATTCATTTCTGATGTCGGAATGTCGGGTCCGCACGAAAGCATTCTGGGACGAAAAATCGAGAAAGTTCTGCAGGCGACTCTTACCTTTCGTCCGGTCCCATTCGATGTCGCTACCAAGAATGTCCAGATATCAGGCGTCGTCATCGAAGTAGAGCCCAAATCAGGGAAAGCCAAAACCATTCGCCGTATCAAGATCACTGAAAAAGATTTGGACCGAATGGAGATGGACGATTAATTGGTCCTTTGACGTTTGATTTCGAAAAATAGTTGCAGGGCAATGGAACTTCGCCGCGGCTTCCAGCCGAATAGATTCTGCTTACGGATCGAGATATCGCGCAACGTGGCCTAACCTCTCCGATTGCAAAAGTTCCAGCTCTCTTCCTCTCTTGGACTAAAACTGTCTAACTCGATTCTGGCGATTCAAAATAGAATCTCGGGGACGATACTCGGAGCTGCGAAGGCAAGGACTCGCAGCAGTTTTTCGGTTTTTCGATGACAATATTGATGTTGCACGGCTGTGGGATCCCGTCTAGTCTTCCGCCGCAAAATGTTCAATCAACTGCGTTAAGAGTTTCGACTGAGATTCTTTAACAAAGGACCAGTAAAAATGATGAAACGACGACGGGCAACGACGAATTCCAGATGGGTCTATATCCTGATGACGATCACTATGTTGACGTTATGCCCCGGATGTTTTGAGCAATTGGCAACGTTAATGTATGTCGTCAAAGGACACAAAATTCCCCCAAAGTATGCTGGGCTCAATTCCAAGAAGGTGGCAGTCGTTTGCGTATCTGACCAGTCAGCCTACGGTCCAGACACTCTGACTTATACCGTTGCAAAAAGCGTCAGCTTGAAGCTTTCGCAGGGTTTGAAAGAGTCTCAGGTGATCAGCCCCGCTAAAATTGAAGACTGGATGGATCAAAACAGTTGGTCGGCCAGCGACATTGCCGTGATGGGAAAAGATCTCAAGGCGGATATGGTCGTGATGATCGAAGTGGGCTCCTATTCGATTCATGAGGGAGCAACGATTTTTAAGGGACGTGCGGATATCACGGTCAGTGTCCACGATATCGCCAAAGAAGGGCAAGTAACTTACGTGCACGGTCCAGAGCATTATGCGTTCCCCAAAGATGGTCGGCCCGTCATTCAAACCGACGAACGGCGTTTTGAGTCATTCTATCTTGCTCGGCTGACCGACCGGATCAGCAGGCTGTTTGTCGAACATGACAAACTGGATTCGTTCGCCGAAGATGCGATGCTGAACTATTAATCGAATGCTTTTAAAGCAATGTTTTGTCCAATCGGCACTCGGTGACAGGGTGAGTGATTTTTGGCATCAACCATCACGTCAACGCCGGATCTCTCCCAAATTAAGTCTTTGTTATCCCTCACTTAAGTATCGTGATGTGAATAAATTTTGGATTTGGGCGAACAGCTGCTAACGCTTCGAACCGAACAATATTCGCCTCATGATTGGGAAATACCGGACAACCAGCACAGCGGTTGGCTGACTCCGATTGCGATCGACAAACGATCCAATGCGATTGGACGAGATGAGGATCAATTTAATCGACGAGCCAGTCGCAGCGGTGTTTTGGCAATGTCGATATCGCACTATTTAAGCCTGCTCGACTGGTTCGGAAGCAGAGTCAAGAATGGCAAAAGAGGCTCGATTTCAACTGATTTTGATACTGTAAATATTCGCTGCCCGATTCTGATTGGCATATAATCAAGGATCCGTCAAATTAATGGATCCATTGAATGTCAATCGACAGTGACAAATCATCAGGTTGGGATAGCGATGAAACTCGCGACTTGCCAGAGGATGCGATAGAGCAAAGGGAAGAGTCGAGCGGCAACCTGACCACCCAACTTTCCATTAGCCGCTACCTAGTTTTGCGACAATTAGGCGAAGGAGGTTTCGGTTCAGTTTTCCTCGCCCAAGACCCCGTACTAAAACGAGAGGTCGCGATCAAAATTCCGCGAGTCGGTTCCAACCTTAGCTCTGCATCGGTAGAAAAATTCTTGAAGGAAGGACAGATGCTGGCGAGGGCAAACCATCCTTCCATCGTGTCGGTCTACGACGTGGGAACGACCGATGATGGCATTCCTTTTGTTGTGATGGAGTTCGTACAAGGAACTTCTTTGTCCCAACGCATGAAGGAATCCAGAGGTCAAAAATTTGACTTGAAGGACTGCCTAAAAACGCTGGTCAGGATTGCGGAAGGTCTGCTGCAAGCTCACAAAAACGGACTGGTTCATAGAGATTTGAAACCTTCCAACATCATTATCAATGCCGATGGAGACATCTGTCTGGTTGATTTCGGGCTTGCGTTGCACGACGATTTGTCTGCTGATGAATGGGAAGATCGAAGCATTGTGGGAACGCCCCAATATATGGCCCCAGAGCAAATTCGCGGT
>JBCCSJ010000475.1:0-2977 GCA_039200505.1 Planctomycetota bacterium | reverse complement strand
GTTGCCGCTTCACGGACGGACAACATGGTTTTTACGCTAGGCCTTCGGCACACCTTCCACTCTTGGCGACGCGGGCTGGCCTTGGTACACTTTCCGTAATTCAGGGATCTTCCGCCTTGGTTAGGACGGTGCCGTAAAAACCTTCCGTTGTCGGGCACTAGCGTGAACTCTAATCCATACGATTCACTAGCTTCGACTAACTACGAAGTGGCAGAACTTTGCAGTGATCGCAACCTCATCCACATCGCAGTGCTAGGTCTCATCTTCCTCCTAACCCTTTGTTTTGCACTCATCAACTCTGTCGGTGAACAGCTGGGGGCGTTGTCGTTTACGCTTGGCGTGACAGCGGCGGCCATCATAAGTCAGCTGCCAGGGATTGCTGTCGGTTTTTTCTCGACTCGCTCAACTTCTCGAACGATAACCATCTTTCTGTTCCCCGCGTACTTCATAGCTGCCACAGGAATGTTGGCGTATCTTGCTTACGCGTTTAACGGCAAGGCCGACTCTCTAAATAGCGCAGCCCATATGCACATTATCATGTTCCCAATGCTACACTGCTTCATAGCATTTGTGTCATACGCTATTGCGACAGCCGTACTCGGAATTCTCTCGCTAGTTGCACCGAAACATTAGACTCCGTGCCCGACAACATGGTTTTTACGCTGAGGACTTTGTCCTTTTGCAGCGCTTACTGGCCCTGGTACAATTTCTCGTAGTTTAGACATCGCTCGCTTCGGTTAAGGCGGTGTCGTAAAAACCTTCCGCTATAGGTGTCCTTAGATTTTTGGATCATTCACATCGCCTCGAATGACTCGTTCGATTTCCAAAAATCCCTTGACTTGCCGAAAAAAAATCACGTAACTACCTACGTACGTGGACCGAATGCCAATACCAAGTTCGGGCCGCGCGTCACCTACATCTGGATGCTTGACGACCAATCGACATTTCTCGAGCAGTTTTTGAACCCATTGTCGGGCGGCGACCGGTTTGTCGCAGGCGATAAATCAAGCGTTCTGTTTTAAATCGTCCTTCAATTCTGCAGAACACCAAAATCTCGGCATGTTTTCAGCTTCCCTGCTTTTCGGCTTCTACCTTGTCAATCTCTGCATTGACCTCGTTGAACACGGCTTCTTCGTCGTAGAATTCGCCTGCATCCAATTGCTTAACGCCTTTTTGAATCTCGCTTCGCAATTGCTCGCGCCCCATCAACAGCTTGATGCCCTCGACGATGGCATCTTCCTCTGAATTGTAACGTCCTTGGTCAACAAGACCTTTCACGAAATCGTTGACCTCGCTCGGCAATTTCAGATTCATGGATTTTCTCCGGTGGGCCGAGGCACCTAACATAGTTTTACGCTAAGGCCCTACGGGCACACCCACGCAGTGGTGCATGCCTCGATCTCATTATACAATCCGATGCAATTCAATCCACCTTCGCTTCGGTTGCGTCGGTGTCGTAAAAACCTTCCGTTAGGTGCCACAGTCCTTTGGTTGACATCGACCCAAACCCGTATCTACCACCCCAGCCTCCTGCTGTCGGAGACACATCCAGCGGAGACACTTTCGTGCTCTCTGGCTGTTTGACGGTTGAGGATGCATTGGCAGCACATCGCCTTGCAACGCGTGGATTCTGGCCGCGGCTTGTCTTCGCTATATCCATCATTTCTGTTTTCTCTATTGTTCTAATCGCAATCGCGGTCTCATCACGGCAATACTCACCTGGCGCCGCGAACGTGATGCTTCTTGTCGCCTGCGTGATATTCCCAGCGCTCCTGATCGTGCCATTTCTGGTTGGACGGTTACGTTTACGTCGATTCGCTCAAAACCAACTTGGTATGTTCGCGCCGACGAAATCAACGTTTTCACCGGCGGGAATTGTCGCAACATCTGCAAATGCAAAAACTGAATTTGAATGGTTGCTATTTTCTCACTGCGTCTCTAACGACTCGGTCGCTATCGTCTATTACCAAGACTCGAAACAACACTTGATTCTGGCCCGAAGCAAACTCGAAACACCCGATGATTGGGAATCATTCGTCTCCATGATTCAACGAATTTTGGCAGCTCCAAGTGGCACCTAACATGGTTTTTACGCTGGGTCCTTCCTACTTTTGCAATGCGGGCTGGCTTTGGTACAATTTCATGCAGATCAGCATCGTTCGCTTCGTTTAGGGCGGTGTCGTAAAAACCTCCCGTTGTCGGACCTTAGTCAAAAGGAAATTCATGGCCTCTCTTCCTCCGATGGATCGTTCGGTCACGAAGCTCACGACGCTTGACCAACAGGGACTCGATTCCGGTGTCCCCAATGCCACACCGGCTGAGCGACTGCTCATGGTCTGGCCTTTGACTCTAAACGCTTGGGCATTCAAGGAACCAAATGTTGTTCAACCCCGACTTCAAAGAGATGTTGTTCGCGTTATCCGACGCGAAAATTGATTTCATGCTCGTCGGTGCGTATGCGGTTGCGGCGCACGGCCACCCGCGCGCAACCGGCGACCTTGATCTTTGGGTTCGTCCCGACTCGGAAACTGCTCCCAAGGTCTATCGCGTTCTCGCCGAATTTGGCGCTCCGTTGCACGAACTGACAATCGACGACCTTTCAAGACCGGGAATAGTCTTTCAAATCGGTGTCGAACCGTCCCGGATTGACATACTAACTGCGATCTCTGGTGTGGAATTCGATCACGCTTGGGCGAACCGCCTAGCTGTTGAATTGGACGGTATCCCACTCAGTGTAATCAGTCGTGCCGATTTGATTGTCAACAAACGAGCTTGTGGCCGCCCCAAAGACATCGCTGATGCGGAAACTCTCGATCCCACTGACTCGTGATGTCCCGGTCCGACAACATGGTTTTTACGCTAGGCTCTATCCCTTAATTGGTATTTGCATAAAAATCGACACCTGAGATCCTCCCAAAGTTTCTTACCACAGATGCTCAAGGAGGAGCCAGATGTCGCGTCATAATTTGACAGATTC
>JBCCSJ010000474.1:0-2989 GCA_039200505.1 Planctomycetota bacterium | reverse complement strand
TGTTTGGTCCAACAGCTCAGGGGGTAGCCAGCATGAACTTGAGTATGGGCAACAACTCACTGCAGCTCGGCCCAGATATTCAGGACTTCTCGAACGCACCGGGCGATTTCCAACTGGGACTTGACGGACTATCGAACGGATTTGCCAACGCGTTCCCAGGAGTATCGGTTGCACCATTCAGCGTAGCGTTTGGACTGGTGGGCAACGAAGAAGCTTTCTTTGGAACACGAGGATTCTAATCAGTTCAACGGGTGTTCAAACCAATGGAGCCGGGGCGACCCGGCTTTTTTTTGTCAGTATCAACAGGAAAGCTGTTTGGATCAGCGCTGAAAACCAGACCAGAATCTGGTACCCTGCCGATGACTGACGAAGTGGCTTCATCATCGATTTTTACTCATACCTTCCACCCTTGCATGCTGCGAAAAAGCCAGGAGCCTACCGTTTGAAAGTATTGCAAGTTATCTCGGGAACGATGCTCAACGGCGCTTTGACGTATTGCAAATTCCTTGCAACCCAATTAGCCCAACAAGGCCATGATGTCACGATTTTGGCACGTGAGGGTAGTTGGATCAGTCAGCATGTTCCGCCGGGCGTCAATCTCCAAATCGCTACGATGAATCGTTCGCCCGTGGAGTTAATCCGGTGGTCGCAGTGGGTGCGGCAGGAAAGATTCGACGTTATCCATACCCACATGAGTCGTGCGGGCTCCTTTGGCGTTCTGATGAAAATGTTGACCGGTATTCCCGTGGTTGCTACAGCCCACACCAATTCGATCCAAGTTCACTGGCCATTTAACGATGCAATTCTTGCGAACTCGCGTTCAACAGAAAACTATTACCGAAAACAGCGTTTGATTTTCAAGAACCGAATTCGGACCTGTTATTGTTTTACCGATTTGCAACGATTTGATGAAGTTACGCCCCGAGATCTTTATACCGTTCGAAACGAACTTAGGATAAAGGATCATCATTTTGTCGTCGGCGTCGTTGGAGAGGTGATTCCGCGAAAAGGGCAGAAGTATTTGATTGAAGCGATACCGGAATTGATAAAACAGATTCCGGGATTAAAAATCGTATTCATCGGTCGATTTCACCGGCAGGAAGATTACGTCCAGCAATTGCGCAGGACCCAAATTGAAAACGGTACGTTTCGCCGCGTCAAATGGATAGGCTACCGGAACAACGTCCCCGACTTTCTGAAAGCGATGGATGTCTGTGTCGCGCCGTCATTGAAGGAGCCGCTAGGACTGGCTGCACTGGAGGGTTTGGCCGCTGGAATTCCTGTTGTCGCATCCGATGTCGGCGGGCTGCAGGAAATTATCGACCATCGAACGACCGGGCTCTTGGTTCCTCCTGGTGATTCTCGTGCCCTAGCCACTGCGATTATTGACGTTAAAAATGATGCCAAGTTACGAGACCGTCTGGTAGCCAACGGGAAACAGTGGGTCGAAACGAGATTCAATCCGACCTCGTTAACCAATGAGGTCGTCGATGTTTATCGTGCTTTGATGGCCGTTCCTAAACGAAAATCCGCATAATCGAGCCGACGGCAGTTTGCCCATCCGTTGCGCTGATGATCTCTCCGGCTGAAATGCCGCTGTCTACTGCAAAGTTGGATCATCATTAGGAGCCGGATTCGGCCAGCTCGAAACAGGCATCAGTTTGGATCCTTTCGAGTTTGAAACTCGATCGGTTTTTGGCTGGCGATCAAAAAAGACTTTTGGTCACCTAACGTGAGCTGGATATGATTTTCTTGATCCTCGTTAATTTCTTTAAAAGCAAGGTTTTGGATCTTCCAATCTGCCTCAGCTGTATCTCCTTTTATTTCGAAGTAGAGCCACACCTTTTTCAAAGCTAACTCATGACCGACCCATCGAATCGTCGTCGGTTTTTCCGCATCAACTTTCAATGGTTCCGATAGATCAGACTCTTTCAGGATTAGAAATCGTTTTTCCAAATAATCTTGGGCTAGGGTGTCAAGACTTTCCAGTTTATCGAGGTCAACGACAGACTGAGTTTGCTTTGCAAGGGCTTTTTCCAGGTCTTCTGGCCAAACGCAAAGGGCAACTTCGAAGTTGCCACTTTTCGCATTCCATTCCACTTCAGCATAACTGACATGGTAGGGGTGACTCGCTAAAAGGTTTCCAACTGCTGTTAAACCCAGAACGATCGAAAAACAAGCAAGCCTGACGTGCGCAATGCTCCAGCCTCGTAACCAATGCCGCACAATCGGATTCCAGATTTCCACAAATCGGTGGCCATAAGTCATTTTTTGCCACCTCTTTTCGCGTCTGCTTTTTTGTTCCGACCCTTCTTTTTTGATTTCGACTCTTTCGCTTTTTCAGACCACTGCAGAGCCGATTGCATTGGGTTGGTTGCACCTCGTCGAGACGATTTGAAAACCTCGAATCTTGATTTTGAAATTTTGGGTGGAAAGTGGTTGTTGCTCAAATCAACGTCAGCGGTTTCTAACCGAGGGTCAAGGGTAATCGAAACGACATCCTTTTCGGTCATGAATAGTTTTGTGACCTGCTGATTGTTCCGCCTCCAAATTTCGGCAGGAATTCGAACTTGTTCGGTTGTACCGTCCTTAAAATGGGCATCGAATATGATTGGCATTACAAGTCCGCCAATGTTTTTGAAGTCAATCAAGTAAAAATTCCACTTTGAATTGAGAATTTTTTTCTGATCATCATCTAATCCCGACAGAAATCTTTGGTAGTTTTCCCTGTCTGCTGGTGTGACGTCAAGCTCATCAAATTTGTTATAAAAATCTTTTAATTCAGGATAACGCTTGGTTCGTTTTTCAATACCTTTATTCCGTTCTTCGGAAAATGATTCGGGAATTGAATCCCGTTGCTTTTTCAAGATTCCTTTTTCAATCTTTGGATTCTGAGTATTGATATTTAGTTGTCGTACGTCAGTAATGGCGAGATCAACATGGTGATTGGAGTAGAACCAGCCTCTCCAAAACCAATCCAGATCGATCC
>JBCCSJ010000473.1:0-3037 GCA_039200505.1 Planctomycetota bacterium | reverse complement strand
GCCTGTTCAGCTTCGCCCCGCTCTTTGCGGTGTCCGGGCTGGTCGAGAGTGATCAGAATGGATGGGGCGCATTTGTTGAGCACTTAATTAATAATGTGGTTGGCAATTTTCATCGGCACATAGACAAAAACAGCGAATCCTCCCGGGTTGTTGTTCCGGCCGAGCCTTCTACGCGTGAACGACTGTTTTAGACGAGACTTGGAATTGGCTTATCTAGGCGATAGAACGAGCTTGGCCAACAAACCTATTCTGCCACAAATACAGCCATCGCCTTGTAGGGCAGTGTATGGCTACAACTAATAGGTAATTCCGGTCCATCAAGGTCAGGGTGAATATCAAAAGGCGTTGGTAGCGATGTATCGAGGAACAACCGCCACTTCTTCGATTTTGCCATCGTTGGGATCAGGAACCGACAGCCGAGCGAACTTGAGTTGATCATGATTAACACGTCCTTGGCAACGCCCTGCTCATCTTCTTTTTTTCCAGGAGCAGCCAACACGCAGGTGATTGGGTGATCTTGGGTGTGCCAGTCGACAGCGGTACCCATGGCACTGAACCAGCTGACATCCGCCCAGCCTTTGGGTTGGACAGGAACACCAGTTAGAAATTGACGCCTTCTAACGGTCGGTTGCTGTCGTCGAAAATCAATCAGACAGCGGGTGAAACGAACCAGTTCGGAATTCTCTTCCATCAAATTCCAGTTCAACCACGAAATATCATTGTCTTGACAATAGGCATTGTTATTTCCATTTTGAGTCCGGCGAAATTCATCGCCAGCCACCAGCATCGGTACTCCTTGGCTGAGCATTAATGTGGCAATCATGTTTTTGATTTGCCGCAATCTTAGCTGGTCAATGATGGGTTCATCGGTCGGACCTTCCACACCAAAGTTTTCACTGAAATTATGGTTGTCTCCATCGCGATTATCTTCGCCGTTGGCCAAGTTGTGCTTTTCGCGGTAGCTGACGAGGTCGTTAAGCGTAAACCCGTCGTGGGATGTAATGAAGTTGATGCTGCTGCAAGGCGGCCGTCCGCCAGGTTGGTACAGGTCAGCCGACCCTGCCAACCGAGTCGCCAAAGGTCCGCGGGTCCCCGAATCGCCTCGCCAATAACTTCGAATGTCATCTCGGTAGCGACCGTTCCATTCTGCCCAGCGATCATCGCCAAAAGAGCCAACTTGATAGGCACCGGCAGCGTCCCAAGCTTCCGCGATAATTTTGGTATCTGCCAACAACGGATCTTCACCGATCGCTTCGACCAACGGCGGGTTGGGTACAAGATGCCCATTTCGGTCACGACTTAAAATCGAAGCAAGATCAAATCGGAATCCATCGACATGGTAATTGTGGACCCAATGGCGAAGGCAATGAAAAATCATTTCGCGAACGATGGGGTGGTTGCCGTTGACGGTATTTCCGCAGCCGGAATAGTTTTTGTAATATCTACGGTCCCCTTCAAGCATGTAATAAACCGGATTTTCAAGTCCTTTGAAGCTAAGGACTGGCCCGCGTTCGTTCCCTTCACAGGTATGGTTAAAAACGACATCGAGAATAACTTCGATTCCGGCTTCATGTAACGCTTTTACCATTTGCTTGAATTCGCGAACTTGACCGCCAGGAGTCTGGTCATGTGCATAACCGCGGTGGGGAGCAAAAAAAGCTAACGGGTCATAGCCCCAATAATTTGGCCGCCTGCTTCGTTTTCCGTTGACGTCAAAAATCGGAAATTCATGGACTGGCATCAATTCAACCGCCGTCACCCCGAGCGATTGGAGGTAGGGAATCTTGTCGATGACGCCCAAATAGGTTCCAGGGTGTTCAACGTTACTGGAATCATGCTTTGTAAATCCACGAACATGCATTTCATAGATAATCGTTTCCGACAAGTCTCTACGAAGATGCCGGTCACCTTCCCAGTCGAATGCATCATCGACGACGACACATTTAGGAGGCCGAATGATACCGTCCGGATTAGGTTGGAAATTTCCTGCTAGAGCTTTTGCGTAGGGATCAATCAGTCGGGCGTTGGGGTGGAACCTGAGACCGCGAGACGGATCATTAGGTCCATTGGCTTGAAAGTGATACAGCTGTCCAGGCCCAATACCGGGAACAAAGACACTCCAAATGTCACCCCACCGATCGGTATCTCGATCGAAAGTGATTACTTCGGAAGGTTCAGCATCGTTGACCTTATCGTAAAGCATCAATCGCATTTCAGTGGCGTTGCGACTAAATACGACGAACTGGACCCCATTTTCGTGGATGACGGCTCCGTAGGGAAGCAAATGGGTGAATTGAAGTTTGGGATGAGTGTGCCTCATACTCATTAACATGGTCAAATTTCCTGCGGTGGCAATACCCTTACCAATTTCTATCGCATGCGCATTCCGTGCGGACGATCAGGTCAATGGTCGAATCACTACAATCCCTTACCCTTGTAAGCGGCTTTTTGCGGGTCGTTGATTAACCGATTTGCAAAAATAGAGGTGGGACTTTCAATCTGCAGAAAAAGACAAAACTGCACAAATCCTGAATTCGACAGGACCCGTAAACCGACGTAAAACAAAGCTCCGCTATCCGGCTTTAGTGCGTTAGAGCTACGCTTGCCCGATTCGGCCTGATCGGCCAAACTACGTTCCTGAGAATTCGATTTTAAAGGAGGGCGGGAGCGACTTCCCGGATCATGACTGGCGTTTCTTATAAAGATTCAGGCGTTGACCTGGACGTTTACAACGAGGCAATGAAAAGACTGCCCAGTCTGATGCATCGCACTTTTTCGCCCAGGGTCCGGCAACTGGATGGAGGTTTCGCAGGACTCTTTCAACTCGATTTCGGAAGCCAGCTTTTTCGGCGTAATTACGAGGATCCGTTGTTGGTTGCGTGCACCGATGGAGTAGGAACCAAACTAAAGCTCGCGCAGATGGTCCGGCGGCATGACACTGTCGGACAAGACTTGGTAGCCATGTGCGTCAATGACGCGATTTGCTGCGGCGCTGAACCCCTTTTCTTTTTGGATTACGTCGCCATGTCGCACGACG
>JBCCSJ010000472.1:0-3082 GCA_039200505.1 Planctomycetota bacterium | reverse complement strand
GTTAAGACTCGGTTTCCCTGAGGCTTCGGCCCGTAGGGCCTTAACCGAGCCCGTGACGGTAACTCGCCGGATCATTATGCAAAAGGCACGCCGTCACACTTTCTAAAGTGCTCCGACCGCTTGTAAGTATATGGTTTCAGGTTCTTTCCCTCCCCTAGACGGGGTTCTTTTCATCTTTCACTCGCGCTACTGAGTTCACTATCGGTCATTAGAGAGTATTTAGCCTTACGGGATGGTCCCCGTAGATTCAGACCAGGTTTCACGTGACTGGCCCTACTCAGGTGCTTTTCGGCTGGCTCTAAGTTTTCAAATACGGGACTGTCACCCTCTGTGGTCGACCATTCCAAGTCGTTCTTCTAACCAGAAACCTCACCATATGAAAAGTCCTACAACCCCACCAGGGAAACCCCAGTGGTTTGGGCTGTTCCGATTTCGCTCGCCGCTACTAACGGAATCGATTTTTCTTTCTCTTCCTCGTGTTACTTAGATGTTTCAGTTCACACGGTTTGCCGCAATGTGCCTATGAATTCAGCACACGCTTATTCAGGAATCTCAGGATCAACGTTTGTTTGTCAACTACCCTAAGCTTTTCGCAGACTTCCACGCCCTTCATCGCCTTCTAATGCCAAGACATCCCCCATATACCCTTAGTAGCTTGACCACAAATATCCAACTCTCCCCGACTAAAGCTGTTTCCAGCCTCAGCAGAAGGTGAATCAATTACTTGGTCCAAACCACAGATCCAGTTAACGATATATTCGCTTCAATTTTCGAATCTTATTTTGACCAGCCAAACTTCGGAAAGTTTGACTCGACGCTACTTAAGAGTGGTTATATCAAATAATTGTTGTTATCCCGCCAGTTCTACAGTCCCCGCAAAGAAACTGACCAACTGAACGGCAACAATCATTTAGATGCCATCTGTTAATTAATTAAATCACAACCAAATTGTCAAAGATCAATGTGCCGGCTACTAAGTCCGACATCTCTCAAGTAGAGAGCGATTTCAACTGATAGGGTTCACTACTATCAGTGGGAATCGTTATCTACTTCGTGGATAGGATTCTAAAGATTTCAAAGTTGAAGTCAACTTCTACATTTCAATCCT
This sequence comes from Planctomycetota bacterium, assembly GCA_039200505.1. GTDB lineage: Bacteria > Planctomycetota > Planctomycetia > Pirellulales > Pirellulaceae > Mariniblastus. The sequence continues at coordinate 1,974 of JBCCSJ010000472.1, read as the reverse complement.
GAAGAAGGCCATTCGAGGAACTCTCATTGGGCGTTAACCCTTGGCTACTTCCAACAACTCGCTGCTTGCGAGATAGGAGAGTATAGGGATGCCGATTTCACGTTCAAGCCCCATTACCATAATTTTTTGTTTTTATTTGCTCCCAAGTCTTCAATTCTCTAGTCGTTTTGTCTCGCCCAGTTGGAAAACCAAAGCCAATCGAACTAACTTCAGATTAGGTACTTCGACATTCCTTCTAAATCTCATGAGGATTTTGCCAAATTATCCATCCAACTGATCTGTTCGCTACCACGTTGTTGTCAAAGAGTTCCTCGCGTTCGCGATTGGGTGTGGAGATGGCAACCTATCAGCAGCTGCTAACCCAGAAATCAAACAGTGATGCAGCACATGTTAAGCCACTGCCAAATAGACCCCTAATAACGCAACCAAAGTTCCGCCTAACGCGGTGATTGTTGGCTTAATCCCTTGTAACCACCAGACTACCGGAATAGCGAACAGTGGACACGTCGCAAGCAGCGTCTGTGCAATCGCTACATTGGTTCCTTGATAAGCAATTTGACTTAACCAAATCCCCAGCCAAGTTCCAATTGCGGTCGCTGGAATGAGCAAGCCGAGGTTTTCTTTTTGTATTCCCAGCTTTAATGAACGGCCCAGTTTACCCATCAACAATATGACGACTGTCGTGCCGATAGCAGACACTAATAATCGAATCATCGTCGCTTCGATTGGATCACAGATAAATTCCCCAGTAGAAAGATTGGTCATTCCTTTTTTTGCAAACACTCCCCCCAGCGCCTGGCAGATCGCACCCAAGACTCCAAACAAAGCTCCCATTCGAAAATTGCCCGGCATAATGCCCGGAGACTCATCTTTTGTCTTTTTCTCCATTACTACAATAACAACACCGACGACTGTAAGTAGGACGCCGAAGATCGCAGTCTGCGATAGTCGGTCGTTAAGAACAAAACTGGTGAGCAATACCGAAAATAACGGCGCAGTAGTCGAAACCATCAAAGCTAATCGGGGGCCAATGATTTGAAGGCTCCGAAAATAAAAGGTGTCGCCAATGACCACTCCAATCAATCCGCTGATCCCCAACCAAATCCACGATTCTGTCGACGCCTGAAATAAATCCAAACCCAAAACGATTCGCACAATTGCAAGGTGCGTCAAAATCAAGACGACACCAATCAGGTTTTTAAAAAAATTGAGCGTTAAAGCCGTCAGCTTAATTCTGCCCCAGAGCATGCTGGAAAATGTCCACATCAAAGCGGCGGTCAGTCCAGCTGCTTCTCCTAAACCGACCATTTCCAATCCCGATCTTTCATGTCTTCAACACCTGCCAACTTCCCAATTTTTGGATCCATTCTTATTGCCTATCATTTCGGACTCAAGGTACTCGACGCGAATGCAAACCACATCAAATTTCCAACCTTTGCCCATTGTTTTGCCGAATTGGGGCGATGACCGGTAAAAATTCTCGCCCATCACATGGGTCGATGGGATTGGCAGTCTTGAGGGTCAAAATTAGCTTTGAAGTTCCCCATGAGTCTATTTTTTAAGTGGTCGGTTTGCCGGGCGTACTGCATCGAAGCTGCTCGCAACCAACGATTGCGGTTTCGCTGGGATTTTTCAAAAAGGAGGGTTTTCGGTCATGGCAGAGAAGGGCAGCGGCTGGGTAAAAAATGGGTTTCACAAATGACTGGCTTTAATTGAGCAGTCTCGGCAAACAATGACTGGCTCCGTATTTCGCCGCCGATTGTAGGTGAGGTAGCAAGCCAAAAATTTTTCGAAAGCGATTTCAGTTTTTCCTTACGATGAATCAGATTGTCCGAAGGCTCCGCTTTGAGGCGTGATTTGGAATTTCTTTCCCTTGCTTAATGATGAGTAAAGGGTAACCAAACGATCGACGAACAATTTGCCGTCGTGACTTCGGACGTTAATTCGGATATCCGACAGGCCCAATCAAATTCG
>JBCCSJ010000471.1:0-3088 GCA_039200505.1 Planctomycetota bacterium | reverse complement strand
GGCATCCAGAACGGTTTGATTGCCAGTGAATGCAAATGAGCCAGGCGAATTGACCTCCCCTAGCACGTAGATTTTCTTACTATCCCAATTGACCAACCGGACGCTCACCCGGTTTTTCTTTAACGATTCCTCGATCCTTCGCTCGAGTGCGATCAAGCGCTGCTCTCGAATCTGTTCATCTTCACTGGTCTGAGGGCGAAGCGGGCTTGATATGGAGTCTTCGAAATCAGGCTGACTGACTTCATCGTCGGTCAAATCTTCGTATCGCTGTTCTTCCTGCTCGAACTCTGCCGTCAAACTGGCCCTCACTGACGATTGAATTAGCGACTGGACCTCTGATTCAATTTGTTCGACCGTTTTTCCAAGTACAAAGGCTTGGCCAAATTCGCCCAGGCTTACCATTCCATCGGGCTGGACGACCTGGTCTCCGGGTAGCCGAATTGTGGCATCGAATTGAGTGGTTTCCACAAAGATGGTGTCGCCCACTTCGACGACATAGGTTGGCAGAGGAACCTTATTTAATTCGGACGGCAATTGCAAAACATCGCCAGGTTGATTGCTGATTCGATTCGCCGACGGTAACAGCCGGTTGTTGGAGACTCCAAATGGAAGTCCCAATGACGACAAAGTTGAACAACCGCAACAAGAGAACGAAAAAGCTAGCAGCAGCAGTGTCTGGATTGTCTTGAATTTGGCTCTAGGTGTGGGTTGATTGTGGATGTCTGCCTTCATTGTCAACTCAAACTCATCGAAATTCGGTCCAAAACCAGTCAGTGTTTAACCGCACCTGTTAAATCGGTTCGGCGAATCCTGAAGATTGAGCGAATCCGATTATTTGTCAGGATTTGGCAGAATTTGGCTATTACGCAGAAAATAACGTATAGCTTCTTCTCGCAATTGCCGACCGGTGTCAGGGCGAAGGTGCGGGCGATTGATGGTGCCACCCACATTGAAAAACAACAGGCGATCGCTCAAGAAATCTGCTGCTCGTGCAAAAAACAGCGTCGATGAGCCCGAGTAATTAGCCAGTGGCGAACCAAGAATCTGATCGATCAAAACAGGTTGGTTGAATCGTTCGAGTCGAGCGGCAAGTTGCAGATCAAGCCTACCGTCCAGATTCGCGTTGCCACTTACCGACAGACTCGCCAGTGAACTCCCGATATTGAATTGAGAAACTTCGATTTGACCTCTTTTAAGTAGCAAATCGATTCGATCCGACTCGAAATCTTGTCCTTGAAGTGCAACACCGTTAGCAAACTGAGTAATCTGTTCGAGGATAGGCAATTCAAACGCGGCCGCCCGGCTTAACTTTCCCTGAAACCTTCCGGCCAGATCTCGGGGAGACCGAATCGATTTGCCCGTCAGAGCCAGGGTTCCTGAAAGGTCGCCCTGCCCCATTTGCGTGACGCCAAAACCGCGAGCCAGTTTGTCGGTGTCAACGGCTGAAAAATTGATTTTTGAGTTCAGACCCATCGAGGTCCCGAGTCGAAATTCTGCCTCACTGACAACAGTGCCCCCAAAAATTTGCTGCCGAGATCGCGGAAACTCGATCCGACCTTTGCCACTTGCCGGACGAAAACTGAACCGAACCGGTAGTCTCAACAAGGAACTGGTCTGTCCAAGAAAACGGGACTGAGACAAACGAAAATTAGCTTCACCGGAAACTTGATTTCCTAGTGCCCCGGAAATTCGCCCGTTAATGTATCCAACACCCGACTGGCGTTCCGAAGTAATGACTTCGGCCAGGCGAGACAGATCAAATTGCTTCACATCCAACTGGTAAATTCCGGGCTGCGATAAATTTATCGGGAATCTCGCAAATCCAGAAATGAATCCTCGACTTAAATCGACTTTGATCTGATCGAATAAAACGATTTTGTTTTTGACTAAGACTCTGGAAGTAATGTGTTTCGATAGAATCTCATCGTCGATTCGTGCGTCACGAATATCGATGCTCCCTCGAGTTCTGAAATGGTATTCAGGATCCAAATTGCAAAACAGTTTTGCCGAAAATTCTCCATCGTATTTATGGCCAGCAGTAGGGATTTTAAATTGCGAAACGGCAGCAGCGATCGACGCGTTCTCAAGAGTGACTTCGATTTCGCCAGGTTGCCCAGAGGGGTCCTCAACTGCGACCAGTCCAAATCCAGTCGTTTGAGTCGAAGCCAAGTCAATCACTCCTTGAGCGACTGCTTTCCCACCAGCAACGACTGACTCAGCAGAAAAATTCAACTGGTCACCATCCAATTCAAATTTGCCGTTGGCAAGTCCAATCGGCGTTCCTCCGATCACGATATCGCTTCCATCCAAATCGACGTTGACGATATAGTTATCGTCCTCGTCTTGCCGGGATTCTGGATCGTTTTCAGTAGCGTCTTGCCGAATTTTTTTCTCTGAAACCTGGATCGTCCCTGAAATCAGGCCAGAAGTGTTGGCAGTTTCGAGCCCAAACTTGGAAAGCTGATTGATCTTTAGATTTTCGAGCGTAAAGGTAGATGAAAATGGTGAGCGGGTGATCTTGCTTAGTTGAATCCCGCCCCCAAGGAATTTGGATTCGAGTCGGGATTTTTTCCAATCTTCGTCATCATGTTGCCAGGCCACATCGACGTCATCTAATAACACGTCATTGGCCATCATTTGCTTGACCTTGATTTTGCCGTCGGTCGACCAGGATTGTTCCGGAAAACGGTAACGTAATCCGATCTGTCCGGTTGCTAAACCACCTAACGAAGTGATTCGGGAGTCATCCGATTCGACCACCGATGCACGGTCGAAAAGCGTTTCCAGTTGAAAAGAATCAAAGTCGGTCTCAAATATTAGATCGGAAGATCCGGCCAAAGGTATCTGAGCCAAAGCATGAAATCCATCAACAGACCGATCGGCGTCAGACTCAATTTTGACAACATTGCCGTCAGATAGAATTGAGAATTTCCCGGGACGGAAACGGTAATTGGCTACGCTGACTGCAGGAGTACTTAAACTTCCGGTCAAATTCCACGGCAAATCAGTGTCCGTAGAGTCAGTCAATCGAAAATCCCCATCCACGCCTTCGGTGAAATAGATTCCCGCGTCCGGGACTACAGGAATC
>JBCCSJ010000470.1:0-3097 GCA_039200505.1 Planctomycetota bacterium | reverse complement strand
TGGGATTCCGACCCTAAGCGAACATTTTGTAGGAAAAAATGCAGTCGCGAAATCGGTGACACCTATCAATGATTCGGCTGCCTTTTCCCGTTACGACAACCGGCTCTGGACCGCGGTGGTTGGAGAGTTTGACTTAAGTGCCGAAACTGCCCTGCTCGAAAAAGATCTGTTTGTAGATGCCGACAATCCGGCTCTATCATTAGATGCGGCTGCAGGATTGCTGACGGCTAAAAAAAGAATCGTCGCAGAAGTTGGAGGAGAAATAACAGAAGTACTCGTAGAAGCCATGGGCAATCGATTCTCAAATCTTCCCGACGCGATGGATTCGATGGTACCGCTGGACTCAGCACCGGAAATCGAAACGACCAGCAAGCTGAACAATTCTTTACTGCGGTTCAATATCGAACCGAAATGGATTCGCCACGATTACTTCTTCAAAAAGCTGTAATCTTTAGGTTCGGTTTCAGATTCCTTAATTCAATTTTCAGTTTGCTGCCGCGACGATTTTCTTTTGAGTTATTTGACCGAGGGTTCTAGATAGCCAAGGTGATGTTCGGAATGCAACAACGTCACCTTGATCCACACATCTTTTTCCATCGCGCCGAAAAGCGGGGACGGGTGCAAATGACCATCGAAATTTTTGGCCCGATCGATGATTTCTAATAACTTTCGTGCCCCTTCAGCATCATTAAATTGATTTTTTTCGGGAACCGACTCGGGCGCCGTCGGCATGCCGCCAGAAAAACCGTTGGCAAGAATTTTCTTTTTTAGACTCGGCCCGACAGTGACCTTCATGAACCAAAAGATCGGTCGAACATAAATTGGAGCAACCGGAAATCCATCCATTGGGTATCGCAACCAATTCGCTAAATGAACCGCCGTTTGTGCCAAGTCCCAATTGCCGTGACTCTGGTATCCGCGATTCTGCAACTCTTCGACTTCGGCCACGACGGCATCCAGAGTTTCGAAATGCAGTTTTCTTTTTTTCGGTTCCGGCTTGGGCATCGTGGATGTTTGGGTTTGATTTGTCGTCTTCGGAAAGGATAATAACATACCGAATCTGAGGACGAAATCAGGAGACGGAAATGGCGACTTACGAAGAAGTTCATCAAATTTTGGAAGAAATTGTCGAAGCCAAAGCAATTACAGCCGAACAGGTTGGTTCGCTAGAAAATTTTGTCCGTAAGGACTGGGTAATTGACGAAAACGAAGGAAAACTGCTGTTTCGAGTCAACCACTCGCTGGGCGGTGATCCTGAAGAAGATCAGGCTCCCGAATGGACCAAGTTCTTCGTAACTTCGATTAGCCGACTTGTTGTTATGGATATGAACACTCCAGGAGAGATCGATCAAGCAGAGGGTGATTGGCTCGGATCAATGTTTGATTCTTACAGCGTCGGCAACGCGACGGAAGCGGCGTTGTTAAAGGACATCAAACAATCAACCACTTCTGTTCATGGAAAAATTTCTCAGCGGATCCATTAAGCAATGCAAGCGGCGATTCGTCGACCATCGGAGGTAGTTTCCGACGCAATAGCATGTTCCCCTTGCCGACCCAGTAGTACGTTCCTCTTGCCGAGCGGAACATCGGTCAGAAAAAACTTATCTCAGGTACTCGGCACTTAATTCAGGTCCTGGTTGGCAACTGACTGTTTGAATTCGATCAGCCACACCTCGCTCTCTTTGACGGTATGCCAAAGGTTGTGAATCGAGTACGTTCCGCTTGCCGAGCGGAACATCGCAATCCTCTTCAATCCTAAGCAAACCCTTCGAATTCAAATTTTGAGTAAACGCCTTTTAACTATTCGATTAATCGAATCGACCATTTCTCTAAGTTTAGTTCAGGCACATCGTGACAGATGTCAAGCTGAGAAGCGTAAACGATGTCGGGATCATGCCCGATTTTAACAAGATGGATACCGCCACGGGCGATTCGAAACACGTCGGCCAGAGAACCCCCTGCATCGATGCCAGCTTGTACCGCTTTCCAATGATCGCGAGCAATCTTGGCAGTGTCCGTTAATCGAATGGATTCCAACTGGTTGGATTCGCAAAGAATTTCGACTCGATCAACAAGGGCTCCTGCAAACAAGACATCTTCGCTGGTGATGACGCGGTCGGTGCCCGAACAAACGACGGTTGTTTTTGGATCATCTAAAACCGCTTTTGCAATAGCATCAACGTTGATCATGGCTCCGATCAAGACGCGTTTGGCCAACCGACAATGCTCCATCGCAACGGTTCCATTGGTGGTCGTCAAGATCAAGGTTTTGCCGTCGATATTTTTTGATGTGTACTCAAGGGGAGAATTACCATGGTGAAACCCGTCTACAATCTTGCCACCTCGTTCACCTCCAATCACGGCAGAATTCGGAAATGCTTGATAGGTATCCCTAGCCAAATCCACCGAGGGTTGGGGTAGGACTTGGCTGCAACCGTTAGATAGTGCGGTAATGATAGTTGTAGTGGCACGCAGCACATCGACAACAACGACCGTTTTCCCTTCTAACGATTCAGGGGGCACTGATTCTGGCAAAAAAACCACATCGAGTTCATTGGGTGGAACGTTCTTCAATTGGCTGGGTCCGGTATTACTTTCAATTCACATCATGTTTCATCAGGACAGTCAGTTAATCCATCGAGACAGATTCGGTCAACCCTGCTCATCCCTAGGTCGGGTTACGCCTTTTTTGGGCCTTCAGACCCCTCGGCCCAAATGTATTCAACATTATCAAAAAAGTGATCCATGGTTGTCGACAAATCAAACGATCGAGTGCGAAAAATGTTTGGGGAAATTGCTCCTAAATATGATCGCATGAATCATCTGCTTTCGATGAATGTCGACCGGTATTGGCGGTGGTGGACCGTCCGAAAACTTGCTCCCAATCGAACGGACCCTATTTTGGACGTCTGTACCGGCACTGGGGATTTGGCCTTTGCTTTTCACAAGTTTACTTCGGGGCAAGTTCCTGTACTTGGTTCCGACTTTTGTTATGAAATGCTCGAAGTAGGCCGTCGGAAAAGCGAAAAATCGTCACGCGAAGTTTCCTTCATCGAAGCAGATGCACAGAACTTGCCTTTTGAAGACAACCATTTTC
>JBCCSJ010000469.1:0-3098 GCA_039200505.1 Planctomycetota bacterium | reverse complement strand
AATCTGCCAAAAAAGAAGTCGAATCGTTGAATCAAAAGGCGAAGGAGTCTATTGCCGCTCGGACGGAAGAAAAACAACGAACCGAATCAGAAGTCAATCAACTTCGAAATGAAGTTCAGCAGGTCAACCTCGAATTGGAGCAGGTCAAGTCAGAAAAGGCATCCTTGAAATCTGAATCGGGCGTCAATCTCAATCCTATTGCCGACCAACCAACCGATCACGCATCCTCTTCCGGTGATTCTCAGTCTGCAATGGCTGAACAGGTCCAAGAACAGCAAAAGCTCATCGTTGAGATGGAAGCCCGCCAGAAGGAACTGCTTAACGAGGTTTCAAGACTCAAGCAGCAGGCCAGTCAGGTGTCTCACGTTGCTGGCGATGGCTTGACGATGCTGAAGGGTGTCGGTCCTAAAAGCCGTGAAACGTTGCTCGCAAATGGGGTGACTTCGCTCAATCAGATTGCCAGCTGGAGTCAGCAAGAAGCGAATCAGTGGCAAGAAAAACTTGGCAAAAGATTTCGCATTTCCAAAGACGCATGGGTGGAGCAGGCTAAAAAATTAACCGGAAGCGATAATGATGGCGGAAATGCATGGGAATCGAACCCACCGACCACATGATTTCCATGCGGCCCAACGGTTTTGAAGACCGTGCGCGGCACCAGCCGACGAAGCACTTCCAGCACTTCTAGATTGTAGCAGGGACAGATCTGATGAGCTACAGGGTTGCGCGAGATGTCTCATGAATCCCCCTGCACTGCATAACGCGAAATGTCATTCTCGGTTCATCGTTCGCCCCGAACCGATTTCGAGCAATCGCTCAGCTATGAATTCAGGTTCGAAGCCGGCATCAAGATCGATGATCTGACACTCGGAAAGTCCGCGAAACCACGTTTCCTGGTGCCGTGCAAATCGTCGTGTACGAATCTTGACTTGTTCGATCGCATCGTCCAATCCAATTTGTTTTTGAACATGTCCAATGGCTTCCTTGTAGCCAACCGCCTGAAGTGCGGTGTGACTCAAATTGTCCCAGTTTTCCAATAGCTGGTGGACTTCATCAACCAGTCCAGCTTCGAACATTTGATCCACACGTTCTTCAATCCGTTGGTGTAAGACTGGCCTCGGGTGGCGAAGCGTAAACACTTTACATTCTTCGGCTGGCGTGCCTTGGTCAAATTCTTTTTGTAAGTGACTGATTGGCTGGCCGGTCATCTTGAAAACTTCTAACGCTCGGATGATTCGCCTATGATCGTTCGGGTGCAAGTTATGGGCGGAAATCGGGTCGATCGCTTCAAGGCGTTTATGAATCAACTCCGAACCGAACTTCTCGATATCCTCCTGGATCTGGTTTCGGAAATCCCAATCAGCTGGCGGACCATCAAACATCCCTCTTAGTAAAGCTTTCAGGTACAGCGCTGTTCCACCAACGACCAATACCTGTTTGCCACGTTTCTTGGCGTCAACAATCGTATCGATGGCCATGTCCCGATACTGGGATACGCTAAACGTTTCGCTAGGATTACAGATATCAATCAGATGATGGGGGATGTTTTGCCGTTGCGAAATTGGCGGTTTCGCGGTGCCAATATCCATTTCTCGGTAAATAGCCATTGAGTCGAGCGAAATGATTTCGGCATCAAGTTTTTTCGCTAATTGGATGCTGACGCTGGTTTTACCGCTGGCGGTTGCCCCAGTGAGATACCAACACTCCAGAGCGGTCTGAACTTTTTGCTTTTGGTCGACCATCTCTGTCAAGTTTCTGATCCCACTAAATCATCGTGAGGTGACGATTTACATAACCGCAACTCATACTCTGCGAATTCATTTGCATTTCCTGCAGTTCTATTTTAATGTCGCGAATCTGAAGTGCGTACCCGACAAACTGATACTGCAATGATTGCCTCGTGATTCCATCGAGGCAGATCCACGGGTTGGCACCCGTTTTGATCATCAATTACCGCTTTGAGACTACTTACTTGCAGGGCACATCTAAAATGCGATGTAGCATTACTACACAAGTTCATTCACATTTTCACAGACTGTTTGGATCGCCTGATGCAGCGTCTCTAACTCGAATGGTTTTGATACCACTTCTGAAACGCCATGGGAAATAATTTCCTCTTTTTCTTCAAAACGTGGAAAATTAAGCAGCAAGACAACGGGCAGACCAGGAAATTCCGAACGCAACCACTTTAACCTTTGCTGAAGTTCAAAAGTCCAACCGTTTGCATCGACACAGAGTACACTCAATAAACTTGAGGCTTGTCCGTCCCACATCGTCCTTTCTACCCACCGGCTTTTCCACCCTGCTTCGCCAAACGCATCGGCAAGCATATCGAAAGGTTCTTTCGTCCACGCACTAACCCCGATCGTTGAAATGCCAGTGAATTCCGCTTTTGATTTTGGGGCCCGGATTCGATCAGCAACATTCGCTGTCGGAGCAACAAAAGAATCGACGATCCCGCCCGAGTTAATCTCTTTCTGCATCAACAAAAATTGACCTTTCCATTGATGCCAATAGACACGCTTGACACCCGTCAGCGGTGTCCCTGTCCTTGTTTCCCCCTCACACCATGAACCGAGCAGGTTAAAGATTGGCGTGTTTGGAAATTGAATCATTAGCCGATCAACCAGAGACTGGTTGAACTGATTAGGCCTTGATTGGGCAATTATGATGAATCCAAAAGACTCGCCATCCAATTTTTCGAGCCGTTGAGCAGCGACCATCGTGACAGGAAAACTAGCATTGGAAATCACGTCTTTGAAATCGTGGTGCCAGTAATCGCCCGTCATCAAGGTTTTTGATTCACTCATTTCCTGGCCTTCAAAAGGAGTAAGGATTGGGTACGGTCACATTCTAAAACAATCGAGCAGAATCTTGTCACTGTCGCTCTGCCAAGCAAATCTTTGAGCCAATGTTGCCCAGCAAATATGCCGCGAGAATTAGATCAAGCTCGCAGTTTTTTGACAGAAGAGTGCAATCACCCAAAAAGTCTTTGAACCGATTCGATCACAGAGTCGTGGTGGGCCCCCTAGGGAAAACACACCGCCAAACAACCAATAAGGTAAAAAGGCAGCTTGTTAGCAAAAAAAAACACAATTGTT
>JBCCSJ010000468.1:0-3119 GCA_039200505.1 Planctomycetota bacterium | reverse complement strand
CCGAACAAGAAGATCGAGAGATTACGACGCTCGAAGGCGTGATGACATTTCTGAAGTTCGGAGGCAAATTCAAAAAAGGAGCCTATCAAACATCGGGTGGACTTCACGGTGTTGGAGTCACAGTCGTTAATTTTTTATCGGAATGGTGTGAAGTCGAAGTCTGTCGCGATGGTGGTGTTTTTCAACAGGATTACCAGCGAGGCATTCCAACCGGAGCAGTCAATAAAGTAGGCAAGTCATCCCACCACGGAACTAAAACTACCTTTAAACCGGATGCTCAAATTTTTCAAACCACCAGGTTTGAATACAATATACTGCACAAAAGATTGCAAGAGTTAGCCTTTCTTAACAGTGGCGTTCGTATTCATTTCAAAGATGCCAGAACTGGTGACGAAGACGAATTTTTTTACGAACGCGGAATCATCGAATATGTTGAATGGGTGAACCGATCCAGCGATCCGATCCATAAAGATGTCATTTACCTGAAAGGGGAAGTGGACGACGTGGCTTACGAAATCGCGTTTCAGTACACCACTGATATTTCGGAAAGCGTATTTTCGTACGTCAACAACATCAACACTCACGAAGGAGGGACTCACGTATCTGGATTTCGTTCTGCTTTGACCCGGTCGTTGAACAACTATGCCAAAAAGAACAATCTGTTCCCAAAAAATGTCAACGTGTCAGGTGAAGACTTTCGTGAAGGACTGACAGCCATCATTTCGATGAAGGTGCCTGAGCCTCAATTTGAAGGACAGACCAAGACCAAACTTGGTAATAGTGAAGTTGAAGGAATTGTTACTTCAGGATTTGGAGAGTTTTTCAAAGTCTTCCTGGAAGAGAATCCCAAGGAAGGAAAGGTCATTATCAAAAAAGGGATTCAGGCCGCCGAAGCGAGGGAAGCAGCTCGTGCAGCTCGAGAAAAAGTACGTCGAAAATCAGTTTTGGGCGGATCCGGCTTGCCCGGAAAATTACGCGACTGCCTGTCCAAAGATGTAGAAAAATGTGAAATCTATCTTGTGGAAGGGGACTCGGCCGGCGGTTCGGCAGAAGGAGGGCGGTTGAAAGAATTTCAGGCAATCCTGCCTCTTCGCGGAAAAATTATCAATGCCTACAAAGCTCGGCAGGATAAAGTACTCGCCAATGAAGAAGTGCAAAGTATGATCAACGCTTTGCGAGTCGGAATTGGGGAAGACCAAGATCTCTCAAAACGTCGATACGATAAAGTCATTATTATGACCGATGCCGATGTCGATGGATCGCACATCCGGACTCTTTTACTTTGCTTTTTCTATCGTCAAATGTATCACTTGATCGAAGCAGGTCATGTGTATGTCGCTTGCCCCCCTCTGTTTCGAGTCAAAAACAAACGAAAAACTTACTACATTCAAACCGAAGAAGAGATGCGCCATCAATTGATGGAACGCGGTCTTTCAGATACCTCGTTCGAAGGCGACGGGAACATAGTCGAAGGCGAACAAATGCGTCTGCTGTGTACCACACTGGCAAGCATGGAAGACGCGATCATGGCGCTTGAAAGAAGGGGTATCAACTTAAAAACACATGCTAACCGAATGAATCTTGAATCGGGACAACTGCCCGTTTTCCATGCTTATATAGGCAATCAAGAATTTTGGTTTGTTACCAAAAAGGAAATGGATGAATTCATTAAAAATCATGAAAAAGAATCGGGCGTAGAAGTCACCGTAGAAACTGATTCGGACGATGATCAAGCATCAGACGACGAGAACAGATTGTTGATCAGCGAATTTCACGAAGTAAAGACAATCAATTCTGGGCTAAAAGAATTAGCAAAGTACGGTTTCGACATCGAATCATTATTGCCTCAGGAAAGAACCGGGATCGAAGAGGCCAGATACATTTTAAAGCGTGGAGAAGCAGAAACAGGTGTCGATGATTTGCGAGGGTTGGTCGCCGCAGTTAGAGCCGCAGGTGAAAAAGGGATTCAAGTCACCCGCTTTAAAGGGTTGGGCGAAATGAACGCCGAAGAGCTGCGTGAAACGACATTGGATCCTGAAAATAGAACGCTGATTCAAGTCAAAATGGACAATGCCGCAGAAGCAGACAACATGTTTCGAATTCTAATGGGTGACAAAGTCGAACCCAGACGAGAATTCATCGAGAAACACGCCTTGGACGTGAGAGAGCTGGATGTTTGATCCAAGATGATATCGTTTCTTATCTCGCGCCGAGATTAAAACCATGTTGCAAATTCCGGTGCTGAAATTACTGAGCTTCTTGCTATTGTCCCTGTTCGTTCAGTGTCAATTGACAGGCAGCGTATCCGCCCAAAATTCCCGGTTTGAAAAATCGCGACAATGGGTCGACGATACCGGACAATACCGGATCACAGCGACGCTTCAAAAATTGCAAGACTCTACCGTAACATTGTTAAAAAAGAACGGTGAGGAAACCAAGTTACCTATAAACCGTCTTTCCAAAGAGGACATTGAGTTTTTAGATGGCTATCGAAACTCAAAATTTCAAGAATTAAAAACAAAACATAGCGAGTTCATTTTTGCTTCCGCGGTACTGGAGTCCAGTAAAAATTATCTGGAACAGGGGATTGCGACCGAAGAACAGAAACAGGAACTATTGAACAGGATCAAAGAACTTGAACCCTATTCTGATTCTGATGGCATTCTGTTCCCAAAACAGATAATTCGAAAAAACGATTATCTGGCTAAACGAGCAGAGGCGGCAGACTTAGTCACCAGCTGGATTGAAAATAAAAAAGGGGACGAAGATCATAAGCTGAAGTTAGCCAAACAGATTGATCCTACTTCGATGGAAAGCGATCTATTACTGGCAATTTACGCCGAGACTTATGACGCCAATCATCGACTCGCTCAAAGATATCTTTCAGATGCTATGAAGCAAGCTTTGCGATATCGAGAGCTATGGGAAGCGACCGATAAGTATAACTTTTTAGCCATCGTCAATAATCTGTCGGTCTCGTACGCACGATCTGGATACGTAGGCAAAGCGGTCAGAATTTGGCGGCAAGCAGACAAAGAACTTAACTACGAAAAATTTCCGCAGCAATTAGTTAGTAGCATTGTTCGGATAGATCGAATGCTAAAAGACAGACGTTCGGG
>JBCCSJ010000467.1:0-3123 GCA_039200505.1 Planctomycetota bacterium | reverse complement strand
TTGGGCTTTTCCACGGATTGGCATCCGTGGCTACAAACTGTCGTCCCTTGCGGGACTATTCATGCTCTAATCCACGGATTGGCATCCGTGGCTACAAACTATCGGCGTAATCCGGCGATACCCCCCAGACTCAGTTCAATTTAAACAAGCAAGAATCCAAGTTCCCGAGGATAAAGATGAATAGTCTATGGAAACCAGATTATGGTTCACCAACTTTTGATGCAATCAACGAGCGATTCGGTCCTCCCAAATACAGGGTCAGCCGTTCGATTATTGACGAGCAATCAGAAATCAGCGGCACAATGCTATCTGGCACATGCTTTGTCATTGCTGGTGTCGCTCTGATTGAATTTCAAGATGTTAAATTTGATTTGAGTGCTGGTGATATCGTAGATTTGCCGAAAGGCAAATTTAGACTTATTCGCTCTGGAGATGAGCATGTCGAACTTGTCTACGTTTGGATCTTGCCGTCCGACGCGATAGATTCTTGATATAACGATTTGATGATCTCAGGTAACATCACGCGAAAACCGCATTGTATTGTCAAAACGCATCTTTAAAGCCACACCGCAAATCCGATACTAGGAGAGCCGTATAACATATTCATGGCCTTAAACTTTGGGCCTGTCCGCGATGAACCTTCACCCGATAATCCTGTAATAAGCCGATTCTCTCAATCACATGAGCAAAAAAAGCCCGATCACGCTAGACCGAACAAGCCATTTCGGCAGACTCAGGAAGTTGAATCCGATCAGCCAGATCTTTCAATTCTCTGATCTTATCCACCATTTCAAGCGAAGCCTTACCTGAAATGGCTAATTTTTCCAGCTGCGCTGCGGGCTGAGTGAATTGCAGGAACCCGACGGTTCCGCCTGCCCCTTTTAACCAGTGAGCTAACGCGCGAAGTTCTCGAAAATCACCGTTCTTACAGGTTTTCAGCATCAGCTTCAGTTGACTTTGAACCTTGGGAATAAACTCCTCCACGATTTCGCGGAACTCAGGAATCTCAATCGGAAGGCTGCACTCCAACGGCCCATCATGGGAGCGATCTGAAGTCGTCACCGCCAGCGGATCGACACTCAATTTTGAGTTCAAGTTCCCTATCAAGTCAGATAGCGTTTGTAGATTTTGCTCAATTTGGCCAACATCGCCTTGCGTCGCCAAGGATCTCATTTTCTGAGCGTGGGACTGCAGGTTGTCAAATCCAAGCAAGCTGCTCGCTTCGCCGATCCAATACAATCGATTGGTGATCGAATGCAGGTCCTCGACTTCCAAGTCAGAAAGAATGCTTGACATCTCCTGCGGCAACCCATCGACAAACCGAGAGATGATATTTTCGTCCATGGGTTCTGAAGTCCCCGAAGTGAATTGCGTGCTCAAAATTGGATTGCGTCCCAATTCCTCGCTCGTCGGCATGGTTTTGACCGACTTCTCACCGTCGAGCACTTCTCCTAGTGTCCCTAGTAAAAGATCGATATTGATCGGTTTTGTCAAAAATCCAGTACACCCGCTATCGAGACACTTCTTTTCAAATCCAGCCATCGCGTTGGCGGTCAACGCATAAATCGGCACTTCCAGTCCCTCCTCGCGAAGTCTTCGGGTCGCTTGATACCCATCCATCACCGGCATTTGCATGTCCATCAAGATCAGATCGAATGGCTGTTCCAGAGCCATGTCTGATCCAATTTTGCCATTCTCGGCACAGGTGACTGCGAGATTGGCTTCTTTCAAAACAAGTTTCACCAGATCCCGGTTTTCTTTTCCGTCGTCGACGACCAAAATTTTCTGCTGCTGAAAATTCCAGCTCGTCATGGTTTTGGTTTGGCTGACTTCGATGCTATCCAAGTTTTGCGGGCTGATGAATTTGACGTCAGTCAGATTTCCAGGATCAAGTTTGACCGTAAATGTACTTCCAACACCTTCTTCGCTGGATACGGTGATACCTCCACCGAGTGCTTCGGCGAACTTTCGACTGATGGTCAACCCGAGGCCCGTCCCCCCAAATTTTCGAGTTACTGAACTATCAGCTTGTGAAAATGGGCTGAAAATCTTCCCCATTTGTTCTTCGGACATCCCGATTCCCGTATCTTTGACGTCGATTAGAAAGACGTTATTTTCGCGATCCATTCGCATTCGAACCATCACGTTGCCTTCGCTCGTAAATTTGATCGCGTTCCCAAACAGGTTTGTGATGATCTGCCTTAGGCGGGCCGGATCACTCTGGATGATTTCAGGAATCTGTCCATCCACTTCGAACTCCATCCCGATCCCTTTTTCGATCACTTTCGAATTAAGGACTCGCATGACTTCTTTGGCGATAACGTGTGGCTGGCAATCGATTTTCTCAACTTCGAGCTTTCCAGATTCGACTTTGGACAAATCCAGAATATCGTTGATCAACTCAAGCAGGTGCTGTCCACTGGAGTGGATAGTATTAAGATGTTCGATCGGGTCACAATCTTCGGATCCGTAACCTCGTCTCAAGATGTCGGTAAATCCTAGAATCGCATTCATGGGAGTTCGAATCTCGTGGCTCATGTTGGCCAGAAATTCACTTTTAGAGCGATTGGCAGTTTCGGCCACTTCCTTGGCAACAGCCAATTCTTTTTTCTTCTCTTCGAGCATGGTGATGTCATCGAAACTGACTAAAGCACCACCCAATTTTTCAGCCGAAGTAATAATCGGCGAGCAATTGACTTTGAAAATTCGGCGGGTGGCTGAATTGTCATCGAGTTGGATCGTTACATTTCGTTGAGCTTCCCCCGATTGCAAGCAGACATCCCAGGGGGAAACCCAATCTGCAGTACCGTCATCGACACAAGTCCAACCGAAATCAGCAGCATGTCGGCCAAGTAATTTTTCAACCTCGGTCTCAAGGATTTCAGCGACCGCCGCATTGGCCAAAACAATTTGCCCTTTGATATCGATCACCAATAAACCTTCGGCCATCGTATCCAGTGCCGAACGAACCCTTTGAGGAATCGCTTTGGACGGGTCGAGGTGTTTTAGCATTTTTCCAAGATAGAAATAGAATGCCAGAAAACTGGTCGTCGAAATAAAACCAAGCAAAATCATCACTTGCGTTTGTCCAGGTGTGACAAACGGGAATGAGAATTCCCTTTG
>JBCCSJ010000466.1:0-3128 GCA_039200505.1 Planctomycetota bacterium | reverse complement strand
GTCATATGAAATTTCATCCAAACGGAAATTTTATTTTTGTGCTCAATGAATTCACGATGGACATTAGCGTATTTGGCTATTCTCCCGAATCAGGCGATTTGAAAGAAATTCAATTGATCCCAACTTTACCTAAAAATCTAAGGGACAAAAATCCAAATTCAGCAGCTGAAATACGTGTCCACCCATCCGGAAAATTCGTTTATGCTTCGAATCGGGGCCATGATTCAGTCGCGGTTTTCGAATTCGATGAATCATCAGGACAATTGAATTTTGTCGAACGTGAGGCTGTTCGTGGAGCTAATCCGCGCAATTTTTGTCTCGATCCAACTGGCAGGTGGTTGCTCGTTGGCGGAAGGAATTCAAACACGCTCACGGTCTTTGAAATCAATCCAAAAGACGGATCGCTTACTTACCATCGCAAATGTATCAATGTTCCGACTCCGATGTGTGTTTTGGTCGGATCTATCAAGTAAACAGCAACGGCATTTTGTTTGGTTTAGGGGATGGACGAAGACCTAAGTCACAGACTTTGGGATCGTTGATTCCTTTATTTTGAAGCTGGGGATCGGTTTCTTCCGGGCTTGAAACTCGATAGATTATTCGATTCCAATCCATTCCCCTAGCGATCTGAAACATGTCTCTGGTTGTACAAAAATTTGGCGGCACCAGTGTCGCTGACAGTGAAAAAATTCTGGCCGCAGCAAGAAAAGCGGTGAGGGCTCACCAAAAAGGGCATCAAGTTGTCATGGTCGTCAGTGCCATGGGCAAGAACACCGACATGTTAATTGAGTTGGCAGGGCAAGTGAATGAAAAACCGCCTGCCCGCGAAATGGATATGCTTCTTTCAACCGGTGAACAAGTCAGCGTTGCGTTGATGGCCATGGCGATCGATTCACTGGGTTACAAAGCGGTCAGTTTGACTGGAGGTCAAATTGGAATCAAAACAGATAGCACCCACACGAAAGCGAGAATTCGTTCCATTTCCACTGAGCGAGTGACTCGGCTGCTTGATCAGGGAAACATCGTGATTGCGGCAGGTTTTCAAGGTATCGACGAGGACCTGAATATTACGACTTTGGGGCGAGGGGGAAGCGATACAACGGCCGTCGCCTTGGCAGCCGTTCTGGGCGCCGATCAGTGTGAGATTTACACTGATGTGGACGGGATCTACACCACAGACCCACGAGTTCTGCCCGAAGCCTGTTTGGTTAGGCAAGTCTGTTACGATGAAATGCTCGAATTGGCCAGTTTGGGTGCTGGGGTGATGCATAGCCGGTCCGTCGAATTTGGCAAAAAATTCAACGTCCCTATCCATGTCCGTAGTAGCCTCAGCGACGTTCCCGGCTCGCTAATCGTTGACGATTCCGAGACTGCGACCATGGCGGTTAGCGGCGCGGCTTTGACGAAAGATGAAGCCCTGATTTCAGTTGCCAACGTTCCCGATGTGCCTGGAACGATTTTTCAAATCTTCGGCCCCATTGCCAGCAAGAAAATTACGGTCGACATGATCGTTCAAAACGTATCCGAAAATGGGAACACAAACGTCAGTTTTACGGTGCCACGAAATGAAGCAGAAGACGCCATCGATGCGATCCGAATTTCGGTCGAAGAGCTTGGTGGACAGATTCGAATCGTAGATCAAGACGTTTCCAAGGTCTCGGTAGTTGGGTTAGGCATGGCCGAACAAACGGGGGTCGCCAATCGAATGTTCCGCACGCTGTCAGAAGCTGAGGTGAATATGGAGCTAATTACCACTTCAGAGATCAAGATTTCAGCATTGGTCAAACGTGATTCCGCCCTCAATGCACTTCGAACCGTCCATAGTGAGTTTGCATTGGACCAAATTGAATCGCCCCCAGAACCTGTGTTACCGGATCAACTCTCGCATGATTCTAGTCCAGCGGATGTCATCGAAAGGCTGCGAGGGTTTGGAATGGAAGCTTTGTTGATCGACAACATCAGCCTTGATGAAAACCAGTCGAGGATCACATTAACAAAGATCCCGAATCGCCCCGGATTTGCGGCTCGATTGTTTGATTCGATTGCGGATAAAGGTGTGTTCGTCGACATGATTGTTCAAAGTCATGCCGACGACAAAATTGCCGATATCACGTTCACGATTCCACGCAAACAGTTTGATGCTGGCTTGGAAGTTGCCAATTCTGTCTGTGCCGAATTCGGTTGCCAGGGTGTCGACTCAAAGAAAGAGATTGCCAAGCTGACCGTCTCCGGTGTCGGTCTTCGAAGTCACACTGGCGTTGCGATCGGAATGTTCCGGGCATTGTCAACCAGCCAGATCAACATCGAAGCGATCAACACATCCGAAGTTCGAGTCAATGTAGTCGTTGACGGTAAAGACGGTCAGGCCGGGATCGAAGCCCTGAAACAGGAATTTGCCGAAGCACTTCGATAGCAATAATCGAGATTGAGGCGATTCACCCCTAACGATTGTGAACCGTTACTTTCTTTTCAAGTGAGTCAGTTCCTGACGATCGGACTCCGCCAATCACCCAATTGGAAAGCCCATGCTTGTCCAGGGTTCGGCGGATAGAATCGGCGTAGTACGGACTGACTATCATGGCGAGTCCAATTCCCATATTGAAAACTCGATACATTTCTTCGACTTCTACATTCCCAAGTTCCTGCAGCCACGGGAATACCGGCGGTATTTTCCATTTCGACGCATCGAGGTCGATCAGGAGACCCGGTGGAGTGATTCGATCGATATTTTCGGCCAATCCTCCACCAGTGATGTGGGCAATGCCATGCACGACATTTTTGACTTTATAGTGACTTAAAATTTCGCGACAGGCTTTGGCATAAATCAATGTCGGTTTGATCAACACATCGGCGATCGTTTGGTCGGTTCCCGGAAAATGGTCCTCCGGTTTTTTTCCAGCCACGTCAAACACAATTTTGCGAACCAGGCTGAATCCATTGGAATGAATGCCACTCGACCCAACCCCAATCACAACGTCGCCGTCGGTAATACTCTTGCCCTCGATCACGTGTTTTTTTTCTACGACGCCAACACAAAAACCAGCCAGATCGTAATCACCTTTTTGATACAAATCAGGCATGATTGCAGTTTCTCCACCCAGCAAGGCGCAATCGGCGGATAGACAACC
>JBCCSJ010000465.1:0-3132 GCA_039200505.1 Planctomycetota bacterium | reverse complement strand
TGTCGGTGTCAATTTGAATCAAAATTTTTGATTTGCCCATGGGAAGTCGCTTTGCAAAAAACTTTTTGAACCGGACTAGAGGTAAAACAAAAAAGCTCGCGGAACTCCGCGAGCTAACATCGAGTTGATTTTAAAAGGGTACCGACAGCATGTAGCGATACTGATCGCAGATTGCCGAGTGGCGTTGTTTGCCAAAATTAGAATCCACGGAATGGGTGGGCCGCTTCTTCTTTTTGGGCAATCATCTCATCCGCAGTTGGCGAACCGTTCATGGCATTTGCGATCGCCATCTTGGTGGCCTCGTAATTGTAGTCGTAAATATTTTTGTCATCGTCTGCTTCAGGGTGAATGAACACACCGCAAACAATTACCAAGTCCTCAGCCTGATCTTTGGGGATCACGCCATCGGCAACACTGTCAGCGACTGCTTTAGCGACGGCGGCCTGAGCAGGTCCGAACATTTGAACCGCCTGTTTCATTCCTTTGATGGTCACTTTAGTTACCATCACAGTAGCTGGCTTCACCGCAACGTTCGGCGTCAGGACGGCCAACAGGTTAGAATGACCTTCACTTTGAGTCGACAGTGCGTTGGCAAATGCAATTCCGACCGGTCCACTCTTGCTTCCAATCATCAAATCGATGTGAGCGATCTCGTTGCCGTCGCCCGCCAGAGCTTCCCCGATAAACATAGACATGGTTTTCTCCAAAATTTTTAATTAGCCACTCTAACGGCGGCGTTTGAGGATCGTTTCAGGCTGTTAAACTAACAAACCACTCATGGGTTGCCAAGAAGGCAGGTCCTTCGAAAACAAAGGTCAGAACAGAGTTAACAAGACGACTTTCATTGTTCGATATTTCAAACAAAACTGACGGCCATGGATAGCGTTTTTTTGCTTGGTGCTTCGGTTCGCGCCTTTATTTTTCAAGCAGTTCAGGCAGGAAAAATAGTCCAAGCCACCGATCTTTTTAGGGACTTCGACAGCCAACACTGGCTCCTCAATTCTGAGCAATTCCTTAATACAGTTTCGTGTCTGTCCCAGTTTGATCCCCGGTCCATTCCCTCCGGCTTCACCGTTGTACCGCTCGGGGGGGTTGTTCACCGGATCGAACTCATGAATCAATTGCAAAAATTTTCGCAGATTGCTGCAACGTGGAATCCGCAACTGTCTTCTTACCCGACTATCCCTGAATTGGCCAAACAAGGAATCATTTCAAAAACCAAAATTAAAAAATCTCTTACCAAAGACGATCCTACTTCCAATTGGTTGTTTAAGCGGACTTATTCCACCGGCGGTCTTTCGGTTCGAATCGCCAACCAACAAGATCTTGATCAATCGCTGAACGATCCGCTTGGACATTTCGAACGCTACCAAGAAGGTGACTCAATCGCAGCTACGTTTGCAACTTTCCGACAACAACAAAGTTTTGAGACCCGACTGATTGGAGTGACTCAGCAGTTGGTTGGATGTCCCGAAGTCAACGCGTCAAGGTTCCAGTACTGTGGATCCATCGGACCCTTCGTTTTTGATTTTGACCGAACGCTCGAATTTTTAGGGCAACGAATTGGTGAAACATCTTGTTTTCACGGCGTCTGGGGTTTAGATGCCGTAGTGTCTCGCGGCCAAGTCGTTCCAGTTGATGTCAACCCGCGCCCAACAGCATCATCGGAGTTGTTTCAGTCTTGTTTTGCAGATTTGAGTCAAACCATTCCGAATTTGTTGGCCTTGCATTTAGCGATCCATCATCGAGAGTTTGGACCACGTGAGTTTCACGCGGCCATTGATTCAGTGCGAAGCAAACTTCAGGAGTTTAAGAATGCCAAAGTGATCTTGTTTAACGACAAATTGGATCGGCAGATCCCCTTTGATACATGGAGCAAGCTTGCTAGTTGGTTTCGGCCCGATTTTTTTACCAACGTTGAATTCGAAGGCTGGTCATTGGCGGACATTCCACCCTGCCCTGGTCAATCCGATGACTTCCTGACTCTGCCAAGTTCGGCTCCTATTTTGACAATTTGCCTACGGACAAAGGATGAAGATCCCCAAAAAAAATTGGTAGACCTTGCAGACAAGATCTACCAATTCATAAATTCAAAATAAGAGGTGGAATGACAGGCAATGCACAGGGGCAGGTTGAATACCCGCCCATGCCTTTGGCACTGGGTCAGCCAGCCATCTTGGCAATCCGGTTCACAAGTTCCATCGGCTTTGCTGCAGGAGAACGGAATCGGTACTGCATCACGTAGGCGTCCTCAACTGTGTCGTCGTAATAGTCTCTTAGAACGGACACGGCGACGAAACCCAAGTTTTTGAAGAACATCTGGGCTGCCAAATTTGTCTCTCGGATTTCAAGTACAATTCGATTCCGTCGTTGCTGAGAAAGTTTACCAATCAGCTTGGTAACCATTTGGATCCCTACACCTCGGCGTCGCACGTCCGGTCGCACGGCAAAATTGAGGACGTGGAGCTGATCTTTGTGCAACTCATAGATCATGAAGCCGACAACTTTTTCGTCGTATTCAGCAACCATACCGATACAATTTCTTTGTCGAAGACACCGAATGAAGTCTTCCTCGGTCCATGGAAATTCGAAGCTTGATTTTTCAATCTCAAGAACTTCTTCCATATCACGCCGGATCATCCAGCGGATGTGTACATTGATGTCAAATTCGTTTTCGGAATCCATTCTCGACGTCCTGTCCTTCCCTTGCTTGCATTGGCAGCAAGTCGGTTATCCTTACCTGGAAGTTGCGGGCCAACCATCGTGGTCAAATAGCCCAGAAAAACTCTGTTTGTAAACTCGGCGAATTCCGGTCCCATTCTTGATTCGAATCTTGAATCGCGATAACTGGTATCCTACCGGCCTTTCCCTTAACTGGGCGTAGCCTACCAGAAGAAAAAAATACTGCCAAGATGGAACTAACCCGTAAAAATTCGGGTAAAAAGAAGTTATCAGGCGATCAAATTTCCGTAAAGTTTCTTCCTAAGTCAAATTGACTATTAGGTAGCGAATTTGAATCGCGGCATCCCGTTGTTGGCTTGGGAAAGTGAATCGACAGACTGTGGGCTTGAGTATTTTGGCAAGAAGGATTTCGAAAATTGAACCCAATACAAACCCGATTTTTTGTTGCAG
>JBCCSJ010000464.1:0-3147 GCA_039200505.1 Planctomycetota bacterium | reverse complement strand
GCATCGCTTTCGCAATTCCAAAATCAATGACTTTGGCGAGCGGCTTTCCGGAAACAAGCGTAACCAAAATGTTGGCGGGCTTAAGATCCCGATGGATGATCCCTTTTCGATGAGCATGATGAACAGCATCACAGACTTGTTGAAACAATCGAAGTGTTTCTGACAATTCAAGGTGATTGTCTTTCACAAACTGATCGATAGGTACACCGTGCACGAGCTCCATTACAAAATAGGGACTGCCCGTTTGGCTGGTGCCAGCATCGATCACGTTGGCGATCGAAGGATGTTTCATTAAAGCCAATGCCTGCCGCTCGGCTTCAAATCGAGCCAGAATTGACTTGGACTCCATACCCGGCTTTATTAGTTTTAAGGCTACACGTCGGCGGATCGGTTCTCGTTGTTCCGCCATGAACACCAATCCGTGCCCTCCCTCTCCGATTTGCTGCATCAAACGATAGGGGCCGATGGTTCGAATTTCGGAGTCGGGTTCGACAAAATCGACCGTGTCGCTGTCAACATTTGGTCCGCGATGAATCGCGGTATCTTCGAAAAACTCACAATTCAAATCGGAAAACGATTCCAGATCTATCGAAGACTTTGAAGAAATCGGAACATCTAAAAAGGATTCTTCCTCATCATGGTTTTTAAGCAAATCGCTTAGTAATGCTCTATCTTCGTCGGTCAGGTTGGTTTGCCCAGATAGGTGACCGGATCGTTTTTCGACTGGCAAATTGATTAGATCCAAAAACAATTGTTGGATCTCGAGATATTTCTCTGGGGACATAGCCTTTTATTTCCCCTTAGACCATTCTTTAAGCTTGTTGCGAATGAGTTTCGACTTGGGCAGATCTTGAACTGCGTGATCCATGATCATTTTTGCGAGCGGCATCAGGCTAGATTGGTACGCAGTTTCAGCAAGTTCGATTCTTATTTCGGCCGTCAGTTTACCCTGTTTTCGAAATTTCGCATACAAAGCCAGTGCCGCCACCTGCCCCTTGGTTTCGTAGGTATCCATTATCTGCTTGGCAGGATCCGCTGGTAGCGCTTGATTGAAAACAAGTTGTTGAATCGGCTCGCTCTCACGCCCATTATTTGCAACCGATTTCGAGGAGTCTGTTTCCATTTTGAAGCACGACAGTTTTTCCGAATTTCGAATCAAAATGAAGGTGCCAATTTGGGTCGGCGGAGTCCAATATCGGCCGTTGCCGATTGTAGCCTCATGTTCAACCGACATCCCGTCATCTGTTCGAATCAGAGTGCTTAGCTTGCCCTTGCCGTTAACCAACAAACAACTATCAACACCAGCAATGAGATTTCCATCGCCGAATCCTCTCCACCGTCCTAATTGCTGCCCAGACTGATTCAAGAATGCGGTCAAATAATTTTCAGTGCAACCTAAAGATATGTTTCTATCCAAAGCAATCCAGTTGGTATAAAAAAACTTCATCCTCGGGTTCGTCCAAACGGTTTGAGTTTCGTATTTTTCATCCCTGAAATTGATTTTTAAACAAGCCGTTCCACCAACTCCTTGCCCTGCAACCAAGATTTGACCATTGTCGATGACCATCGGCGAAGGCACGTTGGTTAGCCCGGGGTTGGGTAGCTTCCAGCTCCACAATCTCTTCCCATCTTCATCAGCGACACCGATAATTTCATCCCTCGTAACGGCAATCCATTGACTTTTATTGCCTATCTTCGAATAAACCGGGGTAGCGTAGCTAAAATTCTTTGCAGGTGATTTCCAAAGAACGCTACCATCTTGAGAGTTTAATTTGTAGAGCCCTCCAGTTGGACCAGCGGCTAAGACAACAATCTGGTTCGAATTCTTCGGATGTAAAACAGGGCTCGACGTAAATCCAAACTGAACAGATTCCGCTCCCAAATCGGCAGAGGTATCCAGTTCCCAATTAAGATTACCTGTTTCCAAATCAACGCAGAACAAACGACCTACGAAATCGGCAAAAATTAATTTTTGTCCAGCAATACATGGCGTAGATTGGGGTGTTAATTTGTTACCACCAAAAGTCTCCTGATTCTCGTTGGTTTGAGTTTCAAACTGTTTTGTCCAAACGATGGTGCCATCCGTCATTGACAGACATGCAACTTTGGTGATGGCAAAGCTAACTTCTCCCCTCGTCTCGATAGTTCCAGAAGTTACGAATACATTTTGTAAATTACCAACGACTTGCGACTTTCCTTCACCTGGAGACTGTTCCCAGACTAAACGCAGCGATGAACACTTTCGGAAATTCAGATTTGTTTGCCAGCCTGAATGATGTCCAAACTGAGGCCACTGATCCTTGGCCAATTGATGACGAACTCGTTTCGTTGGCTGAGAGCCAGTTGCGGATCGAATTGGCGATGAACCTTCAAAAAAATTTACTCCAGACACACACAAGTGAACCAACAAAACCAAAAATAAAGTTCTTACGTAGATAGATATCACCAGGTTTCTCCTGAATTCAAACAGACGATCACAAATTCCTAACAAGCAATCAGTAGTAAATACTGTGGCTGTGACTAAAGTCTGGTTTTTAACCAAGCTTTGGCCATCTTCCAATCATTCGCAGCGGTCCGTCTTGAAATTTTTAAGACTTCGGCAGACTCAGATTCTGTCAATCCACCAAAGTATCTCAGTTCTACAAGTTGAACTTGTCGAGGACATAAACTCTGTAGTTCCTTAAGCGCATCATCGAGATCAATCAAATCGAACGGCTGTCGCGATTGAACTAAATTTTCGTTCAGCTCGACCGGGATCATCCCACTGCCTCGTTTTTGTGCTTTGCGTGATCGAGCCTCATCGACCAAAATTCTGCGGATCACATTGGCACAGGCTGCAAAAAAATGAGACCGACTTTTCCATGCCAGTTTTTCATTGCCAATCATGCGAATAAATGCTTCATGAACAATTTCGGTGGGTTCCGGAGCCCGCCTATCGTTTTTAAGCTGTTGCTGAGCGATGAGTTTCATTTGGGCGTAAACGATCGGAATCAATTCATCCAAAGCCGATTTTTCGCCCGCTGAAATGCGATCTAAAATCGAAGTTATTTGGGTTTCCGCCATCGAAAATCATTCGCTTAAGGGCAAAGTTCAAAAACGTCTGTCAATATTCGCGAAAAATTAAATTAGGATGCGCACCAAAAATTT
>JBCCSJ010000463.1:0-3165 GCA_039200505.1 Planctomycetota bacterium | reverse complement strand
GAACCATCGCAGCGGAGCGTATTCAAACCGCCCCAATGAAAACTGTAGGGTGTATGGTTATTTCGGGCGTTAAGGAAGTGCGGTCCAGAAGGGAAAGGCGACAATGGATCGCTGTCTTTGACTACGCTGTACGTTTGAATGCCACTCGGTCCAGCCCAGGGCGCGTAGAAATAGGCTAACTCCTGAACAAATTTTCCATTGGCGTAAAGATTCGGCAAACCCGCTTTTTCGATGAATGCGATCGTATTAGATTGCCCATCGGTAATGTCTGACAAACGTTTTGCAATCCCATCACCGAACCAAATCTCGGTAAAAACGCCTTTACCGCGGTTGTATCCAGAATCGTGAATATCTCTCAGGCCAAAATAGTCGGTTGGTTGAGCAGTTAAATTACTCACCGTACTGGCAAATCCGATGCTGGTTGCTGGATGCGATGGAGTTGAAGGGCATTGAAAAATGGGCACGGCCTGATTGACGACATCTTGGTTATCTGGATGAAGGTAACCTTTATCATAGTCGTAAATCTCTTCCAGATTGGACTGTTCCAAATAAGGAAGAATCACAGTTAACAATCCGTTGATCACAAGCGGATCGCCCGCCACCGACGAGGCATCAATTTCCCACCCGGGTGGAAATTTTTGCAGCGACGTTTCGTAGTTCAAAGTCGCCAGTGAAATCTGTCGCATATTATTGCTACAGCTACTTCTTCGTGCGGCTTCGCGAACCATTTGAACGGCGGGAAGAAGCATCCCGACCAGGATGCCGATAATCGCGATGACCACAAGCAGCTCAACGAGCGTAAAACCTCGGCGTCTGCTCCGGCCGCTACCACTAGCTTTGATCGAGTAAGTTCTCATTTTTACTCCAAATCCATGTGGGCTAAATGATGAGTCCAGCCCTGCGTATATGACAAACCGAAATTTGAGAATGAATCGCAAAGTCGGTGTTTTAAATTCGAATGCAAGGTTACCGTCTGCAAAAAGGAAGGAAGTGTAAAAAAGCAGACAGGGAACGTCCTCACCATTGTCATGATACACTAATTTTAGAGTCGATTAATCGGGATCATCAAAGTTCGACTTAGGCGGCTTTCGGAAAATCAAATTTTGCTACCGAGTTGATTCGACAGCGTCAAACGGATGGATGCAATAGCGATGGTGGAGATCTGCTGAATGATACCGAGCTGAAGGGAGTATCGAACCTAAAAAGCTTCAGATCCGACACGACCAAATGTTGGACTCTATCCATTTTGGCTTGTTGTGACAGGAAATGTTTTATTTATACTGGGTTCCAGCAAGCCACCTTCCCCAAGCAGCCAGCTAACACGCCTTCTTCACTTTCCCCGAAAGGAAGGCATGTCGAAAAGCAACTCTGTCTTTCGGTCTCCCCGATTTCTTCAGGCGATCAATTCGTCTTGGTTTAGCTTCGCTGGCGAGTTCGAACAGACTCCCTCTACTTTTACTTGAACAGTGCTTCATCGATATCACAACTAAGAAAGGTCATATCAATGTCTCGATACTTAGCAGCGGCAATCGCGGCTGCCTTTTTATTAACTTCCAATGCCGATGCGGAACTCGTTTCGCTGGCCAGCACGATGGATGCTGGTGGCTATTTCGCAGAGGATGCTGCTCTCGATAGCATCGCTAGAATCAACTTCGGTGATGGAACCGCTAACGACCGCGATGGTGCTAACCAATACAGTGACCCTAACGACGGTTCATTTGACCCAAACAAGCCTGAAAGCGACTACACTCCTTTCGGAACAAGTAATCTTAATATTTTTCCCAACGAAACCAATTTCAATGTGGGACAAGTCGGTTTTGATGAAACCGGTTTATCGCCCACTTTCACGGGGACTGTGCAGATCAATTCGCTTGATCTAGGTGCGTTTTATACACTTAATGATGCTACGTCGGACATCAACGGTGTCGACTTTCCACTGCTTTTCCCATTCGGCGGTGGATTGACCTTAGGTACCTTCGATGCCAACGACACTCTGACATTCACTAATGGCTTGCTCACATCTATCGATGTTGAAGTGGAAGCTGACGTATTTGTAGCCGATTTTACTGGTCAAGTGACCTACGACGGATTACTCACTTTTTCAGGCAGTAATATCAACTTGAATATCATGGAAACAGAAACCGTGGTCGGGTTTACAGGGCCATTTAACTCGACCCTCGATTTTCAGCTCAGTGGAATCGTGGGAGCCGTCAACAATTTCCAAATTTCTGCTGTTCCGGAACCGGGAAGTTTTGGACTGGCAGCCACCGCCTTCGGTTTGATCGCTTTAAGGCGACGCAATCGAAAGTCCTAATGGATTGATTGATTTTATTCAAATTCGAACCTACCAATTGACAAGACCGTTGGTAAGGTAGGCGTCGAAAACTCAGCTTTTCAAATCGACTTGATCTGGTCGAGTTTTTCTAACTAGCGAGAGCTCGGGAATTTTATCCCGAGCTTTTTTTTGGGATGCCCAACAACCGAGTCTCAAAACCGAAAGTGCGAGGGTGAATGCCACCCCAGTTGCCGGCCATTTCCTTACAGGGTTGATCCGATTGGAATCACATTGAGTGGATCATATTGCACTCGAACAATACTCATTCGACTTCAAAATCGTAAATAGATATAGTGCACTGATTCAGCGAATCCACTGGATCATTCAATCTCAAGCGGAAACGACCGATGCAGTTCACAAAAATGCATGGTGCAGGCAACGATTACGTTTATCTCGATTGCTTCCATCAAGCGATTCCAAATAGCCCTGCCGAACTAGCGATCAAGCTGGCTGATCGAAACAAAGGGATTGGCGGCGATGGGCTGATTCTGATTTGTCCTTCTCGGCACGACGGCGTGGACGCCCAAATGCGGATGTTCAATGCCGATGGTAGCGAAGCCGAAATGTGCGGCAATGGAATCCGATGTGTTGCAAAATATGTGTTTGACCATGGAATTGCGGCCAAAAACCATCTTAAAATCGAGACGGGCGCTGGAATCTTGGCATTGGATCTGACGGACGAAAACGGTAAGGTTTCTCAGGTCCGTGTCGACATGGGGAAACCAATTTTAGAGGCCGACAAGATCCCCACCACCTTTGACCAAAACCCAGTAGTCGAACATCCCCTTGAAATTGGAGGCCAAACTTTCAACGTGACTTGCGTTTCGATG
>JBCCSJ010000462.1:0-3171 GCA_039200505.1 Planctomycetota bacterium | reverse complement strand
GAACCGAGAAATATTTAATTACCAAAATCGAAGGGAAAGACTCGAATTTCATCCTTTCTGATTCTGGTCAACGGTTTTACCCTTCGTTTTTTAATCAATTTGTTAACGAATTAAATCAAAAGGTAGAAGAAAGTATCCTTGAGATAAAAGTCTACGAACGCGGGCAAAAAGAACTTGAAATACAATACATCCTTATCGATTCGAAATTTCAGGATCAGGTCAAATTACTGACGCTGGCCGCGTTGGAAGAAAAGATGAGTCGGACGATGGACTTTCAAGTTCGATTCGTCGATTTCATTGATCACGACTACCGACGTAAATATCGAGTTATCGAAAGATTGGGCGATGTCGAATTCGCAGGAGGTATGGTAGGAGATGAACGAAAGTCGAACGCCGTTCAGCAAATCATGGCCGAGGCTGAAGCCGCGGACTGATGGAGGGGTCGCGTTGAAGCGAGGATGAATGAAGTAATAAAACCTAAAAACTGCATCGGCTTGCAGAATGCATTCATCGGGAATCCAACTTAGTCTGTTTTTCGTGCCCAATGCCTAGCTTTCGGTAGATCGACAAGATCGGGATGACCGAACCCAAAACGACGCACGCAAAAATGAAATTCGGAACTACAAGTTCGACCATATTCCAGCCAGCCTGCCAAAGAAATCTTGAAATCGCAGCGGATGCGAGCGGTGGTCCAATAAAGATCAGCAGCGACAACCCAATTAGAATCCGATTTCTTTTTTGGGGTTGAAATACGATTGCGACCGACAACAAGGTAGCCAGGCAGGCAAAAATGACAAACAACGAGAAAAAAATGATGATTGAAAACCAAGGAGCGTTACCGTCGATCTTGGTTTCACGAAATGCGAACTGCGAAATTGGAATGGCCAAGGCGATGCTTGTAATGAGAATCATTAAATGGCGAATTCCATAGCGGGTTCCGTCTTCCGATTCACTCGATGCCTCACTCATGCCGCCTGTGGATTTGAGTTTCCGGGCAATAAAAAATGGAACCTGGACGCACAGAATGACAATCAACGCGGTCCCACCTAAGATGAATGGGATCTCTAATGGCATGCCTCGACCGGTGCCGTAATTTAAGGCTCCACCGTAGGCAACCGTGAGTAAAAAAACAGTCCCAAAACAGGAACATATCCGACATATCAGTGGCTGATTTCCCAATGCCAACCAGATCGCGATCAGGCAGGGTTGTGCACCCAGCAAACCGTAAAGGATCGGGTAAAGGTATGTTTGGGAATCATAAGAGACCTGGCAGGCGATCAATGTGCCAACCACGTTGCCCACCGTAGCCCCGGCAATCAGTCCCAACGTCAGCTTCGTTGTTTTGGAGATATTCACTTATTAGGATTCACTCAAATGCGAGATTGAAACCTCGTATGTTCTAACGGGTAGAAACGACTTTAAGCAACCAAGTCGATATTGACTTTAACGACTATTTCGGTTGCGACCTCGTCTGGACCCTCGATTGATGACAAAAATGTCGTTGCTTCAAACTGTTCAGGTCTTCAATTACAATTCTTTGACCAAGGATGGTTTCCAGCACAGACCTGTCCCGAGGACATCGCCTTTCGATTCCCGCGACTGAACAGACTGGTGATTAAGTTAAGCGTTTTTACAGAAATAATTCCATGCAAAAGTCATCTCCAGTACTAATCATTCGCTTGGCGATCATGATGTTTCTTCAGTTTTTTGTCTGGGGGGCGTGGTACGTATCGATGTACGGGTTTCTTGACAACAATGGGATGACCGCCCAAGAGGGAAGCTCATTCTCTTTCGATGCAGCCGCCTACACGGTTGCGCCTATTGCCGCGATTTTGGCTCCGCTGACCCTTGGTTTGATCGCTGATCGTATCCTGAATACTGAATGGGTTTTGGCCATTCTGAATCTCATTGGGGCAGGTCTGCTTTGGTGCGCACCAACACTTGCCGAGTCGGGAGTGCCGCAGAGTTTCCTTTCGCAGTTTTCTCATCCTATGATCC
Source organism: Planctomycetota bacterium (assembly GCA_039200505.1). Classification (GTDB taxonomy): domain Bacteria; phylum Planctomycetota; class Planctomycetia; order Pirellulales; family Pirellulaceae; genus Mariniblastus. The sequence goes on along the minus strand of JBCCSJ010000462.1, from coordinate 1,173 downwards.
TATGCCTGTTGCTTTACATGATTTGCTTCATGCCGACATTAGGCTTGACGGCAAGTTTATCCTTCCGACATCTCGTCGACGGCGAAAAAGAGTTTCCGATCGTTCGGGTGATGGGAACGATTGGCTGGATCGCTGGTAACTGGATCATGTTGATTTGTCGTTCATTCAATGGAGAAGCCAAACTGATCAGTGATGCTCAAGCTGCTGTAGAATCAGCAATGAATTCCGCAGATCAAGCAGCCATCACAGCCGCCGAATCCGCTCTGCAAACCGTCAATGCGGGGATCGAATTCTCTGACACTTCCAGCCATATTTTCCACGCCGCTGCGATCGCATCGGCAGTATTGGGCATCTATTGCTTGACGTTACCTAAAACCGATCCCCCTGCAAAAGGCGAACCGATATCATTTGGCAAGATCCTTGGGGTCGATGCGTGGGCCATGTTGAAACAGCCCGCTTTTTTTGTATTCGCCTTAGCATCGTTTTTGATCTGCATTCCTTTGGCTGGCTATTACGCCAAGGGGTTTGGATTTGTGGGTGAAATGGGGGTAACGCTTTTCGATTCAACAACTGGAGCGATGAGTACTGGGCAGATGAGCGAGATCTTTTTTATGCTTGTCATGCCGATTTGTTTTGCTCGGCTTGGCGTTAAAAATATGTTGATTATCGGGATGCTTGCCTGGGGTGTTCGGTACGGTTTATGGGGCTATGCATTTGGAAACGAGGGAACCCTTTTGACCGCACCGGTTTTCTTAGGGATCATTCTGCATGGAATTTGCTATGACTTTTTCTTCGTCACCGGGATGATTTACACCGACAAAAAAGCTGCACCCGAAATTCGCGGCCAAGCTCAATCGCTTATCGTGATGCTGACGCAAGGTTTGGGACTAGGAATCGGTGCGCAAGTGTTTGGTTGGTGGACCCAAGTGTGCACCGTTGACGAGGCAGTTAAATTTGACACTTTTTGGTATGTCCCCGCCGGTTTTGCCATTGCCGTGATGATCTTTTTTGCTGCGGCATTCTGGGACCGCAGCGTCGATGAAAACCGCGACGAAACATTGGACCGTCCTGCCGAAGCCGGGTAATTACCACCATTGCACCTGCATCAAGATTCGCGTCTAGGGTCTTTCTGATGATGGTCGCCCCGCATAACTCGGGTCGGGCAAAACCGAT
>JBCCSJ010000461.1:0-3172 GCA_039200505.1 Planctomycetota bacterium | reverse complement strand
CGGTAAATGACCCGGTATACCCAAACAGATTCAGGAAGTTTTTCCCTGCCGCCTGATCGCGTATCATTTTTCGCGTGATTCGATGATCCAGAAATAATCCTGTGTCTACATAATCTGTCAGGTTCACCAACAAATCCAACCCTCCCTCTTTGACCTGAATAAAACGACGCTTGGAATCCAATTTTCCGTACTGACCAGATTCTGAACTCTTTCGACGTTTTTTCAGGTGGACATGATGGATTGGAATCTCAAGAGTCGCCGAAGCGGTTCGCACCATCAACTCAAGCCATCCTGCATGTCGAGCAATATCTCGATCGTGGGGGCGTTCGTATTCGGTCATGTGCAAATGATTTTCATAACGATCCACAACCAACGGAATTTCGGGAATGTCACGTTCGTACAACCGGAAGCACCCGATTCCACGTTTTTCGGGCCAACGCCGAAGGTGCCTGGCCCGTTTAGACAGTCGATTCGAAAACAATTCAGCCTGTTCCCGATCCTTTGCAGTCAATCCACCAAATACTGGCTGATTGAGTTCGGGTTTTTTCCCTTGAGCCTGCCGATGCGATTCGTGTTTATCCTGCGACGGACTCGGTTGAGCAGTCCGATTTTGCTTGACTATTGAACGGTCTTGCTGTCCACCTTGGAAAGCAACTCGCGACTTGTTGGATCCATCTTTCTGATGGCCAGGCGGTTTGGGACCTAGAAATTGAAAATAAGTACACTCGATTCGCCCGTTGAAAAGCTTCCGACGCCTAGTCGCTTTTCGCTGCACCAATTTTTCAAACCTTGGCATATTGGTGATCAAATACAACGACCACGACGGAAGTCGTTGCATGACCTCCGGAATCGACTCATATAGTCCCTTCAAACTTCTCTGTTCATCCAATCTTTCGCCGTAAGGAGGATTGGTGATGATACAACCATATTCTCGTTTACTTCGGATTTCACGAAATGTCTTTTTCTGAAAGTGGATAAATTCATCAACACCCGCCTGATTAGCATGCCGTCGAGCAAGCTTTAAAACTTGCTCATCCTGGTCGGTCGCCAAAATTTGCAAATCCAATTTTCGAATGCGACGATCGTTTGCTTCAACACTGGTTTCCCGCCAAATTCTTGACTCAATTTCTGGCCAATCACTGCAGGCAAATTTTCGGCTGATTCCTGGAGCAATTCGCAGTCCGGTCAAAGCGGCTTCGATCGCGATCGTTCCTGAACCACAAAAAGGATCCCAAAAAGGTCGATCAGAATTCCAAACACTCAAATTGATCATCGCCGCGGCAAGTGTCTCTTTAATCGGAGCGATTGCATTTAGCGTCCGGTAGCCCCGCTTATGAAGGCTGCTGCCTGTTGTGTCGATTGTCAAAGTTGCCACGTCATCAAGCATGGCAACTTCGACCTTGTAAATCGCGGCTGATTCCGGCAGTTCCTGACGCCCGTGCCCCCGACGAAGGCTTTCGACAAGAGCTCGTTTCACTGACCTTTGAATCGCGGGCAAGCTTGTCAATTTAGAATTTCTGGTCCTGCCAGTAACGGGAAACTTACAATCGGCCGGCAACCAACTTGCCCATTCAAACTCTTTCACACTATCGAAAAGAGCATCAAAATCAGGGGCTGAAAATTTTTGAACCTGAATCAGGACTCGGTCTGCAACTCTCAACCAGGTATTGCAGCGGGCAACTGCAGTCCAGTCTCCGGCAAAGGCAACTCTTCCAGGTTGAGTGATTGTGGGTTCGTAACCCAAATCGATTAATTCACGTTTGACTACGGCTTCAAGGCCAAACGCACATGCCGCTTCCAGCTTCAATTTTTCCTCCATTAACTAATTTTTGGCATTAATTTATCACTTACCTTGGGTTGGGATAACCACGTCCTTGTCGCAGGCACGAAGTATTCGACAAATTCAATTGGAGTTCTCAATCCAGTAGGTCAGACTTGCCCGACCATTTCTTCCACACCACGGATTTTTTCGATCCGGGTTCGACACTGCCCCGGATTGAAAACATCCGTCTAGCCGAGCAATAAGTTATGGGTTGAAGCCACCCGTTTACATCAATTCAATACCGAGATCAGGTTTTGTCTGTCAGGGGTTCAAGTAAGATCAGCTCCCGCCACGAAGTGGCGACATACTAAAGCCTTGGGCGTAAGCCCAAGGGGATTGTGATACCCAAACCCTTGGCGAGTCCTGAAGGGACGGCAGAAACGATCACTCGCACAAATTCTGTCGCCTCGTTGAACCGTTGCGCTCAATTCGATTTCTCAATCCACGGTTTGGCAACCGTAGCCACAAATTATCCGTCCCTTTCGCACTAACCACAGTCAGTTTGGCATGTCGAATGGAGCCAACATTCCAACAACTACGCGACCCAACAGAGTGTCGCTTCAACATCTTCAAAAAGTCAGTTGCGACTATTCAGCCAGTCCACGGTTCTGCGAAGTCCATCTGCAAAATTTCGCGGACGATAATCAAGTTCTTGGATCGCTCGGCTGCAATCGATTTTGTAGTCTCGCGAGTACTTTGTGACAAAAGCTGGAGTGATCTCAGGCGGGCGTTTCGTGAAAAACGTCTTCGTCATTTCCCAATAAGCTTTTGCTCGAATCACCCAATAGGGAATTCGAATCAGTTTTCTATGATCACCAACTGCCGATTGAATGGCTTCAAAAAAATCGTGGAAGTTGAGGTTTTCACCCCCCAATAAATATTTTGGACTTGGACTTGGATTCAGGAAGCACTGCATCAACCCATCTACCAAGTCATCGACGAAAACATAATTGCCTATCGCGCTCCCATCGCCTGGAATGAACTTCCAGCTCTTATCAGCAACCTGTTTGATGACTTTGGTGATTGAGTTGCTAGAACTCAAACGTCCTGGACCAAACACACGGGTCGGATAGACTGACAAGACATCAAGCCCTCGATTTTGGTACTTCTGGACGACCGATTCACACTCTCGTTTGGATTGTTCGTAACTGGTTCCAAGCTGGGTCGGCATCGGACTCGCTTCTGTAATAGCATCGTCATGCCCAGATGGTCCGAAAACCCCAGCAGTCGAAACAAAAACGACTCGATTGATTTTCGCATCCAGTGCGGACTGTAAAACCAAACGTGTTCCTTCCACGTTGATTTTAAAAAATTGAGATTCGTCTTTTGCCCAAGGTTGTGCCATCGCGG
>JBCCSJ010000460.1:0-3194 GCA_039200505.1 Planctomycetota bacterium | reverse complement strand
GCTAAGGCGTTTTGACGATCCGATTTATGGGCCGTCTGATCCCATCATCGGATTCGCGAAAATGAGTCAGTTTGCCAATCTTTGGCGAGGATTCACTCGAACCTATTTGAATGACCTCTTAACCATCGAATATCCAAACTCCAATCTGGTTTATCAGATCCGACGAGAGACGTTTCAGGAATCGGATCAGCAAACGTATCTTGAAGACGATTTTATGTATATCGGTGTCGCCTACTGGGCTCAGATGGACGAAAACATGCCTGGATTGTTCACAAATCCGTTAGATTCAGACAGCGTGGGTTTTGCTCAGGCACAGATGTTCATACCCCGTCGAAGAATCATGGAAGACTTGACCCGGTTGCCACCGGACTATGATCATCCTTTTATTCGTTTTGGCGGGCCTCAGCATCGCGATTTGATGAATCAAAATTGGTCCATCAAGCTGGTTCCGGCTACGGCTGAAGCGATTCTTGGCATCGCTCAAACGGACCCGCCCAATCTTCCTTTTTCAACTCCCAATTTGAGAGGAATCGGTGTTGAAGATTTTCAACAACTCAATTCACACTGATTTTGGCTTAACTCGTCAGCGTCGGCGGTACGGATTGGCACCGGTGGAGATGACATTGGTGCTGCCATTCTTGATGCTATTCATGGCGTTGATCATTTCTTATGGATTCAACGCATGTTGGAAAATTCGGACAGAAACAATGGCCAGAGACGTCACTTTCCGAAACCGGTCTCCCCACTCGGGAGCATTCAACAGCAATCGCAACATTGTGAATCCGGAATGGACAGTCGCCAGGCCCGATAAATTTGATGATGGTTCAGGTCGGCAGGAAGTTGTAAATGCCTTTGATGGTTTTGGTGATGATCTGTTTTCTATTGCGAATGATGAAGTAGTTCAATCAGCCATCATTCGAGGACCTATCCCACAAATGAACGTCAACAGCGAATTGTTGAATCTCGCGAGGTCAGTAGACCGGGGAACCACCGACATTTTGTTACAGCCCGAAATCTTACCTCAATTAGGCGCGGTCGATTTTGACACAAGTTTTGATGTTGTGAGTAACTTGTTTCGTTTTGGCGAGATGGGGATTGGAAACAGAACACGGCGAATTCCAATTCTGTACGAGATTGAACTCGATTTTATAGAAGAGGACCCAGGGTATTCCAACGCTGTTTCTCAAGTCGCATTTACGCGTGACCCGCTGTGCCTTTTTCTGGATCAAAGTTCGACCTACTATTCGAGGTTTGCTCGATATCGAGATTTGCATCCAAGAATCAATTCGAATTTTGAATCGCGAGATCATCAGGTCGTCATCCAAAACAATGTGGAACCGGCCAGTGACCAAGTGCTCTACGTCCCGGAAGCGGCGGGTAACAAATTCATCAACATTTTGAATTACGATCTTGGGCGGGCTACCAGTGATGCTGAACGGGACGCGATCCAGGGGAGAATTGACCGCCTAAGAGACTTTGTGAGTCGTATGTCAGAGATCCGCATTCGACGAATCCAACAGCGAGAACAAGAGAGGGGTTCTCAACGCGGGCCAAATTAGCACGCCTATCAGAAATGGGCAACGAATGGGCATTTTCACCGGGGATGAAAATCGATCGACAACCAACAAATTTAGAGCAGGCTTTAACTTCCGATGCGGCCAAGCCTTCAGCATCGCGAGGTGCAGTATGGCGTTGGATCTACAATTCTGTGTCGACTTTGGTCGTGCTGGCTTGCACTTTGTATCTCGGGTTGAATCTGGTCAGTCTTTACCGTGGCGAAAGTCTGCCCCCAAAGTCGTCGATATCTGATATGGTTGGGCATTGGCCACAATTGGAATCCTGCTCCCTCAATTTTGGCAATTCGACTCTCAGTCTTGAAAGAGCGGAAATTTCGGGTCCTGCCGAAATCGCGACACGTTTTATGATCCAAGCCTGCGAAAGTATTCTGGAATCGGAAACATCAAGTTTGCATCCAGCGACTGACAAAGAAAGGCAATTACTTGATTCGATCGCCAGTATAGAACCTATCAAAGAAAAAGTGGGTCAGTGGGCTATTTATCAAGTAAACCGATCCAACGGTCTTTCGCAAGTCGTCGGAGTCTCGATTGGCAAGGACCCCGTCGAATTAAAATCAGTAGAAATGCCAAGCCAATCACGTGTTACAACGTGGAGTTTGGCATTTTCGATGGATCAAAATCGCTGGAGGGTTTTCACGGTCAAAAACGGAAGAAAAGGGCCCGGAGCATTCGATGACAGTTCGTTGATTCCCGTCGGTGCGAAGCGGACGATCACATTTTCTGACCCCCGAGGGTATCAGTTAACAGGTTTTCGAGGTGGCGAGATTGATGATTGCAAACGACATTTTGATCAATGGGCCGAAAAATACGATTTGATTTCCAGCGAACCTTGGCACGAAAGGCAGGGCAACTGGATGGTAAATTATTCGGGAACCGATGCATCCAACATTCGCGGGATTCAAGTTCACCTTTGCGTCAATCATAATGAAACCGGCGGTCTGATTTCTTTAGCTCCTGCGCGTCCGTAGATTGGAAATACGATGAATAAACAACCTGCTACGATGACGACTTTAAAGTCAGGTGGATCGACAGCAATGAACAACTGGGTGGGACTTTTAGTCGCGATCACATTGGCGATGGTTGCCGGGGTTTTGAATTGGCAATATCTGGAAAGGAAGACAAATGAAATCGAGATGATTTCGTTTTTGGCGATTGCCGAAGGAGTGACTCTGAAAGAAGGAGATGTGTTTAAGGATCATCATTTTGCTGAACTTAACGTCCCGTTTAACAACTCGAAATCGCTAGAACAATCGGCTGTTTATTTTCGAGATCTGGATACCGTTGTGGGAATGTCTGTTGTGCGGCCTTACCGAAGTGGGGACGTCATCCTTCGGCAAGAATTAAAAGCTCCGCCGCTGGAATTGAATCTACAACCGGGAGAGGTCGTGATGTGGGTGCCGGTCAGCCAGAATACGCTGGTATCTTCTTTGATCACTCCCGGAGACATGGTTTCCTTCGACGTTCCCAAGCCTGGCACCATGTCACCTTTTCGAAGGCCTCGGGTACTGGAAGAAGTTCCAGATCAACAAGTCGCTGAACCCACCGAATGGAATCTTGACGGAATTGAGGAGGTTGAAATTATCAACCAAGGATCGATCGAAACGATTGGTCCGTTTC
>JBCCSJ010000459.1:0-3201 GCA_039200505.1 Planctomycetota bacterium | reverse complement strand
GCAATGTCAATTGCCGCCTTTGCGGTTGTGAAAACTTCTGGTCAAAAACCGATTTTCTCGGAACCGATGATCTGGATGACCTTGCTTGCAGCAGCGTTTTTTTGGCAATCGTCACACATCATTCGATTCAGCCCCATTTGGCCCAAAGAGATCCCCGATAGTGTCGTCAATCGCGATGGCTTAGAAATTAACTTCGTGGTTGCTAATCTGGATTACGAGAACCATCAATCGGCTTCGGCAGTAATTCAGGATTTACAAAGTGTCGATGCGGACGTTTTACTACTGATTGAACTTAATGAACCATGGATGAAAGAACTATCTCAAATCAGAGACAGTTATGCTCACCATTACGAGTATGTCCGTGGAGAAGGTTTGGGGATCGCAATCTGGAGTCAGCTTGAATTACAGGAGAATCAGACCAAGTTTTTGATCTCCAATCGAAGAGCGAGTTTGTGGACCAAATTGGTTTCACCCCAAGGTCGGGCCATCAACTTTGTTGGCGTTCACCCTACCCCGCCCGGTTTGCTCGATTCAACCGACGATAAACGAAGGGATAGCAGGGTACGCGATGCTGAATTAATTCTGGTCGCCAAATTAATTGCTGAACGCACCGACGAACCGTGGGTCGTAGCCGGAGATTTTAACGACGTTGCTTGGTCACACACGACTCGCCTATTCAAACGCACCAGCGGACTTCTTGATCCACGCATCGGTCGGAGTTTCATGGGAACTTTTGTGGCCCAATATCCACCATGTCGATGTCCAATTGATCATGTTCTCCTGTCAAAGGACTTTGCAGTCCGACAGCTTTCGCGAATGCGAATTACTGGATCAGATCACTTTGCGGTGAGTGCATCCGTGTCGATTGAATCTATCGAAAAAGGGGTCGAGCCTCGCCCAGAGGCTAACGATGAGGATGATGCGGCTCAAATTGTCGAAGAAGGTGTCGAAGATGCAAAAGAACGCGGCGTGGATTCTAACCATCCATCTGCATCTAAAGTAAAAGCCTTATCGGGATCGCAATCCTCCAAGAATTCCGAAACCAAGCCTAATTCGAAAACAGCGTCTGATCCTGAAAAGAATTAGCATTGCAGTTAAAGCCTCAGGTCTTGCAGCGTTTAAAATCGGAAGAAACCAAAACGTTCCAGTGTAAGTCAAATGAGTCGTTATTCCCCCAGTCATTAAACAAAAAAAACGCGAGCATAATAGCTCGCGTTTTTGAAAATCATTTTCTCGCCTATCGGCATTAGGCTGCTTGATAAGCATTCCGTAAAGCCAAGACTCGGTCGTGACCCGACTTCACTTTTTCGAAATATTGCAGCAGAACGTCATTGATCTGACTTCCGGCCGCTTTCGGCAAAACGGATTTAAATTTTGCCATGATCGTATCTTCCGCCCGCTCGGCTTCGATCAAAATGACGGTTGGATCACCAGCATTTAATCCGGCTCGGAACGTTGTCCAGCATTTTCGCATTGTGCCTAACCACGAACCGTCATCGACCGGGCTTTCATCATTCATCGCCACCATCCCACTTAGCGTGTCAACAATGGTCTTTCTTTCGTTAACGATTTCCGTGAATAGCTGTTTCACATTATCGTCCTCGACTTTCTCAGCGGCTTCATGATGGTATTCAATACTATCACGGAGGCCTCGGATTAACTCTTGAACGTGCCCGACATTTTCGTCTGTCATATTTTGAATGGTTTCAGCAGATTTAATAGACATAAGTCGAATCCCTTTCTTTCAAATTGTTAAACAGAAATGCTCTGTGGATCTTGATCGAAAATCATGTCCGGATTACAGGGGAGCCCGTCCTCGCAAGGCAGACGAAACAGCACTCAACAAGAACAGCACGATGAATACGAAGAAACAGATTTGAGCAATTCCCGCCAAGCCACCGGCAAGTCCAGAAAATCCGAAAACACCTGCAACGACAGCCAGGATGAAGAGAGTGATAGCAAGGCTTAACATATTAAATCTCCACTGAGTAAAAATTTGTTTTGACGGATGACAACTGACGCAACGATCGTGCCAAAAATATTTTGCTTTTGTTTTCCGGTGTTTCAGGGCAATGAAACGCCAGAAAGGGTGCCTGAAAAAAGAGTTGCGGTAGGTCGTGGTCGAATTTTCTCATGACGGGATGCCCACCAAGCTGGTGTTTCTATAACCATCCGACCGTCTTAAATTTTGGGATGATTAAGAAAACTTGTAAGGTGATTTTGCTCGGTTGGTAGAAAAGCCATTGATTTCATGCATAAGCCAGCTTGGCTAAAATTCGCAAGCGATTTGTGTCTAATTCTGAGTGCGGGTTGGTCCGCGATTTGCTAATTGGTGAGGAATCTAAATTCTGTTTTCGTGTTGAAGCGACTAAGCCGACTGAAGGGAAATGAAATGCGAATCCTTTCCCCCAAGCTTTCCGCGTGCTGGTTGCGTTGGATTACACCAGAAACGGCGGCCATTGGACGAGCGATCATTGACGGACTTAGGAACCCTACTTTGGTGCGTAGTCAATCGGCAAAACAACTTTTTGATATCGTTCCGATTTCAACTACACAGGCAATCCAACAGGCGATTGATCCGCCTGTACATGTTACATTCTCTGTATTAAACGCTCAAAACCCAAGTGTGGCCTAGAAAGAACCAATGGAAGCCAAACAAGAGATAGAAAAGTTCATGGAAGGTTTGAGGAAGCGTAATCCCAACGAGGAAACGTTTCACCAGGCAGTCGAAGAGGTGATTACTTCGGTCATGCCTGTTTATCTGGACAATTCGAAATATCGAGAGGCACAAATCTTGGAAAGGCTGACCGAGCCCGATCGGATTGTGTCGTTTCGTGTTTCCTGGGAAACCGATGACGGACAGATTCGAGCCAATCGAGGGTGGCGAGTTCAATTTAACCACGCGATCGGGCCCTACAAAGGTGGCTTACGATTTGATCCATCCGTGAACCAGAGCATCCTCAAATTTTTAGGATTCGAACAGATTTTTAAAAATAGCCTAACTGGTTTGCCAATGGGCGGGGCAAAAGGTGGTTCGAATTTTAATCCCAAGGGAAAAAGTGATCGCGAAGTCATGCGATTTTGCCATTCGATGATGACTGAACTGCACCGACACATCGGTGAAGACGTAGACGTTCCGGCCGGCGACATTGGTGTTGGTGCCCGGGAAATCAGCTTTCTTTTTGGACAATATATGCGATT
>JBCCSJ010000458.1:0-3202 GCA_039200505.1 Planctomycetota bacterium | reverse complement strand
CGTTCACAAAGATGCGATACCGCCAAAGTTACGCAAATAGAACTCACCGAAATGTAAGTGGTTCAAACGATCAAACTGAATCACGGGGCAATGTCTGCGTTGCCCTCTTTTCGTTTTGAGTTTGCGTTTATGAAGTTCGGGAGGACGCAGAATCGGAATTTCGAAGGGAATTTAAAAGAATTCACGGTCGAACAGAGGTTAAGCCAAACAGGGTTGAAAGCCATCATTCGCCCGATGAAATTGCTTCCTCTAAAACGTCTTCGTCCACATAAATTGGCAGGTGCGGGTCGCAGGTGACGGCGACGGCAATCGCGTCCGACGGCCTCGCGTCAATTTCAATCAATTCGCCTTCGTATCGGATTCTTAAGTTGGCATAGTAGGTGTGGTCGACCAATTCGTTGATGACAACGCTGTCCAGTTCGCCTCCCATCGACTCAACGACACCCACCAATAAATCATGAGTTAGCGGACGTGATCGTTCGAATGATTTAACGCGTCTGTCGATGCTGGTCGCTTCAAAAATTCCAATCAAAATTGGAAACTGCCGCTCTCCATCGACTTCTTTCAGAAAAACAACCTGATGTTCGTTGATTTCGCTAATAATGATTCGAGCAAGTTGCATTTCAACAGGCATATCGCGATCCTTTTCGGGCGATTTTCAGTTTTTCAGATTCATTTTGAGACTGGATAGGGCAAAACGATTCAGCCTTTACAACGCGAATTGTACACCAGATCATACGAACGTAGTGTTCGATTGGTAGCAACCAAATTTTTGTAAGGCAAAATTTCAATGCAAAAAGTAGCGATTGCGGGAATCGGATTTATGGGATGGATTCACTGGCTGGCCTACCAACAAATTCCAAACGTCAAAGTGGTCGCCATTGCAACGCCCGAACCTGATCGTCAGGCGGGTGATTGGACATCAATCCAGGGAAATTTTGGGCCACCTGGAGAAAAAGTTTGTCTCGATGGGATCGCAGTCTACGGAAGTCTTGATCAAATGCTGGCTGACCCTGCGATTGAAATTGATCTTGTCGATGTTTGCTTGCCACCGGCACTGCATGCGGACGCAATCGTTGCAGCAACATCTTCGGGTAATCATGTGTTATGCGAAAAACCGCTGGCCCTGAAACTCGACCAGTGTGATCGGGCAGTGGATTCAGCTTCCTCGAATCAGGTACGATTGTTTGTCGGTCAGGTGCTGCCTTTTTTTACCGAGTTTCAGTTTGCATTTGACAAAATCAAATCAGGTGAATTCGGGAAGCTAATCGGTGGCTCTTTTCGGCGAGTCATATCAGATCCGCAATGGCTTCCCAAGTTCTACGATCCCGATGTGATCGGCGGTCCGCTATTCGACCTGCATGTTCATGATGCCCATTTTATTCGATTGCTTTTTGGGATGCCGTTGGGAGTTTTCAGCGCGGGGCGGCATAGAAACGGGGTTGTTGATTATTGCCATTCTCTTTTTAAATTCGATGACCCCGAAGTCGTTGTTCATTCAACGACCGGCGTGATCAATCAGCAGGGCAGACCTTTTACTCATGGTTTTGAAATTCATCTTGAAAACGGGACTCTTCAGTTTGATTTTCAGGGATTCTCCGACACGCCGGAAATGATGCCGCTAAAAATACTCAACGCTGATGGGTCAGTGACTCGTCCGGAATTGGGTGATGGCGATCCAGTGTTGGCTTTTGTTCGGGAAATCAAGGAAGTGGTCCATTGCCTCGAGCAAGACCAGTCCTCCGAGATTCTTGGCGGGCGATTGGCCCGTGACGCGATCGAAATTTGTGAGCTTCAATCGCGTTCGGTAACCAGTGGAAAATATCAGCCGGCAGGCTAAATAAGAAATCGCATTAACGTTAACAAAAACGTAAAAATAACAAAGGCGTAAAAACAACTTTCGACAGCTGCAACTTATCTGACTCGACAATCAGATAGGCATATCAGAGCCATTGCGGTTCCGTAAACTCGGCCGATTTCATGAGAATCGACGAAGCAACCGTCGATCTCGGGCAAGCTTAAAATGATATCCTTTTGCTGTTTCTGAAATCTCGCTACAGTTTCATTTTGAGTTAACGATTTGATTGCCTCACTTCTGGCTCGCATGTCATACCAAAAAAAGAAACCGCCATAGGCGAGACTAGACGTATGATCATCGTATTTGAGTGCGACGTTCAAATTTTCCTGAAGCCCCAGACTCTTTTCAATAGCTTCTGTCAAATCGGCTTCGCTTGATTTTTGCCAGCAAAAAAGACCGAGTTCACAGAGTGGCATTCGTCCGGCCGAAGCGGCAATGTCACGTTGGGTGCCTGGATTGGGTGGAGCGTTAGCTCGGGTCGAATAAGGATAAGCTCCGTTGGCCATCCGATCCCCCTGAAGCGAAATTAACCCACGTTCGATTCTAGCTTGATCGACTTGATAGCCGGATTCGGTGGCTCGTTTCAGACTGATTAAAGCAGTGGCAGTCACAAAAGGATTGTTGTATTCGTGATACCAACTACCCCGTTTCGATTGAACCTGTTCGAGCGTTTCGACAGCAGACTGAATCTGAGGCCGAAGCCAGGTCGAAAACTGGTCGTCGACTTTTGGGACGTCCATCAGCAGGTTTTCGACTTCCAACAAAAATCTTAAACGGTAGGCATAGGCCCATAAGATTTCATCTCGATCCGCTCGATTGATATTCTTCATGTCGGCCACAAATTTTGCGGCACGATAGATCGCCGACCATTGACGCTGTTGGAACGATTCTGGCAGTCGTTTTTCTTTGACGCTGCGGCACAACGCCATTCCCGCGATTGATGTGACTGCAACATGCACGTTTGGAAGACTGTCTGTACCTCCGAAATCGTAGTCCGAATCCCGAAAACTTCCATCTTCGCCTTGCATCCCGAGAATAAACGATAAGCCTCGGTTCCATAATTGGGATTCCGTAAAAGTCCCACTGATAGCCGAGGTTCCTTTTGCAATTTCTTGGGAAGAATAATCCACATCCAACGGCGTATAAACTTCGAAACCACGTACAAAGGGACCGAACCCTTCTGCTTCGGCTGCTGCTTTCCAGGCCAAAGGATTTTTAGGGAAATCGTTTTGAAGCTTCTTCCAGGTTTCCGTGGCATCGGCGTGTTTGCCAAGCCGAAATTGGGCCATCCCGTGAAACAGCATCGCTTCGGCTGTTGGGGCGTCTTGTTCGAGAACTTGTTCG
>JBCCSJ010000457.1:0-3203 GCA_039200505.1 Planctomycetota bacterium | reverse complement strand
GTAAACGACTCAAAAATTAACAAGGTTGAAGAAGGTCAATTGGTCGATGTTCGCGTTGACACCGCTCCTGAAAAACCGATCAAAGGACGAGTGCGACGTGTCAGCCCTTATCCACTGCCGCGAAGATATTATCAGGCTCCCATCGAATATGAAGTGTTTATCGATATCGTAGAAAAGGATCCGCTGATTCGTAGCGGTCTACGGGCCAAAGTCGAAATCTTTGTCGAACGTTATCAGGACGTCATTCAATGCCCCGTATCCAGTTTGGTAATGCACAAAGAATCTTACTATGTAATCTGCAAAACGTCGGCGGGCTACGCAGCCAAGGCTGTGGCTGTTGGGTCAAATAACGAAAAGTTTGCCATTATCAATGAAGGGCTCGAACCTGGCGACACCGTTCTGGTTGATGCGGACAATTACCGGGACAAAGTAGAGTTTCCGGCTTCATGAATTTGTTTCGCCCAAGTATATGGAAAGCAGGCGTCAAAAGCCTTGCCCTCCACCCAATGCGTAGTGGGCTCACGATCTTGGGTATCTTTATCGGTATCGCAAGTGTCGTGTGGTTGTTAGCCATCGGCGAAGGTATCAGCAATCAAGTTCAAAAACAGATCGAAGAACTCGGGACAAACAACATTATCTTGCGCAGCGTCAAACCGGTCACCGAAGAACTGTCGCTTGAGTCAATGGCATTTTATGGAGTCACACGGGATGACTTTGATGTCTTGAGCAAGACCGTTCCTTCGATTGATCAAGCACTTCGTATCCGCGATGCTGTCCGCGAATTGTACTACGGGGATACGGATCGACAGATCCACTTTATCGGATGCACGCCGGAATACGACGAAGTGATGGCGATGCAACTTCATGAGGGTCGGTTTATCGAAACCGCCGATGTTGTCAACGAAGATAACGTTTGCGTACTCTCCTACGAAGTCGCCAAATCATTGCGGCCGATTCAGTCCTGTCTCGGGATTGTCATCCGCATCCGCAGCACGCCTTATCGCGTTGTCGGGGTCATGAAACCTCGAGGGATGCGAGCAGCGGTCGGGAACTCATTAGAGGCTCAGGATTTTACCGACGATGTTTATGCTCCAATCACGACTTTCTGGCGGAGGATTGGTGATTGGACAATGGAAAGAAGCGCCGGCACCAGGACCAATGAGGTAGTTCAGATCAGTCAGGTGACATTCCGGGTTCAATCGATGGACCAAGTCCTTCCGACCGCCAATGCCATCGAAACAATTATGTCTGCCCGACATAAAGAACGGGATTTCGCATTGGTGACTCCGCTCGAATTGCTCGAACAGGCTCGGACGACCCGGTTGATGTTCATGGCTTTCATGGGCCTCATTGCAGCGATCTCATTGGTCGTTGGCGGGATTGGAATCATGAACATCATGCTGGCGACTGTGACCGAACGAACTCGCGAAATCGGGATTCGAAGAGCGTTGGGAGCTAATCGCCAAGACATTGTTCGCCAGTTCTTGGTGGAAACGATCGTACTTTCGGTTGTCGGAGGCTTGACCGGAATCGTCGGCGGCCTGGCCTGTCCTTGGATTGTGGATGGTACTCGACTTTTAGCAACGCAGTGGTTTCCCAGTGTGGTCCAAAATCTTCCCGATTCAGTCCGAGATATGACGCCGATCATTGTGCCGATGTCGATACCGCTGGCATTTGGAATCGCGGTCGCTGTCGGAGTCATCTTTGGTCTGTATCCTGCGGTTCGAGCTGCGAAGTTGGATCCGATTGAAGCCCTCCGCCACGAATAAGAATCTGTTTCTGGGTCTGATGTTGATCTTTGTTGTAGGATCCGGGCGAATTCCAACTTTCATCCTCGGAGCCGATTTTTTCCTGCCACAGATGGCCGTGACGTCGTGTAACCCGCGGGTGAACCACGGATTGCGGGACGGTAAAAACCAGGCCCGGCTAAAGTCATCTCAGCCTTTTCGGGTCTGCACTTGAGAATTTCACGTTCGTCGATCTGGATAAGGCTTTCCAATACCCTGCCGCCGGACCAAATCTGTTTTACAATGAGGGAACCCCTTCCTATTCAGGTAAATCAATGAATTCTCCCAATCGCCGTCAGTTCCTTCGATCCAGTTCAACCTGCTTGGCAGGAGCCGCGATTCCTACTCTGTTGATCCCCCGCCGCACGGATCCACTCTTTCGGAAGGAAACGATCATCGGAGAAGGTGATTTCCGTTATCGCGTGGAACACGACTGGGCACAACTTCCCGCTCAGTTTCGTTGGCAAACAACGCACAATGTAGCTGTGGATTCGAACAATAATCTTTATGTGATTCATGAAGGCAGAAGTCAGCAGAAAAGCCATCCATCGATTTTCGTGTTCGGACCCGATGGCAAATTTCGCTACGCGTTTGGGAGCCAATTTCAGGGAGGCGGGCACGGGATCGAAGTAAGGAAAGAAGGGAACGAAGAATTCCTCTACGTTGCCGCGTACCAACAGGTCAAATCTTTTGCCAAATTGACATTAATGGGTGAAATCGTTTGGTATCAAAAAGCGCCGGTTGAATCGGGTGTTTACGACGATGGCGAGGATGTATCGACTAAACGAAATTGGAGCCGAAAGGGATTCCTACCAACCAATTTTGCTTTCCTGGACGACGGTGGATTTTTGCTTGCTGACGGTTACGGATCATTTTTTATCCATCGATTTGACAAAGATGCCAATTGGGTAAGTTGCTTCGGAGGAGCCGGTGAGGGAGAAGGCACCTTCAAAACATCGCATGGGCTTTGGGTTGATAACCGGCCGGGAAAAGAGCCGACAATTGTAGTTACGGATCGAGCGCACAACACATTGCAGATTTTTGACATCGATGGGAAGTACCAAAGTACGATTTCCGGTTTTGGGTTACCGGCCAATATTGACACGTATCAGAATCTAATGTTGGTTCCAGAACTCAAAGCTCGTTTGACGTTGATGGATGAAAATAATCAGGTCATCGCCCGTTTAGGTGCGGCATCAGAAAGGTTGGATGAGGTCAAGAACTTGCGTGGGCAACCGGATAAGTGGCTTGATGGTCAGTTTGTTCACCCGCACGACGCCTGCTTCGATCAAGCAGGTGATATCTTTGTCGCCGAATGGGTCCAAACCGGCCGAGTATCCAAGCTGACACAAATTTCGTAAATAAAGATGGAATTCGACTCCATCATAGGTTTACATGTCACCGCAGTCGGCGAGC
>JBCCSJ010000456.1:0-3223 GCA_039200505.1 Planctomycetota bacterium | reverse complement strand
ATAAAATTTGTCGATAAGCCGATGGAGTTTGTTCAATCGCTGCAGCGTTGGCCTTATACCGGCACATTTGCAGCCGACGGCGAAAACGTCCATCGGTTCCGTGCCGATCCTATCGTCGTTCAACCTAGCCCCAAAAGCGATGACGGGAGTCCGTTTGATGGCTATGAAGTGCCCGTTTACATTGACGGGACGGAATTGAGCACGATGTTTCTGAAGTCGGATCAAAAGGTCGAAGTTTGTTCCCGACCCATCACAACGGTCCCCAACGCCAATCTGATTATCGAAATCCTTCCCAAAGAGGAACCCTATTTTTACCGCCAGCGAAAAGACGGACGGGGACTTTTCCCGGCCGACTTCATCGAGGTTTTATACGTTCGAAACCAGGGGCGAACCCCGGCTAATTTGGAATTGAGTTGGGTCACGACTCCGACGTATCCCGAAGTAGGGGCGATCCCGGTGGTAATGGCAATGACTTTGGCGATCTATGTGTTTTATATGGTGTTAGCCGTGCTGTTCCCTAAAACTCACTCGATCGCTCACGCGACGTTTAAGACAGAAATCGGACAGCCGCTGTTTCCGCTGGTTATCGGTTTAGGGATCCTGTTCATCATGGGAACGATCTACGTTCCTTACAATACGTTTGGCGAAGATATCAAGATGTACAAGGATTCAGGGCTCACCTTGATCCGAGTATTGGCGATTTTCTTTGCCATTTGGGCAGCCAGCAAGTCGGTCGCTGAAGAAATCGAAGGGCGAACCGCACTCACAGTCCTGTCTAAGCCTGTCGGACGTCGCCAATTTATTCTCGGTAAATTTGGTGGGATCTCATTGGCTATCAGTGTGGTTTTTCTGATTCTTGGTTCCTGGTTTATCCTGTGGACTGCCTACAAACAGATTTATGACTACCAGGAAGCTTCCAAGGGATTATGCGAGTGGGACGTCTGCTTCCGAGAAGCCATTCACATCGCTCCGGGGCTATTTTTGTGTCTGTTGGAAGTGTTAGTGTTTGTCGCCATTTCTGTTGCGATTTCGACGCGTATGGGAATTCTGGCCAACTTTTTGATCTGCTTTTCAATTTACGTGCTCGGACACTTAACTCCGCTGTTAGTGCAGTCTTCGCTGACTGCGTTTGAACCGGTCGTGGTATTTGGGCAATTGGTTGCAATCGTTTTCCCGGTGCTGGATCACTATGATGTGCAGGCGGCAATCAGTTCGAATTCGATGGTACCCACGGCATATATCGGTTGGTCACTGACCTACACGGTGTTATATGGGGCACTCGCTTTGTTAGTCGCGTTGGTGTTTTTCGAGGATAGGGACCTCGCGTAGTTCGACCAGCATTCAAGATTTCGGATTCTGGGATCAGGCTAGAATTCTATCGCCGTCATTCGGGCTTCTGGCTTCTGATTTGGCCCTAAAATTTGGCCGAGTTGGTCGTGGAGCGGGCAATAGTGAATGTCCAATCTAAGGACGTGTTGGTGGGTGAACTTGCACCTGATAATCAATTTCTTCGGTCGACTTCTCAATTGGAAGATGACTGAACGATAGGTTCCGGATCCATGTTGTGAGGACGTAGCCGACGGTTATTTGCCAGAGCTCCACGCCTGAATTGACGTCCATTACGCACTGAGCGAGCCCGTCGACGATTCCGCATGAATGGGTGAGGGGGATCGTTAGATTCAACTGACGTTTTTTCAGAATAAACGTCTCGTTCCAATAACCATGGAGCAGGTCCAACTTCAGGAACATATCCAGAGGCGTAGGCATAAATCTGCTGTTGCTTTTTGACCGGTTCCGAAAAATGGAGATAACACCCCAAGCCGATCTGGAACATGACCAAGGCAGCCGTGGCAATTGTGCCGACTCGATTCCAATACCGTCCTAGAAGCAACAATGCCAAAACCACGCACAACGTACCTAACAATTTGGCTGCAATAAAAACAGAAACGTGTTGCGGTTCTAACTCGATGAGCCATTTACAGAATTCATTCTGTTCATTGATGACAATTCGATACTTATATACAAGATAGGCATCGTAAAACGAAAATCCGGCTATAAATGCGGTTGCCAACCCGTAAATTAATTTTGCTCTTGAGACTGATCTGAACCACGCCCAGGGCGCAGCGGTACCGCAGAAATTATCTTGGTTTTTCATAACACGCCAGTGGGCTTGGACAACACGAACGGGTGTTGCCGTTATTAGATTTTTAGACGCATCGGAAGGATGTCGCTCTCGGACTTATTCGTCTGATACATGGAACCGGGCGGATATTGAAAAGTTTCGGCGGTGTCATGCGACAAGCGAAAATTTGAATCGGGAATGTCGGTTCGGACGGTTTTATCTAGAGAAACCTGCCAGAAATATTTTGAACACGAAGGGTTTTTGGCAATATCCACTAAATGAGCGGCAGAATGCGACTGCCGATAAACACCGATCAAAAGTTGGTCCCCGCTGGGTCCCCCGACGCAGAATTCTCTCTGTTACCCTAAGGACTCGCCACGAATTAAGTGACCAGATAGCGTCACAGAAAATTCATTTTTGTCGGTAATTCACTAAGCAAGCCGGTAAATAAATGTTTCGCGAGTACTAAGGAAAAAGTCGGGTTAACCTCCAACTCACTGGCATCGGGACCTGGCGTAAAGACGGCGGAATACCGTATTTAAAAAAGATGGCCCTGATTTGTGAACGAATCCACGTCAATATGAGGGGCCTGCTAGGCCGCTTTTTCTTTGATGATTTCATTTGATGAAAATGGAATCGTACTCGGATTTTCGTTGAACGATCCGATCATGCCAAAGGGACCCGTCGTTTCAGCGGCATCGGACCAGCGATGACTTGAAATGGCGTCCAAGACTTTGCCTGCGATCTCGACGGCTTGGCGTCCCTGTTCGGCGGTTACTCGACATTGCGAATCGCATCGAATTGCATTGAGCCAATCGGTTTGTTCACTCAGGATCGCATTCGCCTTGGGAACTTCGACTTCGGATTTGGGCAGGATTTTAGTGAACAGCTCCTCGCGAATGAAGTTTTGTTGTTCGGGAGTTGTATCGATCACATCGTACTGTCGATTCTGAATCCACTTTGGGATCTTGACGAAGGTAACTTTACTGGTTGTCAGATCGACTGCTGCAAAACCTTCGGTGCCGAAAATTTGGAAGGTTCGATTCGATTCATAGCTACAACGGGTCGCGGTCATGACGGCGACGCCACCACAGCTAAACT
>JBCCSJ010000455.1:0-3236 GCA_039200505.1 Planctomycetota bacterium | reverse complement strand
TCGATCTTTCGGATCGATTCCATCTTCCTATGGAAGCACCCTCGAAGAACCCGACTACATGAAACTGGCTGGACCATGGGAAGATGGAATCGATCCGAAAGATCGAAAGTAAATCGAATCTCAAAATCCCCACCCACAATGACGACACCCGCAGACGTATGTCGTAGTGCACTCGCCCTGCATCTACCAATCGAGCGGGTGATTTTTCAAAGAAAATGGTTTTTGGCCATCGCAACGTTTTACGTATATCAGGCCCAGTCGTTTCATCCACAACAGATAAACAGAGAACCTTAGTGATGACCAATCATTCGAATCAATTCAAATGGCCATCCCTCTTCGATCTGGAGGACTAAAATATCCGAGCCGATGGGCATAACCATTTAACAACACTGTGGCTGACTCTTTTGATTCTCATCCATTCGCAATAAGGTTAAACCAAAAAAGGGACGCCGAAGAAATCAATTCCGGACGTCCCGATGAAACAATTATCAAATAATCATTTCAACTATTTGGAACAACATTGATCGCTACAGGTTTGTGTACAAGCACAATCGCCGCCGACATCGCACGCGCAACGATTGGCGTCGCAAACGCAGGTTTCGCATTCACAGTCGTATCCGCAGCATAGACACGGCGCGGCTTTAACGGATGATTGAAACGCTCCTAGAGCATAGGGAGTCAAAACAAGTGCACCAATAAGCGCAGCACAGAGGAATAATTTCTTAAACATGGAAGATCTCCAAACCGAGTTAATTTAACGAATTATCGAAAAGCTAAACTCAGTAAGGCAATCATTTTATCCATACGCATAGCATCGCTTGGCGTCGGTTGTGACTGATTGAACGCCGATCGGTTTCAATCACTCGCTGAGATGGCAATGATCGAGGTTGCCACTGAAAGGGCGACAGGGAAAAAGTCGCCCCACCACAATCTTCGTTGTTTTGTAGTCGTTCTAAAAGGACGGCATCCTGAGTTCCAACGGAACAATCGCATTTCGATTCGCAACGATTTGCTGGGCTTCCTTGGTCACTCGTTCGGGCATTTCCATCCTGACCACAGCAGCAGGAAATAGCTTCCGACGATACGCAGCAGCAACTCGCATTCTCCTGGATCGAACTACAACAGCAAGATCCAAATGCCGACGCTGGGATTGCGATGGCGAGCGAGAGGATAGTGATGATGAATAAACGGTACCGATTCATCTTTGTATTGAAGCAAAAAGCAATGACGTCGTCAAGATAAATGGTCAGGTGGAGACTTTACAATTCTCACAGTCAGGCTGAGCCTGGCACCCTTTTCCGCTGGCTTTGTCATTCGCTGGCTTTGTCTCTAGCTGGTTTTTTGTTTACTAAACTGCTATCGACAATTGGGAACAAACTACGCTATTGATCGTCCATCAGCTTTTTGATGATCTGTTTCAGTTCCGCAATTTCTTTCTTTAATTCCTGAAGCTCATCGTTGCGGCTTGCGCGATTGGGCTGCCCGCCTGAACCCTTTGAATCGCTTTTTCGATGCTTTGATTTGCTTCCATTTTCTGACTTTCGGGGTTCTCTTCCGTTTCGAAAGAAATTCAATGGATCGGTCGTTGTATTTTTTCGAGACGTTGGATTGGCGTCTTGCTTGCGACCATCGACCCGCTTGGAATCTTTGGCTTCGACTTTCCACCGCAACTGCTTTTGCTCTTTTTGGAGTTGCTCTTTACGGGATTGCTCACTTGATTTTTTGAGATCCACATTGAATTCGTCCAACAAACGTCTTTGTTTTTCCTGCCGGATTTTACTTCGAATTCCATCTTGCCTAGGAGAAACTTCCTCGAGCTTCTTTTCGGTTTTTTGGACTTCAGCTTTTTTGAGATCACCATTTCGTAGGACTGAAATAGCATTGCGAATCCTATCTTTTTGATCCTCACTAATGTCCCCAGAATCGAGCAGATCTTTCAGGGACCGGATTGCTGGATTGCTTTTTTCGGATGTTTCCAAATCGCTTTCGGTCGTTTTAGAAACCGAGGATTCGTCGTCTGAAATAGTCCGTTCGACGTCTTTCCTAAGTTGATCCAAAGTGCGAATCATCCGCCGCCCACTTTGGCCCATCGCTTCAGCAGCATGCCCATCGGGCTGAAGCAAATTTGAAAGTTCTATCTCCAATTCCGCCAACGGTTCGGCAATCGACTGCTCAGCAAGAACGTCCAACTCGCCTAGACTGTCCCAGGGTGCATCGGCTAATCCACCCACTCCCTGTTCCATCAACTCATCAACCAATTGTCCGGCGGGAATCCGACTGAAGGTTCGAATGTTCCTTGCAACCAAATTTTGAAACTGGTCTGCCGTTAATCCTTCGCCATTTTTCTCTAGATCTTCCGCCCAAAGACTCAATTCCGATTCAAAATCCTGTGCCCACTGGCTCCAGACATCTTCTTGCCGATCGGATAACCTTTCGAGCCGGTTCGCCATTTGATTGGCCCAACGATCCCATTGATCGCCGTATCTTTCTTGCCACATTTCGATTTTGTCAGCATTTTGCTGAGCCCAGCTCTCCAGAACCTGCTCCATCTTTTCTGAAGATTCTGCGAGTTGAGAAAACAGCAATTCAAGTTCGTGAGAAAGTTCACTACCAGCTTGGTCAAGTGCCTCTTCAACTGACTTGCGATCTTGCTGCTGAATTTGTGCGCTGGAGTAACGCCCTCCCAAGATAATTTGGAGAAGCGTAACGAGTGTGATCAGATAAGCGGATTTTTTCACGGAAAAGGACCTTTTTGCTGGCAGACTTTCATCGCAAAGATAGCTCAGATGTACCGATCCAAACTCGGTTTTAACATGAGCCGTAGTTCGCGCCGCCCTATTGATTCTTGGAATAAATCTTTGAATTAAATTCAGTCTTTTTCGAAGACACCCATTTTAACGACGGGCAATCCCTCTCCCTTTTTGGTCACCGAGAAACCACCAGAAGCTACCTTTCGACAAAGGGAATCCCTCGTGGATTGTCAGGGTTGAGGGCTGTTGCATGAGCCGTTTTGGCGTTAAGCAGGGTTTTGTCGTATCAACCGTGGCAAGATCCGAACGGTTGGAACTTAGACTCAATGCTAACCAATCATTCGCAAGGTTCCCGCCTTAAATTTCATTTTACGGGTGGTCTCATGCTTAAAGTCGCTGTCGTTCATGATTGGTTTAACTGCATTGCAGGTTCGGAAAAGGTTGTCAAAGAGATTATGCACTGCTTTCCGGAGGCGGATGTTTTTT
>JBCCSJ010000454.1:0-3244 GCA_039200505.1 Planctomycetota bacterium | reverse complement strand
CCGCTGATGATTCCGATTGGGATTTGCTCGTTCATTCTTGTTGTTTTTATCTTCGAACGTTTTATCAGTCTTCGGAAAAGTCGGATCATCCCCGCACCTTTTACGAACAAATTTCTGGAACAGTTGCGTGAAGGCGAATTAAATCAGAGCGGGGCGGAAACAATTTGCGAGCGTAACCAAAGTGCGATGGCCGAAGTCTTTAAGGCTGGAGTGATGCGATGGGGGCGACCTGCCGTCGAAATCGAACAAGCCGTTTTGGATGAAGGTGAACGCACGTCTTATCGGCTTCGGAAATATCTGAAATTGATCAACGGGGTGGCAACCGTCTGTCCTTTGCTCGGTTTGCTCGGAACCGTTCTGGGAATGATCCAGGCATTCGATTCGATCGCGTTCGTTGGGAATTCCAGTGGTGACCCCAAAGCGATGATTGCAACTGGTATCAGCCAAGCACTGCTAACCACGGCCGCCGGGTTGTCGGTCGCCATTCCAGCATTGATCGCGTACATGGTATTCAGCAGTCGAGTCGACAAACACGTCATGGAAATCGACTCTCTGGGAATGAAGGTCGTCAATCTGATTTCGGCAGAGACCTTGGACACGAAACCTGCAACGACCCGTTCGAAGAATAAAAAAGCGGCTTAAAAATAGACGTTTTTCAACTTCCATCCGGACTGGCGGATGATTTGACCTAAAAAAATTCGAGAAGGCTATCAAGTAAGGTATCACGATGCCACTAAAAATTGAGCGAGATGATCAAACGTCCATCAACTTGACTCCCATGATCGATATCGTGTTCTTGTTGATTATCTTTTTTATGGTCGGAACTCGATTTTCGGAGTTAGACGAAGCTGAGCGGGAGATAAAAATTCAGGTCCCGACGGTCAGCGAAGCAGCGGCTCTCACTTCAAAACCGAGGCGGAGAGTCATTGACGTGTTCGAAGACGGGCGAATCTCGCTCGATGCCAACGATATCTCAATCGCTTCATTGGAGCAGGAATTAACATCAGCAAGAGATCAGTATGAACAGCTTGGTGTCGTGATCCGAGGAGACGCGGAGGCGAAATATCAACGCGTTGCCGAAGTGATTCGAACCTGCGGAAAAGCCAAAATCTCTGTCCTCAACATTGCGGTCCAAGGTGTAAAAATTCGGTAAACGCGCAAGGATGTGCAATGATTGTGAGACTCCACATTTTAATCCTGAAAAATTTGTCCGGGATTCTTGGTTCTAATTCTCATTACCTTGTTAGAACCCATTGGGGATCTGTATGAATTGGATTAATGATTCCGCAGAATTTTTCAGCACTTCCAATCTACCCTTGTTTTTACTGGTAGGTTCAGGCATTCTTGCCATTTCATTGCTGATTCTAACTTTAACCCGGTGGGGGCATTCCCGACCTGTTTGGAAATGCGTGATCCTGTCCGTCGTGGCTCATGTGTTGTTGATTGGATTTGCTTCAGGCACAAGACTCATTTTTGATCAACAACCTCCTGAAGTCGCCCAATCGGTCCCCATAAAAGTTCATATGGAAGAAGACTTCGCAGTCTATGAAGAACAGGAGTTCTCGGTCGAAACCAAGCCGACGTGGGATCAATTCGCCAGTCTTCCCAATGAAACCATGCCTGTCGTTGAACCGCTGGCTCCTATGAAGGCGAACATTGACCAATTGAATGAGACTGAAACGATAGCAACTGAGGTTGATTCTGGTCTCGATTCTATTCCCATTCCAGCCATCGAAAATCATCCAATCGACAATCAACGTGCCCACAAAGAACTCGCATTGTCCGGAGATGAAGATTTCACACATGACACATTGATTGATGAAACGGCTTCAGCTGAGAAAATCGAAGTTACCAGAAGACAATCAGCTGCGGATCAGGATCTCGGTCCATCGTTTGAGTCATTCGAAGATTCTGAGCCCATCCAACCCATCTTCGAATCGGCCAGTCGCAGTCTCGTCGACGATCCGGTGGACAATGACTTCCTCAATCCGCCGATCACCGATATCCAGTCGGAATTTGGCGAATTTTCGGTGCCAAAAACCAACCAGCGAGAGAATAAAACACCGTCTAAATTAACTCAATTGACTCGCCTGTCATCAAATCGCCAGTCACCAAACTTGCGGGCTTCGAAAACACAGCAGGTGCGGCGAATTGCTGATGGGCAGCCACTTCCCAAGGCCTATTCACTACGACTTTCCAAAAATCGAAATTTGACAGCAATGCAGCGGGGAGGCTCTCGCGAGTCGGAAGAAGCGGTTCATCGAGCGCTGCTCTGGCTTTCTCAAAATCAGCAAAGTGACGGATCCTGGAGCTCGCGGCTTTCAGGTGGCGGCAGAGAAACTAACGTGTTTGGACACAATCGTGGGGGTGCTGGAGCCAATGCCGATTGTGGGATCACCGGACTGGCGACATTGGCATTTCTAGGGGCTGGCCATTCGCATCTTGAAGGCAAATTTAAAACGACGGTCCAGCGAGCACTGGAATTCCTTGCTCAAAATCAGAAATCAAATGGAGATCTGTCCGGTCCGGCACGGCTTTTCGCGAGAATGTACTGCCATAGCATATCCCTGTTCGCACTCAGTGAATCGTTGGCAATGACGGGAGACCGACGTCTTCTGTCGGTCGTTCAATTAGGTGTAGATTACTCAGTAAACTCCCAAAATCAACGCGATGGCGGGTGGAGATACCAACCTGGGGATGCAGGCGACATGAGCCAATTTGGCTGGCAGGTCTTGGCACTCAATAGCGCTCGTTTGGGAGGTGCGTCCATTCCTGACGAAACGTTTATTCAAATGGAAAGATTCCTCGAACTTTGTTGCCGCGGACCAGCCAATGGACTCGCTTCTTATAAACCGAATGAAGGGCCCAGCACAACAATGACCGCTGAGGCATTGTTGTGCCGTTACGTGCTTATGAAGTCGCCTTCGATCCACACGATCGAGACAGCTCAAAAACGGATTTTATCCGACTTGCCTCAGCCAAAAATTGTCAACCTCTACTATTGGTATTACGGTACGTTGGCGATGTACCAGGCAGGCGGATCATCGTGGGATCAATGGAACCAGAATCTGCTGGGAACTCTGTTGCCACTTCAAAATAAAACCGGACCTGATTTGGGAAGTTGGCCGGCCAATGGAATTTGGGGCGGTTATGGTGGGAAGGTATATGCTACGGCAATGGCGACCATGAGTCTGGAAGTGTACTACCGATACCTGCCAATTAGGGAAGAGATCGCCGAGCAGTT
>JBCCSJ010000453.1:0-3265 GCA_039200505.1 Planctomycetota bacterium | reverse complement strand
GTCGATTTTATCTCGACCCAATTTTGAAAAACCACCATTCCATTTTTCGTTGCTGAGTAAACTAGATTGAACACAATCCAAGTACTAGCTCACCTACCAACCATCTACGATGGTTCAATTTATAGTCGGAAGTTCAAAGTAGTTACCATGCGAATTCTCATCATCACTCTGTTCGGACTTGGCATTCCCCTTTTTGCAGTGACCAACACTCAGGCTCAGGGGAACACGTTTGATCTTCAAGATTTTAACAATTCGTCTACTGCTGGTCAGGATTTGGGTGATCCAACGATTCCTAGCCAAGCGATTCTTGAAAGAGCGACTAAAAAAAGAACCAATCCGTTAGCCAAGTCATTATTCGAGTCCGCCAAGCGGCTCCATGAAGCGGGGCTGACAAGCAAGGCACAAGCCCGGCTGGAAGAATTATTGGCTCTAGAGGATGCACCGATCGAAGTTCAGGATGAGGCAACGGTTTGGTGGTCGACAGTGACCAACAGAGAACAACTTCTCGATTCTGCCAAAAGACTGCATGATGCTGGTTTGACCATCGAAGCCAAAAAACGAGTCGACCAACTGCAGGAACTTACCGATGCACCAATCGACATTCAGGATGCCGCTTTGGTTTGGTGGGCTCAGGTCGCCCCGGCATCACTTAGAAGCCGCCAACTCAATCGGAACCCGGTCACTCGGCCAACAATGACTCCCCTGCCAAATCTCCCGCAAATTACCCTTCAGGGAATTGTTCAAAGCAGTCAAGAAACGGGAACTGCTATTTTGGAAGTCGACGGAAAACGGATTACGATTTTGCTCAAGCCTCGTGATCAACAGACGCGGATCCCCGTTCCCTCCAGCCAGTTCTTGGCAATGCGACCGGCGCTGGAACAACGAGCGATGCTGAACTCCGGTTCCACTTCCACTTCGATGGTGGCCAAACAGCCGTTTCGAATGGATGAATTTGACATGAGCCTGGAAAGCAGCTTTGTTCACAAAGGTGTGGTTTACAACCTCGAAGCCTTCGGGCCGGGCACTCTGATGCTAAAAGCTCTTCCTCATAACGAATTGGTGATTGTACGGACGGGGACTACTCCCTAACCGCCACTGATGGCCAATCACTGAGGATTCTTGTTTGATCTTTCTTTTAAACCAGACTTCGATTTCTGGTAGGTCGAATGTGCATGGTCGAGCGGATCACAATTCAAAGGTTCAAGAACCTATAACAACTAACCGACCTAGTTCTTTTGGAATATCGGAGGGATTGCCCGATTTCATTTAGATTAGGATTGGGTGCACTACTCGATGTTGAGATAGCTGGAAATTGCCGTAATTCTTTCGCAATTTCTTCGTCAATCATTGGTCGATTTCTTATTTGTCGGTCAATTAGCAAAGTTTTGGTCTGTCAGCACGGAGGCATTTTCTGCTACCGTCTATTCCTGGTAACAACACAAGGAGCAGAGATGGATCTTGTCGAGGACCAAAGCAGACAAGCGACTGCACAATCGGAAGGTATCCGTTGGGGATTGTGGTTCGTAATCTTAAACCTAGTTGATGGTTTTCAGACATCATCTTTCGTGAATCAACGAGGGGTCGCCGCCGAACTGAACCCCTGGATTCGGTATATCATGAGCGAGCATTCCACTCTTGGGATGTGGGCCGTAAAACTGATGATTATTACTTTGGTCTTGGTCATCTTCCGCAAAAACCTGGGCGTTATGAGGGCTGCTTCGATCGGTATCGCCATCATTGTTGCCATGAATTTCTGGACCATCGGATTTATCCATTAAGCTTTTTCTTTAAGTGCTTGTTTCTGTCTTTCGGCCGCTGCTGGGCAGGTTGCGGAACAAAGATTAGATCTTTTGATTTTTACTTGAATTTGCTGCGGTATGGCTGTTGTAAAGAAGTAAATTAGATAACATGTCGGCTCTTCAATTTCCCACCTCGTTTACAAACAGCAGGAAAAACGATGAGCTTTATTCAGGATTTCAAAGAGTTTGCATTCAAAGGTAATTTGATCGACATGGCAGTCGGTATTGTCATGGGTGGTGCCGTTGCCGCAATCGTCAAATCATTTTTGGATAACATCATCACACCGCTGCTGGCTCGAATCGCTGGCGTTCCGGATATGTCGGCCTGGAGAATTCCAATCGGCGGTCAAACTCCCAAACTGAATGAAGCGGGTGAGGCGATCAAAAATTCGGCCGGGGAAGAAGTGATGGTCGAGGCAGCAATCAACATTGGAACTTTCGTTCAAAATACACTCGATTTTATCATCCTCGCTTTCGTTATCTTTGTCGCTTTGCGAATTGCATCAAAATGGATGAAAAAAGCAGAAGAAGAGGCTACACCTTCAGCCGAAGTTCAACTGTTGACTGAAATCCGCGATTCGCTCGCCAAGTAAAACGAAATCAGGGCTTTTGCTGAGAGCCCGACACAAAATTTCTCACGCAGAGCCGCAGAGATTTTACGCACTTTCTCTACTCAACTCCGGGTCTTTGCGTCTCTGCGTGATACTTAAAAGTGGATGGCCTGTTGATTCCCAATCTCCAATAGAGACAACACTACATCGAGCGATTTGAGTATTTTCGATGAACTGATCGTTTCAATCAGGGAATAAAATTCTCACGCAGAGCCGCAGAGATTTTTCTACTCAATCCTGCGTGTTTTGGTGCACCTGGAAGGTTCAAAACTGTTGATTATTCCATGCCATTGGCAACTCGATGAATCCCGTCCTTTAGCAATACAGAACCAAAGTTGATCAACAACCCAAGTTTGAGATCCGTTAATTTCAAATAAGTCAGCGTTTGTTTTAGATGCATTTTTGCCACTTCTTCTACGGATTTTAATTCAACCAATACAAGTTCGTTGACGATGATGTCCGCCCGAAAACCTTCATCAATTCGATGTCCGTTCCAATAAACGGGTATTGGAACCTCCGTTTGGACACTCATTTTTATTTTTCGTAACTCGTAACTCGTATGCGAGAATTCTTTGGTAAACCGATTCTAATAATCCTGGGCCAAGAACTTTGTGGATATGGACCGAACGGTCAACAATCGCAGCAGATATTTGATTCTCATGCATTGGTTTTTCAGCATTAAGGGATAAGGCTATAAGTTCTCACGCAGAGCCGCAGAGATGTTCCGCACACTTTTTTACTCAACTCTGCGTCTTTGCGTCTCTGCGTGATATTTAAATTGGGTGGCCTGTTGATCTCCAATCTCCAATAGAGACAACACTACATCGAGCGATTAAGTATTTTCGATGAACTGAT
>JBCCSJ010000452.1:0-3299 GCA_039200505.1 Planctomycetota bacterium | reverse complement strand
GACTAATCAGCATTGAACGTAAGGACTCGCCATGAATTAAGCTACCGGCTAGGGCCAATGAAAATTCTATTTTTGTGGGTAATTCATTGAGCAAGCCGGTAAATAAATGTTTCGCGAGTACTAAGGTGTTTGGAGTCGGACGCCCCGGTTTTTTGCTTGACTCGTTGTGAACACCCAAAGGTAATTGTGAATCTGACAAGTGTCTAGTGCTAGCCGCTTGAGGCAGACAACAACCGGCTGTTGGCAGTTGTTATTGGAATCGGGTGCTAAACCATTCGATTTTCAAAGCTGAATTCAAATATCCCAATAGCCAACAACCATCGAAATTTACCAATAAATCTCCCGCTCAACCCGGCGGGTTGGTTGTGAAGCGGTATTTGATTCAGAATCCTTGAAATATGGGAACCGTCTCAAAAATGGGCCAAAGACGATGGGGCGTCGCTTGATCAAAGCCCAGACACGTCTATCTTTACACCGACATCGACCGGCACTTGAGTGGTGCTTGATAAGTCGATTTCAACTCTTGGGTAAAATCAGTTTGCCTGTCGAATGATTCGACATCTCAGGGAAGGTCGCAGGACCGAGAATCGTAAAAGTTAACGTAATCGGTACAGATTCATCGCGCGGTTTCGTTTTTAAGAAGAATTTTGGTAATTCCCCTAAACTCGTTATCAACCCTGTTTTTCCCCGCCGTTACGACCGGAATTGGTTTGTAAAAATTACAAAGCGATGCCGGAGATTTGATCTGTTCAAAACGATATCCTGTTCTACCTTTCATCGAAGTCAAGGTTCTGGCGAAGCTTTCGCGCGGGGTACATGCGCGAGGAATTCGCTTTTGATAAATTGAAAACCGATTCCTTTTGGATTCAATTATGTTTACGTTTAAAAATTTGTTGAACACTTCTCTGGTAATCGCAACGTTAATTACTTGCGTACCGGACGAAGCGAATGCTGACGGGCCTTTGCGACGCTGGATTCGCGGAGTGTTTGGTCAGAACAACACAGCACCTTACGGCTATTATCAGCCAACTGGACAGACGACTGCCAACTTCGCTCCTAACGCGTACAACTTGCAGCCAGGGCAATGTATGCGAACCTGTGAACAGACATGCAACAGGACTGTGGTCAATTACGTGCCTTATACCGCCTATCGAACCGCTTACAAAAGAGTGCCGGTTACCCAGTATCGACCCGTTACCAATACAGATCCCTGCACGGGATGCACCGTGACTTGCATGCGTCCTTGCACGACCTATACCTATCAGTGCCAACGAGTGCCATATACGACTTATCGACCAGTTTACCGAACTGAGACCTATAAGGTTCCCGTGACTACTATTACAAATGATTGCGCTACCGGCTGCGGTACTTGCGCGACCTGTCCTACCGGGACGATGGCTGCGCCTCAAAATTTTGCTCCTACACCCGCTGTTCCTCAACCTTCCACCACAACCAGTTACGAACTTCCCGGGAGTGGTACGATAGTCCCCAATGGAAGTTACAACCCAACGCCTGCAGATACTGCACCAAGCTTGGGTGGCGGCACGGATGCAACCCAGTCTGGGTTCCAAAAAGTCGCCAGGCGTGAGGTTCCGGTTTACAGGACAACCGCACAAATCCGACCTGCAACCAATCCGATTGAAAGAAAGTTTCAATATTCACCTGTGCGAATGGCGAGCAACCGGTCTATGGAGAGTGCGATAGAGGATAGCCGCAGTGTGGCTCCAGCCGCTTATGTGGCTCCGACAAATTATGTGGTTAGGCCAGATTCAACCAGCAGGCGGGCAACTTCTTTTGAAGATCTGAACGGCTGGGTTGAGAATTAAACTTCGCGTCGTTGGCAGCCTTGGCAAAGGTTGGAATTATCTTTTGTGAGAAGAAGTTCTTGCGAATCCCACTGCGATGGTTTCGAGGAGAGCCCGGGCGAGCTCTGAATCACTGGGTGATTGAGCAAATAAGTTCGGGCGAATTTCTTTACCAATGAGGCTCACAAGTAATCGAGTTCGCTGTTCGATTAGAGCCAATTTCTGTAGTTGCTTTCTCGCGATCCCAAACATTTTCGCCAATCAACCCAAAATTTTCGATGAAGCCTTTGCTTTTCGGGTCCGCGGCACAATACTGTCTCACCGAGGGTCGAGTTACCCTTAGGGTCAAGTCAGATTCCGAATCATCGCCAGCCTTCGTCTCGATACGGTACAGCCAGCCAAATTCGATGCTTTGCCCATACTTTTTCCGGATTTGAAGTTCGTGTTTGCTTTTGTTTTCGACGACAAAACGATCCTTGGTTTCAAGTTTCGTTTTGATTGGAAACTGCCGAAAAGCATCAACGATTGATTGGCGGTGTGCCCTTCCGATTCGGTGTTTCAAAGTTTGTTTCACACAAGGAGATCGAAATGCGGTCTATTTTTGCTTCTGCCTCGGTTCTTATTACGGTCCTGTTCGCTTCGGTTGTGACGGCTGACACGCTGTTGATTGAGATCGACGACCGAATTACTTCCAACGATATCGACATCCCGGAAAAATATGCTGACTTGAATGCCACGTTTGATTCAAAAGCTGAGCACGGTGATTTTTCCATGAAGATCATTTTGCCCAACTTTGAAAAGTATGCTTCCGGAAAACATGAAGTTTCATTCAACGTGGGTAACCCACTGAATTATGGACCCAATGTGGACGACCCCAAAAACATCGTCACTCCTGGATTATCCGTAAAGCTTGAGACCACCATTTTTGGTGCCCTTGAAGCAGAGCGAGAAAGAGTGATGCAAGCTGGTTCTCGTCGACCTGTGGGGATGGTCTGGAATCCAGACGAAACCCAGTTGGCGGATTACGGAACGATTACGATCGAAGATGGCGTCGTCACTGGATTGACGTATGGCTGGGTCGAAAAAGACAATCCAGGCCTCAACAGCATGACTCGTTTCTTGGTCCAAAAAAAGAAATTCCCAGTCGGCATGGCCGCTCTAAAAATCGACGTTAAAACTTTTTCTAAACCAAAGAAATTTGGAGATCTAGCGTTGGTAGCTGGGCTGAATCCAGACGTCAAAATTGAAATGTCCGATGCCAAAATGGAAGAAAATTCTGGCAAGTAGTCCGGCAATTCTTTTTAGCGGACAGGACATGCGTGAAAGCTGACCAACCGGATGATCCAGTTGAGTCAGCTTTTTTGTTTTAGCAGTTGGACAAGTGACTTGGTTGACTGAAGAAGCTTTGAATACTTTTCACTGTTTGGCAAAATGCTTTCGGGGATCAATTCAATTTTGATCTGGCAACAAGTCTCATTCGTACATGCTTGTCCG
>JBCCSJ010000451.1:0-3300 GCA_039200505.1 Planctomycetota bacterium | reverse complement strand
TGCGTAAATGACGTGTCCTTTGAACTTCCCTTCGAACAGCCCCGAGGCCTCAAAATATTGGTGGGGTCGACCGCGAGTTTGAAGCCAATAGCCGTATTGAAGGGCTCCCTGAACCGGCATTGGGTCAAGATTTGAGCACAAAAGTGAGATCGTTTCCGAGTGATTGCTGGGCCGATAAACTCCGCCCAAATTCTGATAAAAGCAGGGTCCCAGAAGTATCGATGGCTTTCCCCAAAAATTGGCTTCACAACCGATGCTGGATCCAAAAGTCACAACCGTATCTGATGCGTTCATTAAAGCATAAGAGTCAATTTCTGCGTCCGGAGGAATGATGCTCAAGTTGGCAAAGTCCAATCCGAGCATGCGTTGCTTGCGACGATTTTCAGTGTTTCTAAGATTCGGATGAACTCTTAAGTAAATTCTTGTGTTAGGTTGTCGGGTCAGCATGGATTGGGCAATTTGAGAGATCGCTTCGACCTGATTTTGGTAAAGCTTGTTAGTCCAAGAATCACCGATCGCAACAAATTCGTCATCCGAAGAGCAAAAAATTGAAACGTTTTTCTCTGATGGATCGAATCCCTGGGGTAGTCGGCCAGATTCTTGATCTTTTACGAACGAATGCCACACTTTTTCTACGCGGTTGACACGATCGTGAAACCATTGTCGGGCAACAGTTTCACGAATACGACTGGATCGGGCCGATTCCCACTGACCGCAAATGGCTTTCTCAATTTTGATTAGGTCGTGGGGCAAATGGTTTTTCATTAACTCAAAATGTTCGCCGTCG
The DNA here is from genome assembly GCA_039200505.1 of Planctomycetota bacterium. Lineage (GTDB taxonomy): Bacteria > Planctomycetota > Planctomycetia > Pirellulales > Pirellulaceae > Mariniblastus. The sequence goes on along the minus strand of JBCCSJ010000451.1, from coordinate 2,513 downwards.
CATCCTCGTTCGTGAATCCAACAGTCGGTTTTTTGTTTTTGGCACGCTCGAAGCACCGCACGCATGGATGCAAATCGACCATTGAAAACATAAACTCGATCTATCGGATTGGATTTTAGGAATCGAATCGTGTGGCGATAGGTGGATAACGCTGATTGGTAAAACCGATTGAGCAGCGGCCAGTGTTGATCCAAATCTGGTTCGGGGTCGCGGCAGATCGAAACCAATGAAGACAGGATAGCCCACCCAATATCAAAGTCTTCCACATTAAATTGAGTCAATTCCTCGATTGTTTGAAATCGGCGTAGGTTCGGACCGTCAATGCTTTCCAGTTTTTCAACCGTTGCGGATGGTTGCAAAAGTGCCAAGCCCATTGAACGTCTACCAGTGCACTGAGCACACCTTTCGCGATCACCGGAGGGATTGAAATCACAATTGGACAGGCTTCCGGTGCAATTCAGGAAAACGACTTCGTCTCCAAGATCAAGGTGTTGCTGGGCGATGTCCAATTCGGTTTCGAAATGCGGAACTACCGTCGCGTAAGGCGAAAAAATGGCCACCTTCATGCTCATGCTACGGCACCTCGTCGCAAAAATCGTTTGGTTATCGAGCGACTAGCCTTGGTCGTAAGTCGGGTCCACCAGTTCTGCTTAACATCGGGTGAATGGCTGTTGTGATTATTCGCAAAAACGGATTCCCACGTGTAGTAATCGGCTTTTTTGTGAATCTCGATCGTTTGCGGATGAACCAATTTACCCATCGGAAAGGTTTTAAGACTGGCCAATTGCGATTCAGAATCTACCGTATGAGTCGCGTCTGCACCGAATCCGATATTTCGAACCAGATTGCGTTGAGGGAGAATTGTTGCACCCTGGTTTCGCCAGCAAGAATAGGTCCACGAAAAATCCCAAGTATCGATTTCGCCCCGATGCGTTTGGTCGAAAACCTGCTCCCAGTGTTTCAATTCGTTATGTCCGCAGCAGAGTTCGGACAGATCAGATCGGTTTTTCCAGTTTGGCCAATCCGAAATCTCAAGATCAAAGTGCTTCCAGGCTCTCCGCCAACTGGCCCAACCCCAAATATGGGCCCACTTGGAAAAATAGTAGGAATCACTGGAAACCGGTTTGGGCTGAAAGTTGTCGCCGCTAATCATCATGACTTGCGAGTTGTTGCGATACCGCTCCAAAAGGTGCTGGCAGTAGGGGAAAAAAGTGAGGTCAGGTAGGCAGTCATCCTCTAATATGATTAATTCTTCAAATTGCTCAAATGCCCAAGAAATTCCAGACGCCATGCGGACAGCACAGCCTAAATTTTTGTCAGCAAAATGGGTAATCAGTCGGCAATCCCAATCTATTTTTTGGATGATTTGCCGGGTCTGATTTACTCTTTCGCGGTCCCTTGGGTCTTGTTTGGGACCATCCGCCACTACAAGTAAATGCTGAGGACGAATCTGCCGGATCACCTCAAAAACTTGAGCCGTCAAGTCCGGTCGATTGTAGATGCAGAACAGGATCGGGGTTGGAAAGCCCATTAGTTTCGCTAGCAGATATGTGGGACGCGCTTGGTTCGTTTCTGGACGATAAACCAAACTGTTTTTTTGACCAACCCGAATCTTATCGCAACAAATTCCGGAGTAAGCTGAATCGCCTTTACGGAGAGAGACGAATTTGTTAACAGTACGTCGAGCCAAACACCGCACCCGACTACGGAAAAGTCAAGACACCGGCATTGAAATATTCATGGATCGAATCAGTATTCCTATCGACGCCTCAAAAGAGCCCGCTTATTTGAATCTTGGCTGCGGCAGAAACTTCCATTCGTCATGGGTCAACGTTGATTTGGGACCAATCCATGCCGATGTGATCGAACACGATATTACCGACGGCATCCCGTTTGATAACGATTCGTTTGATGCAGTTTACCATTCCCATGTACTTGAGCATTTGAATCCTGAGCAAGGGAAAACTCTGATTCGGGAATGTAATCGAGTGCTCAAGCCGGGTGGCGTATTAAGAGTCGTGGTACCGGATCTCGAAAGAATCGCAATTCTGTATTTGGAAATGCTGGACGAAGCTTGGCAGGGAAATCGTAATTCTCGAATCAACTACGATTGGATGAAACTGGAATTGCTGGATCAAATGGTAAGAGACCAGTCGGGGGGGCGGATGGGACCCTATATGGCCGACTCGGAAATTGAAAATTCACGGTTTGTGATGGAACGACTGGGCGATGAATTCTTGGTCTGTCAAAACCAGAATCGAGATATCAAGACATCCTCAACACAATCGAAATGGGCTTTGTTCGCAAACTCATTTTCCAGACTGAAGCTTCGCATGGCGTTTCGCGTTGTCCGTTGGTTGTTGGGGCGAAAGGCCGAAAAAGCTTTTCGAGAGGGACTCTTTCGATCTCAAGGGGAGATTCACCGATGGATGTATGACCGGTATTCCCTTAAAGATATTTGTGAATCGGCTGGGTTTGATGAATTCAAAGTCTGTTATGCCGACGAAAGTCGA
>JBCCSJ010000450.1:0-3301 GCA_039200505.1 Planctomycetota bacterium | reverse complement strand
GAATTAGCCAAAGGTAAAAATCTATCGGCTGTTTCTCCTATTTGAGTCGCCCGCTTTCAACCCGAGATAAACACCCTCGGGATCACGGATCACGGCACTATCGCCAGATGACTTCGAGATCACACTTCCGCCACCATTGATCACTTTTCTCAGGCTGAACTCCAAGTCGCCAACTGGCAAATAAATGAGCCAAACCGACGGCAGACGATGTTGCTGTTCAGTATTTTTATTGTCAGGGATTTGAAATATCTGGGCGGCGACGAATTTATCGGGACCTAACATCTGAACCACAGCAGAGTCGGATTGTTCGTTTTCAGTTTTTGATTCCAACGGAGTCCAGCCAACCACTTCCTCGTAAAATTGAGTTGTTCGAGTAAGATCTTCAACCGATAAAGTTAATCCGCAAATGGAATCAATCCCTCGGTCTGACTGATACTCTTTTCGATCCGCAGGAAGCGATGTGATGAGTCCAAAAGCTGCACCAGACGAATCTACTCCCCCAGCCCAGTGGTGCTGAATTTCTCCATCGGTGGATTGAAAAAGAATTTTTGCTCCCAATGATTGTGCAACGACGATCTTTTGAGCTACCGAGTCGACCTGAAAATGAGGAATCCATTGGAGCGGCAAATCAGGGAACTCGTCAGACTGTGAGCCCAATCCAATGATCGGTGTCCCCTGATAATTCAGTAGATCATCCCGCCAAAAAGGATCCTCTCCGGTCGTCAAGATCGACGAGTAAAATTCGTGTTGTTTGACGTGATTAGGGACAGCGATATCAGTGCTGACCACGCCTCCAACCCCACAATAAAATGGTTTTTGCATTCTAAATTTCCAGCAGCGGTTAGTTTAGTTAGGTGAGTTTCAATCAGCTCGATGACCTCATTGTTTTGTTATTTCGAGATCAACTTAATTTTCCTGTTGTTTTCTTTCGAATTCAGATTTGTCCGCTGGGTCTGGCTTGAGTTCAACGGAACGCAAGATTTTGTTCATGACTGGCCAGTCGCGACTAGCCCTTTCGACGGTTGTGCCTGCACTAAATTGAAGGATGTGATCATCGGCGTAAAAGTGAGCCATCACCCCGTCGACCTTTTGGCCCTCAAAGCCGTCAAGTTTAATCTTTACCCAAACGATTCCTGTCTCTTTTTCAAGAATCGGAACTCCGAATTGAGTATTCGTTTTTAACCCAGATCGCTCATCAATATTTTGAGAGATCTTGGTGCCAGATTCTTTAAACAATTGAGCAACTGCCTTGATTTGTTCCCTCGGGAGAAACCTTTTTGGCAATTTTCTCACTAACATCATGGGGTGCGAAAAATATTCATCTGACTTGGCCTGAAATCCAGCAATGTAGTCAATCTTGATCTTGTCATTTGACAACGCTTCGCTCTGTTTCTTCAACATGTTGTTTGGGATAACTTCCCAGTCGCCAGGAAGTAAAATCTTGAATCCATTGTCTGAGTCAATATGCTCTTGATTTTCGGTTTGAACTTGCGAGAACGACGGTTTGGATAAATCGTTATTCTGAGGATTTTCATTCTCTTGCAAATCAGCATTACAATTTGAAAGAACTACGTGACAGATAACGATGGACACTGCAGCAAGTAAAAAAACCGAATTATGCAGCCTGCCGAATTTAAAAAAACTCATCGGAATACCAGTTTGAAACTTAAAAAAAATTGGCGGAACGAGTTGACTTACCTTTCATTCGAAAATCTTCAGCCGCTCAAAATAGAACAAAACGGCCGTTATAGGAATCGGTTCAGATTCAGATTCAAGATTCAATTGAGGACTGCCAAGATCACTTCGATCTGTTTCTCAACTCTTTCCCCTGAGTTGCTTTCTCCGCACTCTTCGTGCATCAGAGTCTTTTCGATTTTGAAGCCAGCCTTTTCAAGTAGTTGGATGACTTCAGCCCGGTGATAGAGTTGAAAATTGAATTTGGTAAACGACAATTTTTCCATAAAGTCATATTGTCCAAACGCGAGGCATAATCGAGATCCAGGCTTTAGAACGCGGGCAATCTCTTTAAAATGGTTTTGAGGTTGATCCCAAAAGTAAATCGTGTGGACCGATAATGCTTTATTAAATTGATTATCAGAAAACGGGAGTCTGTCCGATTGCCCTAAAACGAATTTGACTTGCCCCGTTCGCACCAAGGGAAAATTTAAGCGAATCGCTTCGTTGACCATGTCCTCTGACCAGTCGACGGCTCGATATTGAATGTTAGGACACACTTTCAGGATGTCGGCCACAAAAGCGCCGTTTCCAGGTCCGATTTCAAGGACAAAATCTGAATCGGCGATTGCCAATTCTTTGATCGCAAATAGGTTCGTAGCTCGATTGTTGGCATTCATTTTGAATGCTGATTTTGAACCTTGATTGCCGCTGGGACATCGTAATTGTTCCGAAACCAATTCTGGATCCATGATTGCTTTCCAGGATTCGTACTACGCGAAACCTATAGCACAAAACTCATCCTATTAGCAAGCTTATGTGCGTAAGAGTCTTTGGCGAAGTTATTGATTCGAATCAGCGGGAACCCAATACTCAGATTTAGGGTAAAACGTTTCCCAAGCTTCCCGGTACCCGGGGATACCTGGCAGTCTCCGCAAGGTTTTACCCAGATACTCGCCGTCCATACATTTGCCAGAATTGAGGTCCCATTGGCTCTCGGTTTGCTGATCGATCATTTGTCCGTCCCGAAATTCGAACAGCAATTCCATCGAATCTTCAATGGTCCGGCTGTAGATTAACGCGGTTCCCGAATCATCGTCATAAGTCAAGACAACGGGATTGCCTTCGAACTCATCATTAACAACAGAATAATATCTTAGGTCTTCATAGACCCATGCTTTTTGGCCATTCTGACCAGCCAGTCCCACAACGAATTTAGATCTCTGTCCCGTGTGAAAATTTTTTCGATAAATGCCCGCCGAACGCTGCATCAAAACAGCCGTGGTTTGTGGATAGCTGGTTTTCCAAGTCTCCCAATCGACAACCATTGCAGGGATGACGTCAAGTTTTGTGTCAACGAGTTCTCCTTCGACAGACGTGCCCAGGAGATGGCTCCAAAATGAACCCGTTTCCAAGTCCTCCATAACAAGGCTACTATTCCAAAGCATGCCAGAAACGACAAACGTGAGTACTTGGTCTGCTGGTTTTCGGTCATACACGATGCCGTTGAAACAAAGATGTCACCAAGTTGCAGCGATCGCTTTGCCGCCCAGACTGTCGTTGATAATTTCTCGGGCAGGCCCCGTCAGCATATTAATCGGGTAGGCCCTGGCCTTACCGTTTACTT
>JBCCSJ010000449.1:0-3321 GCA_039200505.1 Planctomycetota bacterium | reverse complement strand
GTTTACGAACCGGTCGTTTACCAAAAATAAAATGTTCGGATAGCCAATTTTATAGGTCGAAATTCTTTTTTTCGAAACGGATGCCAAAAAGGACCCCAGTGCTTTGATAGCCATATAATAACGGAAACCCCAACTGGATTCAATTTTTAATCGGGCTTTCACTTGATTCTTTAGCGATTGAGTTGTCGTTCGAAAAAGCTGGTCTTTTGTGCTGCTTCCTGTATGATATTCAACAGTAAACCCGCTTTTCATCCTCGCTCGCAACACCCCCGCCAACTGGAACCCTGTTTCTCGTTTGCGAGAGCGAAAAATTTCGAAATTTACCCAGACAATCTCGTTTTTGTGAATTGCCAAGCTAAGCCAAATCATATTGTTCAATTGATGAACGTCTAAATCGGACAGAAGTTGGCTGTCGTCGACAATGTGAATCGCAAATTGTGTGTTCATCTTGCCTTTTCCAGTTCTCAGGAACCCTTGTCGAACAGGGGTAATCGCCCGTCGGTTTGTTAATTGAGTTGAAGCATGGGTAATTCCGGACTTATTTAGCCGTAATTTGCCTCTGAATATGGGACAAATAATTCGTTTCAAGTTTGACGAACAACGAGCAAGTTCCCAAAGGATGATCTGATTGCATCCGTTTGGTTGAGTCTTCCTCCCCCTCGGTTTGGGATTTCAAACGGTGTTGCAATGGAGATGACGACGATTTCGAATTTCAAAACTTACAACTTTGCAACGTTGGTATTCGGTTTGCGTCATGTTGGATTACCAATACCAATGCCGGTCGATTTCCATCTATTTGCAATCCGATGATGAGATCTCGCATCGTCTGTTTCGAAAGGGCAACATTCATGAGTCAGATTTATTCGATCCAGCAGCCAATAAAGTCTGGCGATATCAAGGAAGAGTTCAAAGTCCGGGCATGGCAGTGCTTAGCAGCCACGTTTCCCAAGAAGGCTAGACGTCTGTATCGCCATCCAAACTGCTTCCCGGAAGCGTATCAAGACAAATGGCTGATGGCATTTTTGAAACGGAAAGCGACAACCAGAAATTCCAATCAATTTTTTGATCGGTTGCATCGAAGGTTTTGGGAAGGTGAGGGAGGATCCGTTTTTGATACCAACTGCCGACACCGATTCTATGACTTGTTTCTTAGAAAACAGCAACAGGATTTGAACGAGGTACGAAAATATTGGGATCGGATACGTCCGAATCGCATCGTCGAATTTGGCTGCAATTCAGGTCTGGTGCTCAATTACCTCACCCAAGTATTGCCAGGTGTAAAATCATCGACTGGGGTTGAGATTAATTCCGAACAGGTCGTCAGGAATCAAGGTTCCCCCGACTTCGATTCGAGGGTCGAATTCGTTTGCTCAGACGCCACCCAATGGCTTTACGCCAACGCCAAAAGCAACTGCATGTTCGTTTCCAACGGAGGCGTCCTCGAATATTTTTCGGCTGAAAAACTTACCAAAATGTTTCAATTCATCCGCCAGAAGCTTTCCCCAAGTATGTTTCTGTGTATCGAACCTGTCGCGCAAGACCATGATTTTGAAAAATCAGAAAATTCGATTCGGTTCGGTGAAGAACTTTCGTTTAGCCACAACTATCACCATTTATTTAAATCCTGTGGGTTCCATGTAGTTTATCAACGTGCCTTCCATTTTGATCGGTGGAAGTTGATGACTACAATCGCCACTGCCTGATCCCGCTTTATTTTGCTAAGTATCAGGCAGAATTCTTTGATCGCTGTCGTGGATGAAATAACGATGCCTAAGACTTTTGCCCAAGTAATTTTTGTTTTTGGATTAGGATTGTTGCTGCAATTCAGATTGGCGGCATTTGTCTTTGCAGAAACCCCGAATGTGATCTGGATTATCTCGGATGATTTAGGGCCTGAACTTGGTTGTTACGGTTACCAAGGCGTCGCAACTCCTCACATTGACCGACTGGCAAAATCTGGTTGCGTTTACAAAAACGCATTTTCAACGTCTCCGGTATGTTCATCGTCGCGATCAGCGTTACAAACAGGAAGATATCAAACCTCTATTGGCTGCCACCATCATCTGACCCGCGATAAAAAACCATTGCCCGCGACCATTCCGACAGCGGTGGATTTATTGAGAGCCGAAGGATACTTTTCATCGCTTGGAGTCGGGGTCGTCGGTAATCGTTCCAAGGCAAAATTTGGTGTCAATTTTTCGATCAATCCTAAAACCTATTTTGACGGGTACGACTGGTCGCAGCGAAAATCGGGGCAGCCTTTTTTCGCACAAGTTCACATTAAGCAGCCGCACCGGAAATTTTCTAACTCGAATCAGGATCATCCTGATGCGTCGATCCCCCCTTATTATCCCGACCATCCGCTCACCAGGGCCGACTGGGATGCTTACTTAGATTCGATTGAGTTGCTGGATAAAAAAGTGGGCGCAATCCTAACTCAGCTCGAAGATGAAGGATTGATTGACAATACCTTGATCTTCTTTTTCGGGGATCACGGAAGGCCCCACGTGCGTTGCAAACAGTGGTTGTATGACGGAGGTATTCGTACGCCGATGATTGTAAGTTGGCCCAAACATGTAAAACCCGGCACTACGGAAGAAGCCTTGGTATCGCTGCTCGATGTAATGCCGACAACTTTGAAAGCAGCAGGCATTTCGAAAATTCAGCTGCCCGGTAAGGATCTGCTTGCGAGCGATTGGCAGGGACACGACGTTATATTTAGTGCTCGGGATCGCTGTGGCGATGCACCGGATCGAATTCGCAGCTTAAGAACGTCAAACTTGAAATACATCAAAAATTTTCACCCCGAACTGCCTTATCTCCAATTCAGTAGTTATAAAAAACTGGGCTATCCAGTCCAAACGCTGATGAAGGTGCTGCATGCTGAAGGTAGATGGGATTCACCATTTATGAATTCAAGACGCCCTGAAGAAGAGCTTTACGATTTAACGAAAGACCCTTTTGAACTGAACAACGTAGCGGATCAACCCGAGTATCGTGCCAAGCTGATCGAGTGCCGACAAAGGCTGGAACGATGGATCTTAACAACAGGGGATGACGGCGATAAAGATGAAAGCAAAACGGTTGATCTTGAAAAAGTAATGGTAGAGAAACGTGAATGGTACGAGAAAACCATGCGAGAGCGGGGATTAGATCCTGAAATTTCAGACTCAGACTACTTGCAGTGGTGGTTCAAAGAAATGCGTCTCGAATCCAATAATTGAGTAGACTTAATGGCGAATCATTGCCGGTTTTTTTTGAGCTCTTTCAGGCGTTGTTTCAAATCCTGTTGGGACATTTCTGATAAGTAACCGATTCTTC
>JBCCSJ010000448.1:0-3322 GCA_039200505.1 Planctomycetota bacterium | reverse complement strand
GGCTCACCGAAAATTCAGGTGGCAATTTTTATTCGCTTCTCACCGTTTTTCACGAGACCCGAGGACCAGAAAGATTCATCGACACCCTATCCACAGCGATACGTTTCCTCGACATTTGCGTCGAGCGGTTGAGGCGGCTCGGGGCCATATCAGTTGCTGTTTTTTAGTTGTTTGTTAAAAGAAAATTTTAGATCCAGTTGATCCAATGTTGGTTGGGATCGAAGAAGAATCAATCAGAGCTAAATAACGGCGAATAACTTGAAACAAACCGGAGCTAACGCTCAAACGGCTCATCAGGCGACACAAAAACCGGAGCTAACGCTCAAACGGCTCATCAAGCGAGTAACAACCAGGGCTAACTAGCGCTCGGTCGGCTGATACGTGCGAGAGGGAGACTGAAGGGAATGCACGCCGGGGCAATCAACACCTAAGCGGCTGGTAGCGCGGACCAAAACAAATAGGGGCCACTTACCAAACGGTCCATTGAGTGTCCCAGAACCAACGGGGCTATCGATCCCAACAAAAACGGCATTTGTGCAGAACCAAAACCAACGTTGTTCCAGCTGCCCCCTTTTCGAGGCGGTGAATTACCGCAGGCTCAATGCCGGTGCTGGCGTAGTTTGACCCAGAAGGTTTTGTTGGATTTTTTGCTGCCTTGTATTGAGGACTTACTGCCCAACAAACTGAAGACCTCGCTAGATTAGCGAGATGGCCCGTCGCAAGAATCTGTCCAACTTGGTAGGCGGAACCTACTGCTCGCGAATTTTTCGCCAAAGATGAAACATGGGTCGGTCGCGACCATTTTTCTTTCAAACCGAGCCATAATTGAACTTGGACCCTGCAGCGATCTGGAGAGTAACCTGAATGATTTGAGTTATGCCCCGATAAATGCCACTTTTCGGACGAATTCCCAAATTCAAGCGGTCTGTGAGGTATCACTGTCTTAAGGTTATCATGGGCTTCAACAATCGGGTCAAGACAATTGATTTGAGGGTGATTCTCTCGATCAGGCTTGATCGAAGCCGGTAATTGAATGGAACCCAATGCATCGGATTCATTCGGTCGACGCGATGTTACTGTTTCCTCGACCGGGCATCGCATGTGGCACGTAGAATAAAGTGCAAATGGCACTCATGGATTAAAGATGAAATCACTGGAAAGAAGTATTGGCCTCGGTTCGGTTGTCGCGATCAGCATCAGTGCCATGCTTGGTAGTGGCATATTCGTGCTTCCGGGTTTGGCAGCGGCTAAAACAGGACCGATGGTCTGGCTGGCTTACCTAGTCGCCGGATTAGGCGTTCTACCGGCTGCGTTATCCAAGTCGGAATTGGCGACGGCGATGCCAACTTCAGGAGGCACCTATGTCTATCTTGAGCGCGCTTTCGGTCCACTAACGGGTACCGTTTCGGGCATTGGTCTATGGCTGTCGTTGCTATTAAAAAGCGCGTTTGCTTTGGTTGGGTTTTCAGCTTATTTATCTGTACTCGTCGAAGTCCCCGAAAAACCGGTGGCTATCACGTTGCTTTTGGCGATCACGGCACTCAATATTGTTGGCGTCAGTATCATCGGAAAGCTTCAGAAAGTCATCGTCGGAATCGTTTTGGCACTTTTACTGGTCATGTCTTTCTATGCTCTATCGACGATCGAGTTGGATTATTTGAAAGACGGATTTTCGAAAGGGCCGTCCGGTTTTATCGCTGCCGCTGCCTTTGTCTACGTTTCGTATGCCGGAGTTACCAAGGTCGCTGCAATTGCCGAAGAAGTCAAAGATCCGAGCAGGAACCTGCCGATGGGGATCCTGATTTCGTGGTTTTTGGTGATGTGCGTCTATGTTTTTGTGGTCTTTGTTTTGGTCACGGTGGTTCCTCACAAAGAGCTAACGAATTACCAGGGAACCGGCAAACCTGATTTGCATCCGATCTACACCGTCGCCAAAGTGCTGGGAGGCCAAACGGTCGGATATATCGCAGCGGTCTTTGCCGTTTTAACGATGACTTCGATGTCCGTCGCCGGCCTGCTCGCTGCTTCCAGATTTCCATTTGCAATGAGCCGCGACCGGTTACTGCCTGAAGGGCTTCAAGACATCAACGAAAAGTTTAAAACACCGGTTTACTGCATCTCGATCACGTCGGGAGCGATGGCGATCAGCATTCTGTTCCTTCCCGTTGAACAAATTGCGAAACTGGCCAGTGCATTTATGATCGTCGCGTTTATGTTTATTAACGGGACCGTGATCGTATTACGTGAGAGTGCCGCAAAATGGTATCAGCCTCGATTCCGTGCTCCACTTTATCCATTTTTGCAGGTGGTTGGGATATTGATCGGGGCAACCCTTCTGTGGGCGATGGGGCTAACCAGTATGGCAGCCATCGGAGGTATTTGCCTTCTAGGAGGTGCATCTTACCTGGCCTATGGTCGATACCAAACGTCACGACTGGGCGTTGTCGGTCGCATGGGAAAACGAAAAGACCTGTTCGATCCCACCAACAAAGAAGAATCGGAAGACGAAGCCCCCCATGAATTGAATGAAGACTTGCCCTCCGAAGCTGCGGTAGTGGTCCCACTGTTTGGTAGTGAGCGATCGCCCGAAACACTCGTCGAAATGGGAGCGGCATTGGCGCACAGTCGCAAGCTGGAAGTGCTTCACGTGACCGAGGTGCCCGAACAGATGTATTTGGCAGACGTTCTGGAAGAAGATCATCTTTCGATCGCCTTGAGCCGCCGAATCCACGTCATGGCTGATGAAGAAAATGTCAACCTTGAATACAACACGACAGTATCCCACGATGTTGTCAAAACGATCCACAACGTTGCCGATCGTCTCCACTGCGAATGGGTGGTGATGGAAGCGGCCGGTCGCCGCACCAAAGGGATCACTTTTCAAAATCAACTTGGCTGGCTGCAGGATCACCTACCTTGCAATCTTGCAGTATTTAAAGATGCAGGCGTTCGATACATCCGAAAAATTCTAGTTTTTGCGGAACCTGGCCCCCACGATTCCCTCGTCGTTACCACCGCCGATCATCTGGCAGACATCTACAAAGCCGACTTAAGTTTTGTTTGCTATGTCGACGAGGGTGAGGAACCAATGAATGTGCAGGCCAAAATCGATTATGTGGATCAATTGCGTGAACTTTGTGCCAACCGTACTGAAATCGTTAAGCTTCATGGATCCACAGAAATGTTGGCGATCGAAAAAGCGACCGAACAGTATGACCCAAGAAATGCCCAGTAACTCATCCGGTGTGTCTATTTGGATGTACCATTCTTTCTCCGCATCATCATATTCCGAGCTTTCCACCCGATAGTACTCTTGTTTGGG
>JBCCSJ010000447.1:0-3343 GCA_039200505.1 Planctomycetota bacterium | reverse complement strand
GTGCGCTATTCGCGGTTTCTTGGGAACTGGGAGCGATCACTGCGGGAGCAAGTTTGGACAAACGGAATAGCTTAATCCAATTCGGAAAACATCTGGGCTTGGCTTTTCAAATTGTGGATGACCTTTTGGACCTTCGTAGCTCGACGGAAAAACTAGGCAAAAAGGCGGGCAAAGATGCAGAGGCTGGAAAGCAGACCTATCCTTCTGTTATCGGGGAACAGGCGAGTGAAGATCGGGCCGAAGAAAAAATCAAAACCGCGGTGGATGCTTTGAAAATTTTCGGCGAATCTGCGAAACCACTCGAATTCATCGCCAACTTTGTGGTCAGTAGAAAGTTATAAACCGAATTTTCGCGTCGGATCAGCGATCATTACCCTATCCACGTTCCGAAGTTTGAACATTCATCGGTGCGCCGGAATCGTTTCATGAGTTCAATTCTACCCACCATTCAATCTCCACAGCAGCTTCATGACATGAAGCTGGATGAACTCAATCAAGTCGCCGAAGAGATTCGAATCACGTTGTGCGAATTGGTCAGCAAGCGAGCGGCCCACTTCGCTTCAAACCTCGGCGTCGTTGAACTAACGTTGGCATTACACAGTACTTTTGATTTTTTGCACGACCGTTTGATCTGGGACACTGGCCACCAAACTTATCCTCACAAATTAATCACGGGACGATTTGATCAATTTCAAACGATCCGTACCAAACAAGGATTAATGGGATATCCCAATCCTGAAGAAAGTGATTACGACCTGTTTATGACCGGTCATGCCGGGAGCAGCCTTTCAACAGTTTTGGGCTTGCGTAGCGGTGACTCGATTCTTGGCAGGAACAACTACAGCGTGGCGGTGATTGGGGACGGTGCGTTTCCATCAGGAATCGTCATGGAAGCGATCAATCACGCTGCTGAATTGAACAGTAAAACCTTGGTGGTTCTCAATGATAACGAAATGTCAATCTGCCCCGGAGTTGGCGGAATCGCAAACTATCTGTCAAAACTGCGATCCAACCGCATGGAAGCTGGATTGAATCAAAAATCGATCGACGTTTTGAATCAAATCGCCAAACTCGGCGACCCAACAGAACGACTGCGACTTCAAATCCAAGAAGGGATCAAAGCCGGACTTCATGGCGGCTTGATGTTTGAAGAACTTGGCTTCCGATACTATGGCCCGATCGATGGTCACGATATTGGAATGATTAAAAAGTACCTAAAAATGGTGCGAGAAATTGACGGCCCAGTTCTATTGCACGTCATGACTCGTAAGGGGCACGGATTTGAACCAGCAGCCCAAGACCCCGTTTATTTTCACACCCCAGCTCCCTTTGATACAGACGGTGATCAAGTTGTCAAAAGGGCTTCGAACCACCAAAAGGCCTATACCCATTTCGCTCGCGACGCGATCCTTGATCAAATGGGAAAACGTCCCGAGGTGACCGTGATCACAGCCGCCATGTGCCAAGGGAATAAACTGGAACCAATCCGAGAAAAATTCCCGAACCGCTTTTTCGATGTCGGTATCTGCGAATCTCATGCCGTTGCGTTTGCTGCCGGCCAGTGCAAATCTGGATTACGACCGATTGTCGATATCTACAGTACCTTTCTTCAACGAAGTTACGATCAGATCTTTCAGGAAGTCTGTCTGCAAAAATTACCGGTAACTTTTATGCTTGATCGCGGCGGATTAACCGCCAATGATGGCCCTACGCACCATGGAATATTTGACTTTGCCTACATGAGGGCATTTCCCAACATGGTGGTGATGGCGCCGGGGGACGCAAATGAAATCGGCTCAATGCTAGATTTTTCGTTGCGTCATGAAACAGCCTGCTCGATTCGCTACCCTAAAACGGATGCTGAAGAAATTCAAAGGGAACTGCGCCCAATCGAACTTGGAAAATCGGAAACCATCCGATCGGGTACCGACGGTACGATCATCGCTTGCGGGACAGTGCTGAAGGCCGCATTGGATGCTGCCGAAAACTTGGCTAACGAAGGGATCGACTTAGGCGTGGTCAATGCCCGGTTTGTGAAACCGATCGACCATGACATGGTTCGTCATAGCCTCGAACAATCAAACTTTGTATTGACTGTTGAAGAGGCAATGCTGATGGGAGGTTTTGGGAGTGCTTTTCTGGAGGCAGCTAATGAACTGGGACTTGATACTCGTCAAGTTCATCGCATTGGAATCCCGGATCAGTTCATTGAGCATCAGGATCGGCCTGAAATCCTGGCTGTACTGCGGCTTGACGCCCAAGGAATCGCTCAAACCTGTCGAGAAATTGGTTTAAAGGTCGGGCTTAAAGAAAGAGTCTGAATCGGATGGATGCTATCTGTCTAATCTGACGCTCCCGGTGCTTGTTTGTAAGGCACCAGCCATGCAAAATAAATTTTTCGCGACAAGTAGAGTTTTTGATCTCCATGGCAAAACCAAAAGTTGTACTGCTTGGATCGGGCGACCGTCGACCTAGAATCATCAAGCAGGTTTCCCAGATCCGACCGACGATTGAATCCTATTGCGAAATCGTTTCAGAGGACTTCGATTACGTGGATGACCTGTCGAACTGCCTAGCAGACTTTGCGATCGTTTTGGGGGGCGACGGTTCGATCTTGAGAGCGGCCAAGCAAATGGGCCAGAAGCAGATTCCTGTCTTGGGAGTCAATCTTGGCAAGCTTGGTTTTCTGGCTGACGTGAATCCCAAATTTGTCGACGATGCCCTCCGCTGCATTTCGAATCGACAGCACCGACTGGTTTCTCACTTGATGATTCGATGCGAGTTGTTTCGAAATGACGAAATAATTGCTGACGAAATCGGATTAAACGAAATCGCCATTCTTGGCGGCCCGCCATTTGAGATCCAGCAAATTGACGTTTACGTTGACGATGAAATGGCGACCTCCTACTTTTGTGACGGCTTAATCATCAGCACTCCGATTGGCTCGACGGCCCACAATCTTTCTGCCGGTGGGCCCATTCTCAGAAAAAATCTTCAAGCGTTTGTGATTTCTCCTATCAGTCCCCACACGCTCACCGTTCGACCGGTGGTTGACACTGCGGATCGCGTTTACGAATTGGTTGTCGCAAAACCGAACCAATCGACCAGCTTGGTTTTGGACGGACAACTGATTTCAGCACTGGGTCCAAGTGATCGAGTAAGAATTCGACGTGCCGAACCCGTTTTTCAAATGATTCAGGTAGCCGGAAATAGCTACTACCGAACACTTCGAGAAAAACTGGGCTGGAGCGGCCAATTCGATAAAAAGAATTCGTGAACTGGGCTACCAGTTAAGTAAAAAGTCAGATTGAAAGTCTGGGGCCATTTTAAATTGACCGATGCG
>JBCCSJ010000446.1:0-3410 GCA_039200505.1 Planctomycetota bacterium | reverse complement strand
TTTTCCTCGAAAAACAAAAAACGTCTTTGGCTCAGGCCGACGTAGGATTTCAGTCCGACGTGCATCTATTAGGTGGACTTCTATTTGAAATTGTCACGGGAAAGCCTCCGCACTTGTTGGATGAGACTGCGTCTCCTTACGACATCATCCGGGATGCGGCCAGCAACCAGATCATCGATTATTCGGCCTATGCCGATGACGAGTTGCTGCAGATCGCCTTACGGGCTCTCAGAACTGGCGATGGGGATCCGATTCTGAATGTCAAAGATTTTCTGGCGGCACTTGAAGCTTATGAAAATCGCAGATTGAGTATCGAGCTTCGAATGAGTGCCCAAGAGCTGTTGCAGCAGGCAAAAACTTCGGGCGATTATGACGAATACCAACGAGCCCGTTTCGGGTTCGAAGAGTCGTTAAAAAAGTGGGAGGACAACTCAGCGGCCATGGTCGGTTTGAGGGCCGCCAAGTTGAACTGTGCCGAACAGGCATTTACCGATCAAAATTTCGAGCTGGGGCTTGGGATGCTTGACGGTGAACTTTCCACTGAAGAAAAATCACTCTTTCAAAGGCTGGAAAATGGAAAAAATCGTCGAGATCGTCGAGCCAAATTGGTTGGTTGGTTGGCCGTCGGGCTGGCGAGTTCAATTTTGATCGGCTTTGCTTTGAACTCTTACTTCTTTCAAGCCAACATGACATTGATGGCGGCCCGAGACAGTGCCGTGATCGAAAAGGATGCCGCTGAAAAAGCCAAGGTTGCAGCTGAACTTGAAAGAGTTGAAATTCAATTTCAAAAAAGGGAGATCGAAATTGAGAAGCAGCGGGTTGAGAGCGAAGTTGGTTCGATCCAAGGCCAATTACTGGAAAACCAAAAAGAGATCGAAGAGTTTCCGCTACGTTTAAATTCTGAGCAGAAAAAGTATCAGGCACGGTTGAATGCCGAAAAAGAGCGAAACGAATTGGAGCTTCGAGAACTACAGGCTAAATCGGATGCTCAAGTTCAGCAGCAAAAGCAGAGACTCGAATCGCAACTTCAGTTGGAACAAAACAAGTTTGACGCCGGTCTAGTTGAAGCGAAGCGCCAATTTGAAGAACAAGAAAAGGAACTAATTCAGCAGAAAGCCGCATTGAAACAGCAGGTAACGCAATTGCAAGAATCCTCGGTGTTTCTCCGGTATAAAAGTCGGATTTCATCGGTGTTTGAAAAACTGAATTCAGGTGACTACCGAGGTGCAAGACTCCTTTTAAACGAATTCGTGAATCGACAAAAAATCGAAGTCCAACGTCTCAATCTGCTGGCCCATCCTGAAATTGAAGCGATTTATCCGGAAACAGAAATCGTAGCCTTCAACCATTCGATTGACGGTCGGCAAAATGTGTTAGTTTTTTCGGATCGAATTGAAGTCAGGTCGTCTGAATCCGGCCAACCCATTTTGGCCAAAGTTGCCGTGCAAAACGCTTCTGCCGCCGCAATCTCTAGCACAGCCAAACGACTAGCGGTGGCCAAAGCTGCCGTCAGCCGCCTGCTACCAGGCGTAGTCGAGGTTTACGATTTTGCCGAACCAGGAGATCCCAAGCTAATTAAACGACTGGATGCCCAGTCAAGAAAGATCTCTTGCCTTCAGTTTGACGCGACTGGAAAACAATTGTTGTCGGTAGGGACACCTTCGAAAATCAGGAAGAGTTCTTTGCGAAACGAAAAGGAATTGATGGTCTGGGATGAGAAATTTCAGCCCGTTGAAACCAAAATGGTCGCAGCGAATGGATCGTTGCCAAGATTTGATCAAGCTCAGTTTTCATCAAATGGCAATCGAATTTTAGTATATTTTTCGGAAGGGATTTCTTCTGCTAAACGACTGCATCTATTCGAAAAACAAGGCTCAGGTTTCAATTACCTAACGGAGTCTCCATTTGCAGGTGCCAATGTGGGCACTTTCGAGGACGATGCCGGTGACAACGTCATCGCCTGTGTTAGAAGTAATCAACTGGGGAATTATTCTTTGGTTCGATGGAAACTGAATGGAATCCAAGATTCCAATTTTGGACCGCAATTCATTCGGTCTGAATCTGGGGGCAGTAGTTCTGTCCAAACGATTGGCCGCCTAACCGACAAAGCCTTGTTCCTGTTTCAATCAAATCGATGGTTGTTATCTGGAGGTCTCGACAAAGTCACCACTCTTTGGGACCTGAATTCCAATGTAGGTGTCACGTTTCAAGGTAATTCCAAAGCGGTTCGATTCGGGGCTCTTATCGGCGGCAAAACGATAAAAGACTGTACCATCATCTCGGGATCAACTGGTTACAATTCGGAACTCATTCGAAACGAGCTTTCGCAATTCCAAAACGAATACCTTCCAAAGAAAATTTCGCCAACCAATTTGGTCGGGCGCCCTTCCCCTGTTTGCATTCATACCAGCTCACTGGCTGATCGAGTCACCGTTGGCAACGACATCGGTGAAGTCGGAATTCAGTGGCCCGTAGGTCGAATGAGTTGGATGGTATCGGCTTGGAAAAAGCACTACTTAACGCGGCAATTTTTATTTGCCCAATCCAACGATGACTCTTTTCTGCGGTATGACCGGTCCTCAGGGCATCTGCTCGAAAAAGTGAATTTCCTTAAAAAGAAACAGGCAAGGATCTTTCGTATTCAATTTTCCGAGAACGGAAAATCAGCCTTGGTTATTTACGACAATCAAGTTGAAGGTTGCGAGATCTGGGATCTTGAACGGGGAAAACGAATTCGAACGTTGAATTTTGCCAAAGAAGATCTGTTTGGGACCGGTTCCGGGAAAGGCCTGCCATTGCTAAGTCTATCTCCTAACGGAAATTGGATTGTCGGAGGTAAAGTCAATATCTATGCTTGGTCCGTCATCAATGGCCAAAGAGTTCAATTAAGTCGAAACGGAATTCGAGGCCCCAGGACCGGCGCTCTGAACATTGTCCATCTGGATGAAGATTTGGTTCTTGCCTGCTGGAAGAACCGAATCGAAATGTTTGACCTTGGCCAGCAAAAAATGACGGGGTCCTTTCGAGTCAATGGTGTCTCTATCGGACGATCTGAGTCTTCAGTTTTTAAGGCCAAAATAATCGGCAACCAAATCTTGATCGCTGCACCTCCATCGAGCGGCCAAGGTGGTTTGGTAGTGGTCGCATTACGTCGGGGCCAACAGGTTGCTGCGTTTCCCAATGCCATCGATATTTGCTTTGATGAACGAAATGAAAATCAACTGGTTTTCATTGATCGCGTGGAAGATTCGAGAGAATTAAAAAGATTCTCGCTGAAAAACAAGCAAACGATTCTGATCGGAGCGGACGCTGATTTTTCTAAATATTTTGGCGACAGATTTGAAAGGATCGAAAAAGTATTCGCAAATTCAGAAGGGGTTTTGACGCTTCAAATCACATCACAGGGGACC
>JBCCSJ010000445.1:0-3410 GCA_039200505.1 Planctomycetota bacterium | reverse complement strand
TCGACAAGAAGCCCTGAAGGGGCGTAACAAATCAAACGATTTTGGTCGTTATCATTGGGAACCGTGATTCCCGCTCGGCAAGCGGGACGTACTCAAAGCCAAGGGCTTCAATAAAACAGCTTAGGGCAACGCACTGGATACCCATACTCAACACCAAGAGTTCTAACAAACGGCTAAGGGCAACATACCTATGCTCAAGCCCAAAGGGCTTTAACAAAACAGCCCAGGGCAACGCCCTGGGTACCAATGCAAACTCGACAAGAAGCCCTGAAGGGGCGTAACAAATCAAACGATTTTGATCGTTATCATTGGGTGGTCGTTACCACGTATAACCGTGATTCCCGCTCGGCAAGCGGGACGTACTCAAAGCCCAAAGCCTTCAACAAATCAGCCCAAGGCAACGCCCTGGGTCCCCCTAAAATAATTGCTTCAATTCATCGGTGTTGATGATTGGGATTCCTAGCTTTTCAGCTTTTTCGCTTTTGGACCCAGATCCAGGACCGGCGACAAGGTAATCGGTTTTTTTGGAAACGCTGCCTGTACAGCGACCTCCTCGAGATTCGACTTCTTTTTCCCAGTGCTTTTTCCCATCCGGGAAACTGCCGCTAAAACAAAAAGCTTTTCCTTCCAGGCTTCCACCTGTTTGTGTGGTTTCAGGTTCAACGTATTTGAGAAGTTCGTCGATTTGTTCCTGATGGCTGTCCAGGAAATTGCGAATGGCTTCGGCTGTGATCGATCCAATATCTTCGACTGCTTCTAAATCTTCGATACTGGCGGCTCTAATGTTTTGGAACGATCCAAAATGAGCAGCTAAAGCTTTTCCGGCCGACTTTCCAGCGGCACCGATTCCGAATGCTGCAAAAAGTTGCCAAAGCGGAATGGCCTTTTTTTCAGCTTGAGATTTTTTGATCAATTCGTCAAGTGTTTGATTGTCTTGTTTGTCAGGGGCAGGAATCATCTGGATCGCGGCCACCGCAAGCGTTGCCTGTCGCGGAGTTAAACCCGTCTTTTCGGCTCGATCTATCGTGAGACGGTAAAAGTCAGCCGGTATTTGAACCGCACCTCCTTCGACGAGTTGGGTCACGCGGCTTTCACCAAGCCCAAGCACGCCAATTGTCGTCAGGAAATGACAAAGTGCGCTTATATTCTGGGCTGGGCAGTCCGGGTTCTCGCAGATTAATTCCAACATGTCTTCCGTGCCACCGGATTGCAGTTTGGTTTCGTTCTGGCAGGATGGACACGTTTCAGGAAATTCCGGTTTACCTTGTCCCGCGATCACGCCGGTTACTTTGGGGATAATTTTTCCGGCTTTTCGAACCGCGATTTGGGATCCGATTGTGATTTGGTTCCGTTCCATAAACCCGGCGTTGTGAAGAGTTGCCCTCGATACATTCGTACCTGCCAGACGGACTGGGTCAAAAATCGCAACGCTGGTCAGCTTACCGGTTCGCCCTGTTTGCCATTCAATTTCACGTATCGTGGGAACTGCTTCTTCTTCACGGAACTTCCACGCGATTTTCCCCTTGGGATTTCCCGTTACTGGATCTCCATGTCGGCCTAATTGTTCCTGATCCTCGAGGTTGTTGACACCAATAATGACGCCATCGACTTCGAAATCGAGTTTGGGAATATCGTCTTCCATCTTTTCGAGGTCACTAAAATTGAACGGCTTGGTTTCAATGTACGGGATGCCCAATTTTTCATTACACCACAATGAGCGTTCAAGTTCGGTTCGGTACGGTGGAGATGCCAATGCTTCGACCGTGTAGGCAACAAAACTCAATCTCATCAATTTGGTTTTGGCAGGATTCTTGAACTGGCGAATTCCACCGGCGGCGTGATTGCGAGGATTGGCCCTAAGTTTTTCGCCGGCAGCTTCCAATTCGGATTGAACCTTTTCGAAATCAGAAAGCTTGCAAATGAGTTCGCCCCGGATCGAACAAGTAACCTTTTCAGGCAGCTTTTCTGGAATCCCGGAAACGTACTTTACCTGTTCGGTAACGTCTTCGCCGTTAATGCCATCGCGGGGACGCAACCCTGCTTTGTCCAGCTTTCCGTTACGATAATAGACGGCCAGCGCGACTCCATCGAGTTTGTAAGATTGATAAAAATAATTCTTGGGAACACGAACAGGATCGGATTTGTATTTCTTGCCGGGAATCGGGGTCCACTTTGTTTTCTGAGCGGATGAATCCGCGTTTTCGGAGGCCTTGTCCAGCCACTTAAAAAGCTGTTCTTCTTGTTTTTCAATGACTTCGTGGCTCGCTTTTTCGATCGAAGTCATCGGAGGATCGTGGACAACCTTTAGCGAGTTTGATTGAAGTTCCGATGCGGTTGCCGTGTCAAAAATCTTTGAATCAGGCCGAAGTGATTTAAGCTTTCTTCTTAAGCCGTCGTACTCGCCATCGGATACCGCAATGCCAGTGTCTGGATGGACGCATTCATCGCCTTGTTCGTACTGGGTATCAAGGTGGGTGATGATTCGTTCAAGATCATCTGCCTGATCTTTACGCGAGGGCTTCTTCTTGGCCATTGGATCCGGGTTGGAAAATCGATTGGTAGAGGATTCTGTCGAAAAATCTGATTTGACATACTTTCGAATCAGAGACTTCAATTGCGAATGAATCAATCATTCGGATTTTGCATCTGTCAACAGAATATCAATTTGTCTGCGATTGTCCCAGACAAGCCCAATTTTCGGTAGCCAATCTTGGGGTAACGAACTATTTGGGAACAGACTCAAGAACAAACTTTAAACAAACCCATGAATCATTTTTCTGGCATTTGGATCATCACAAAATTGCACGCTGGGCATTTGACCGCCGGTATCTTTGATTCGAGGTGATAACCTTTGGGAGAAATTCGTTCCGGGACACTCATTTTGAATGATGACAATCGCGGGTACCAGTTGATGGTCCCCAGCGACTGAATGGTCCCCACTTCGCAAGCCCCGCCACACTTAGGACAAAGAATATCGTCGGAAAAATTCGAGGAATCGGTTTCCGGCATTTGAAAAGGATTGTCCGACATTACAAACTCACAAGTTGACATTGTGAAAACGACCGCGTTCCAATTGCTAACTACTCGCGAAACATTTATTCACCGGCTTGCTTAGTGAATAACCCACAAAAAATCGAATTTTCAGTGACGCTAGCCGGTAACTTCATTCATGGCGAGTCCTAAGGATAAACTGACTTTGAATGTTTTTACGGCAAGCATAAGATAGTTGGGACAACTGACAGGTTTTGGAATGGTCGATCAACGATACTTACAACCCCACCGCGAACGACCGGTTCTGGTTGAATCGAGTTTCGCTAAAAGAATTTTAACTTCAAGATCGGTTTTCGGCCTGCTGTGGATCTGGTTGGTATTTTGCGTCTGGAGCAGCAGTCGGACCCCAACGCCCGCTT
>JBCCSJ010000444.1:0-3415 GCA_039200505.1 Planctomycetota bacterium | reverse complement strand
TTCAACTTGATGGACTTAATCGTCTTATCTAGGAACGCGACAATCGCAAACCTGGCCAAAGTCTGTTTTTCTTCCTGCAAGAATTTTGGAGCAGTTACCGGATGAAGCCTGACACATTCCCGTTGAAGCCTTACCGCTTCTTGATATTTCCCCAGCCCAAACTTTGCATGTGCAAGGGTGCCCAAATAGGCGTATCGCCCAGGATGATCTTCGTGAGCATACTCGACTGCTTTTTCTGCAAAAGTGATGGCCTTGTCGGGGCGTCCCCACAGGCAGTAGCTCCATGCGAGGCTATTCATCGCTCGAATGTTGTAGCTTTCCTTTTCCAGTCCGAGACTAATTCTGGTTTTGACCACTTCGTTTAGTAATTCTGTCGCACCGGAGTAATGTCCGATCGATGTGAACTTTCGGCCGACAAATTCAATAGCATTGAGATAAACTTTATCTTCACTACCGAGTTGATCTTTAAGCTTCATGAGTGCGACTGGACCATCGGCGATTATCTGATCGTCGGGAATAAACTCAATCTGCGTTGCTACCGCTGCCAATGTGTCTGGATGATTGGGGCCCTTTCGTTCGGTAAGCATCTTTTCCTGCGATTTGAGCATTTGAAGTGCCTCGTCAACATTCCCGGAATCGCGGTAAGCTTCTGCGAGACCGCTAAGAATCTGTTCGAGGAAAACATGGTTGCCATCTGGCATCGTTGGAGCAAGTTCAAGAGCGGTTTCGAGGTACCTAATTGCTTTTTCTGGTTGGCCCTCCATTAAGCAGCGTCCACCAACAATGTACAGACTCTTAATACCACTCAGACTAAATTTGCGGTACTGTTTACTGTCGATGTACTGGGATGCGCAGGCCCTGCTAACTTTCTGATTTTTGAGATTGATAACAAACGAAAGGATTTTTTCAATCTCAAAAATTGTTTTGGGGTCGTCGGGGCCAAATTGAGAGTCACAATCTGAGATTCGGTTGTCAAAAAATTGGATTGCTTCTGACAATCGACCGGACCTTGCAAGGCATGTGGCAATATTTTGCCCGCAAACGACAAGTTTTTCTTCGTCACTCGCATAGGCCTGTTTTGCAAGGTTCCAGACTTCAATTGCTTCCTTGTATTGCTTTTCGCGTTGAAGATAGACCGCAGAGTTATGAAGACTGGCTGCTGAAAGAGGATATCGATGACACAACGCGACCGCTTTACTGGCCTGACCATTGAGGATGTACGCTTTTGAAAGTACCGATGCGAACTTGAGTGGTGTCGTGGCGCTGATACCCGAGTTTTCTGTTCGGTGCTGAAGAGCACTTTCCAAATAGGGTACGGCGTTCCCGTATTCCTTTAACCGATAATAAAGTACTCCCAGGTTGTACGTCACAGAAATCCTGGTCGGGTGCTGTTTGTCAAGAAGATTGGCAAGCGTTTTGTAAGTTCGGAACGTCACTTTTTTCGCTTCTTCAAGGCGTCCACTGGCTGCATAAGTGGCACCCAGGCTCACTTCGGCATGAGCGATGCGGAATTTTCCATGTTTTCCTGTTTCGTGATAGATATCAATCGCCCTAAGTAGTAGCCTCTCTGCTTCATCGTAGTTCTTTTGATAGCGGTGGATGTCTGCCATCGCGATCAACCTTCTGGGTGACTCTGTCAATGCATGACGGCCGGATGCTTCATAGGCGTTGATCGCTTTTTCGTAATTGCTGGATTTTTTTTCAAGACTTCCCAAAAAAATGAATGCGTTTGATATTTCAGCATCGTTGCCTGAGGCACTCGCAAGATCAATCCATTGATTGATGTAGCTTCGAGCTTCGTCCAATTGTTCAAATTGGAGGAGGACTTTGCTCATGAGTTTTGTGACAGGTATGGCTAGGTTCTGCTGATGTTCATCTGCTAGTTGATTAAAGGCTTTTTCAAAATCGAGAGCATGATGTTTGGCAGCTTTGTTTTCACCGATTCGGTAATACGTGTCGCCAACAAGCATGTGCATTTCTGCGAGCACAGCGATGTCTTTAATTTCAGAATGGTTCAGTCGTTTTGAAACACGATCGAGAACTTCGTTGACGAGTCGTGTTTCTTCTTTGCTGTTGATGAACTCGGGGTGGATCGAATCGAACAGACCACTCATCAAACTCTTGATTTCTGTCGCCCGATTCAATTCCCGTTTGGTGCTAAACTCGGCTTCAATTGCTCGATTTTTTGCAACGATTGCGGAGTTTAGCCCCATCAGCGTTCCAATGATTCCGGCGAGCAGAGCGATCGTCAATGCTGCCGCCGCCAAGACTCCGTGTCGGTTTCGTTTGAAAAACTTGGTCATGCGGTAACGTGGCGTAGGAGCTGCCGCGTTTACCGCTAAATCCTGGCGATGGTTTTCTATATCGTTTGCAAGTTCCGCAGGACTTCCGTATCGGCGATCGCGCTCTTTTTCGAGACACTTCAAGATGATCCAGTCGAGATCACCCTCGATTGCGCTTACAAGACGCTTGGAAGCAACGCCGCGCTTGTTGGCAATTTGCTCCAAGGATTCTTCATAAGAATCAGATTCCGAACCTTTCGCATTTTCTAATGATCGCAGGCGATTCGAAGGAAGCTGTGGCTCCACGTGCATGATTAGCCGTAACATTTCAGAAATACCTTTCGACTCCATCTCACTCCTGCGGAAAGGAATTGACCCCGTCAGCATTTCATTCCAGATCCAGCACTTTGGGATAAAGAGTACGGAGTCAGATTGTTGCGATTCGCAAAGTCGAGGCTATCGGACCCCCAACTCGCTGAGAATGCGGTTCAAGATACTTTTGTCGCAGCCCTGAGACGTTCCAGCGAGTTTCGCGGAGAGTCAGAGTTCATCACTTGGATGTTCTCAATCTTGAAAAGGAAGATTATCGATACGCATCGTTCGCTTGCCAGACAGAAGAAAGCAATGCTGACTTTGGGCCAACGGCGCATTGACGTCGGGAATGAAAATAAAAGACAGGTCGATTTCCTTGAACAGCAGGAATCCTTCGACCAATTGCGGGAAGTGATTGGTAGCCTACCCAAACGTCAAGCTCAAGCAATTTATCTGTTCTATTTCGAAGGCCTTTCGTGTGACATTATCGGCGATAGGCTTGATATCTCTCGGTCCAACGTTTGGATAACTCTCCATCGAGCCAAGGCCAGAATGCTCAAACTGCTCCCGCAAAATTAACAGAATGAAAGTCGGAAATAGCAACCACCAAAAAATGAAGCGCTGCAATGATTAGGATCCGGTCAGTTGAAGTCGATTACGAAAATCTTGCAAACTTTTTCTAATCATCCACATTCGTTATTTAGATTTCAACAGTGGCCGACTAAATGGTTCCTTAGTCCAAGTCAGGTTTCACGGCAAAGTGACTTTTGTATTCAAAGAAGTGCAACCGATTCAACCAACTATTTTTGGCTGATCATCGT
>JBCCSJ010000443.1:0-3432 GCA_039200505.1 Planctomycetota bacterium | reverse complement strand
GCGAAAACATGCGATCCGCGGAAAGTACTTTTGCGACGCAACGATTGAAGCATTGGCCAGCGAAAGAGTGAACGACGAAACGTGGGAGGTTTCTCAAAAAGAGGCGTTGAGGAATTGCCTGAAACACTTGAATCAGGAAGACAAGAGACTGGTAGAATTGAGATACCAGACCGAGATGTCCATCATGGAGTTATCAGAGACAACAGGACAATCCGCCAACAGTTTTTACAAACGTTTGCAACGCATCCGCAAGGAATTGATGGAATGCATTATTGGGCGTTTGGGGTTTGAAGGTGTTTAACATGGACCGAACCGAACGACAAAGATTGATCGAACTCGTAGGTTTGGTCCACGATGAAGTCATTAGTAAAGAGCAATTCCAAGAACTCGACCTAATGCTCAGAGACTCGGGAGAGGCTCGAAAACTCTACCAAGTCTACATTACAGGAATGCAGAACATCGAAGCTATTGCCCTCGAAAACTCTGCCCTATCTGGAAATGCTGCCCTCCCTAACACGTCGAATGAAGAATTAGCTATCATCGATGAATCTATCGAAGAAGTCACTGTTGTTCCTACAAACCAATCAAACTCAAAGTCATTTCCCAATATCTCTACTCGATTTTGGTGGTCCGTAGCGGCATTGCTACTTGTAAGTGCTTCTGTTTCCGCATGGTCATTTTCGGGACAGACACCATCAAACCGGGCGCCATACGCACGCGTCGCAGGGATGATCAACGTTAGCTGGACCAATCCAAACGAGTATTTTCTTTTGGGTGAACATCTTGAAAACGATCGAATCCAAATCCAATCCGGCGTGATTGATATCGATTTCCGTAGTGGTGCTCGCGTCGCACTACGTGGCCCGGCGGTTTTGGATATCAAAAATGAAAACGAAGGTTTTTTACATCGCGGCCAAATGGTCGCCTACGTTCCCAAGCCTGCCGAAGGATTCATCGTCAACACACCTCATTCCGAAATCGTTGACCTAGGAACCGAGTTCGGGATGAACGTCGATTCAACCTCGTCCAGCGTTCACGTATTTAACGGCGAGGTAAAGTACACGACGAAAA
Source organism: Planctomycetota bacterium (assembly GCA_039200505.1). Classification (GTDB taxonomy): domain Bacteria; phylum Planctomycetota; class Planctomycetia; order Pirellulales; family Pirellulaceae; genus Mariniblastus. The sequence goes on along the minus strand of JBCCSJ010000443.1, from coordinate 2,361 downwards.
AGGAAGAAAAACAAGAACAGACTCTCCTTACTGCGGGGTTGGCGGTATTGGTCGATGTAGATGGAAAAGCAATCCCAGTGGCATTGAAAGAAAGATCGTTCGAGGTGCCAAGGCAAGTGCTCTTTACCAGCTACCAACGAGCCAATTCCATTACGGCCGAATTTTCGCCAGGTAATACAACTCGCACATCCGCAGGTGTGCCGGGAAGAATCGGAGAAGGCTGGACAAACCATTGGGTGTTTGACTGTGACGGTGACAAATCAGCGACCGGTGCGTTGGCAGTTGTCGAACAGGAACCATTGCAATCAGGCATGGGACCGTACCTTGAATTTACCGCTAATTCAAAGGTTGGTGAGAAGTATCATGCGACTGCCGAACGAGGATTCGAATCCAGCGGCAGCAAACTCGATTCCAGCAAGCCTTATGTGGTTCAGTGCATGTTGCGGGTCAATTCTCCGCTTGAAAATATCGAAGAAATTTGCCTCCGAGATCGTTCGTACGACGGTTCGATTTCGGCTCACTCGTGGGAATTTGTCGCAAAACGCCAAGTGAATGCCGATGGCGAGATTACCAAAAATCTCCAGTGGCAAGATCTACCTTTGCGTTCGATTCGCCAACTCGATGAACTGGTTGTGCGAGAGGATTCTGACCGGCCTGGCGAGGAAGAATCCAACTGCTCCGTTTTGACCGACATCGTTTATCGCGTCGTCGTTGAAGTTAGGCCCGACCAAAATCGCCATCGCGTTTCTCTGTCAGACGGTGTCCGAACCTTTGTTGGAGATTGGACGGAATGCGATTCCGAAGCTCACAAAGGCGATCGTTTGGAAAGACGATTGCACTGGGAAGTGATTGGATCGGGTGAAGTTTCCATCTCAATTGACTCTATCCGAATTCAGAACGAATCGAAATTTGAATTTTGAGCCGTTGGCCCCGTCTTTCGACAAAACGCTTGACTGCGGAAAAGCAACACCGGCGATAGAAATCCAGTTAGTATGTCCATTCGACATCTCAACACTCCTTGGTGTTCAATAGAGTCCAGACTAATCCTCTACGACTTCGCCTAATCGCCCTCATTCTGTTCGTCTGGATTGTCTGCACCGATTTGGTCGATAAGTTTATCGTAATTCTTCTGAGTCAAACGGGCGGCTTCTTTAAGACCATTGGCTTCAGGAAATGCCTCGGCAAGTTTTAGAATCGGTTCCATCCAGGTTTGAAGAACTCGAAACTGATTCCGAATGATATCCAAAAATATGTTTGGAACTTTGTTGACGACCTCAATCCGATGTCTGGAATCTTGATCAAGGGATTCGGAATTCGAAGTTTTGATTCCTTCACCCATCATGACTTTCATTTGTTCCAGCGTCAGATTGAATTTCGCCAACTCTTCGACTCCATGGGCAACCTGTTGCATGGTCGCAGATTGGAGTACTTTGCTTTCTTCGGCATTGCTGCTTGCGATTAATTTGCCAACGCCTTTGTCTAACGTCGAACGAATCTCGTTGAGCCCCTCGCTGAATGTCGAGAGTTGTGCGATCACTTTCCCAATTTGGCCGTCATCTCCGACAGCACCCATCAACAGATTTCGTTTGAATGTTCGCTTAATGTCATTCCAACGTTCAAGGTCTTCGCCCTCGAGAATTCCCCGAATCTCTTTCAATTTCAAAAGGTTGGCTTGAGCGCCCGTCGTGAGAGTTTGCGCCTGGTTCAGATAATGAGACGATATGAGAGTTTGCAGCTCCTCGTCATTCATGATCGGAGCAATTTGTTCGGCAATTTTATTCATGTCTCGATACGAGCCCTGCAATTTAAAAGCAGGTTCGGTTCGATATTCGTCCGCCTGTGCCGCCGAATCGATGTACTCTTTATTAACTTTCAGGATGGTATCTCTGGCTTCGACCAACTTTTTCATCACAGAAACAAATTCGTTAATCTCTTCGATCGAGTAGTTTCCTTCGAGTGTTTCCTGAACACCCTCCCTTTCAGCCATCTTAATGATCGAATAGACGTCTGCCCTTGATCTTGAATTAAGCCGAGAGAGCGTTGAATTCGATGTCAGACAATTCTCGAGGTAACTCATGGTAAACGAGGTTGCATTATCCCCAATCACGTCGCCAAGGTTATAGGTGTCGGCTCGTGAGGCAAGCATATCCGGGATTTGAAATTTTTCTCCACTTTCGGTGTATGGATTTCCGGCCATTACAACTGCGACTTTGCGACCGCGCAAGTCGTAAGTTTTGGTTTTGCCCTTGAATACGCCTTCGATTCTTCGAGTCGCATCACACAACGAGATAAATTTTTGCAGGAATTCCGGATTGCAATGCTGAATGTCATCCAGATAGATCATCACGTTGTCGCCCATTT
>JBCCSJ010000442.1:0-3443 GCA_039200505.1 Planctomycetota bacterium | reverse complement strand
TCCTCCAAGAATTAAAATCATTGAAATGCTGTTTTCGTAGGTGTGTTGGGATAGGCCAAAAGAGCGCGCACTCCGTTCCCGTGGGTGACACTACCCTGAAAAAAATTTGGTAATTTATGGCAAACAGGCGGGATTAATGGACAAGTCTAGTCCTGCCATAAGATTGGTCAACGCAGTCGAAGCTGTTCCGAAGGAAGCTAAATCTTCTTCCGATGACAAATTATCGACTATCGCGATCTCATTGAATTTAAGGCTTATGACGCTTGTTGGGGAAAATGAGTTTCATCAGCCCGGCGTTTGGGTGATTCTATCCTGCAATGACTTGAAGTGAAGGAATGCCAATTGTCTTAATCGTTAAAGTTTCACTTTTTGAAAAGGTTACACGCGGGTTTGCCAGCAACTCAGCCAAATTTGAAGCTTTCCCTTTTATAGCGAAATTCTGGGTATAGAATGAATCTGCGAAATCCGAATCGCTCTTCTAAAGCCCCAACATCCTGGTTCTTTCATCATGTCACTTTTGCCCCCATCTCCTTCTTCTCCCAATCCTCGTCCGACTGCTCCTGCAAAACCGGCCTACGACGTGGGTGCCGCTGGCAGTATGCAGGCCGCCAACAATAACAATGCCGGTTTTGATTTGCTGGGCCCCCTTCAGCGAAGAAAATACCTTGTCGTACTATTCTGCTTGATCGGTGCAGGTCTGGGTTATTTGCAGTTTATCAAAACACCCAAAACCTATTCCTCGGCAACACGATTGCTCATTTCAACTCAGGCTCCGCCGACCATTATCGATGGTGACTTGAGAATGAACAAAGTTTCGCTCTCCAAACACGCCAGCATGATTGCCAGTGAAATGGTGCTTTCAAGTGCGTCTCAGCAGGGTCAGTTTGACCGGATGACCACTTTCAACGATACCTCGTTTCCGGTGAGCAAGTTGAAGTCGATGGTCACGGTATCCCCCGAGGGTGCCGGTAATGAAACTTTGATCATTGCTTGCCAAGGACCTGACGCGGATGAGCTTCCGTCGATTCTTAGCCAGATCACAAACGCCTACAAAAAGATCGTGATTGAAGATGACCAGGTAGGACAGGAGGCGATCGAATTGATTCAAAAACTCGCCTCTCAGGTTACCGACGAAAAAGATGACGTCGAAGCACAAAGATTGAAACTTTGGAATGATTTGGGGATCCAGTCGACCGACGCAAACGGGACGGTTATCAATCCGTTCCACAACCAATTAAGTACACTTCAGTCACTTGCTTCCCAATTAAACCAACAGCTAACCGAAACTCAAGAACGTGCCAAGTTGTTACGGTCCTCGCTGCAGGCAGACCCGGAAACGGGTGTGATCGATCCAATCAATGTCAAAGTGGCCGCGATCGAAGCTCAAGACTACATGAAACTTTCTCGTTCCGAATTCAAGGAGGAGGAAAGGGGCGGCGGGCAAGTGGTACGTAGTCTCCAAAATGAGTTAGGTGAACGCCAAACATTAACCAATCGAATTTGGGGACTCAAAACTACGATTGACGATCTCACCTTTCAAAAAAGCCAGATGATGACGACTCTCGGTTCGGGTCATAAGAGGGTGGTGACTCTTCAAGAACAAATTGATTACAAGGAAAAGGAAAGGGCGGAGTACCAGGCGCAACTCAATGAGATTGAAAAATTCATTGACCAACAAACGGAACTCGCCAACGCAAGATTGGAACCCAGCGAAGAGGCTGAAGCTCCTGCGATCGACTTGGCTACATTTCGGGCCAACGAGGATCGCGAATGGATCAACATGTACCAAACGGCTTTGGCCAACGAGCAAAAGCGCCTCAGTTCCAACCTTGAAAGAACGAATGCCCAGATCAAGGAAGTTTCTCAAAAAGCGGAACAAGTAGCGGGAGGCATCGTTCAACTTAATCTTCTGCAAAGAAAGATCGACGAAAAGGGTCAGGCGATCAATGTAATCTCGGACCGATTAAAAGAGATGAACTTGCTGGCCAACAATTACAACATGACCAAAGTCAAAATCCTCGACCCACCCAAACGGGGACGAGTCATCGCTCCAAGTCTGCCGAAATCGGTTGCCTTGGGTACGATGCTGGCATTTTTGGCAGGCCTTGGTTTGGCAATTCTGGTCGACCGCAGTGAAATGGCTTTCCGTAATCCGCACGAAATTTTCTCTCGCCTCCAAGTTCCTGTAGTAGGGCGAATCCCGCGCATCAATGTTCGAAAGATTCAGCCAGAAAGAGGCCACGCGTCATTGGTTTGCGTGCACAAACCGAATGCAACTGCCTCGGAGGCGTTTCGAGACGTCCGTACCGGGCTGTTTTTTAAAGCCAATGTTGATGATCTAAAAACGATTTTATTTACCAGCCCATCGCCCGGTGATGGAAAATCAACCACGATCGGAAATATGGCGGTATCGATCGCTCAGGCGGGTAAGCGAGTCATTCTGGTGGATGCCGACTTCCGACGCCCCCGCGTTCATCAATATTTTGGCGAAGAACTGAATCCTGGATTGCTGGATGTGCTTTCTGGAGATTTGAGTTTGCGAGAATCGATTCAACCCTGCCAAGTTCAAGAAAACCTGTTCCTATTGACGACCGGTGGACGTCCCAAGAATCCAGGTGAATTGGTGACTTCGGAGGCTTTCCGAGAATTGATCGAAGCTCTTCGAGGTCGATTCGATTACGTTCTGATCGACTCTCCACCCGTACTTCCTGTCGCCGATCCAGCGACCATTGCCAGTTTTGCCGATGGCGTTTTCATGGTGACCCGAATCCGAAAAGGGGTCAAACTGACCGCCCAAAAGGCAAAAGAGACTCTGGACCGCGTCGGTGCCAACTGGCTGGGAGTGATTGTTAATGGAATCGACGAGAACCCGCACTACAGCGAATACGGTTATCAATACGGTGGCTACTCATACTACGGCGGATACGGTTACGGGTATGGTCGATATTACGACTACTCTGAACGAACACCTCGTCAGCCCGCACCGGCCGGCCGAATTCCAAAGTAAGGCTTGGAACGAACACGCCGACACGTCCATAGCGAGGAGTGACAATTCTCGGTTGATTAACAATTGAATCAAGCGGGACGTACTGTAGGCACCTTTGCCAAAAGGTGCTTTGAAATCAACAAATCCCGACCCGAAACGTGAGTGAGGGATCTGGACGCAAGATTTTATCTTGACCTTCGGCGTTGATGGCTCTTTTGGGTCCCGCTCGGCAAGCGGGACGCACTGTAGGCATCTTTGCCAAAAGGTGCTTTGAAATCAATAAATCCCAACCCGAAACGTGAGTGAGGGATCTGGACACAAGATGTTATCTTGACCTTCGGCGTTGATGGTTCTTTTGGGTCCCGCTCGGCAAGCAGGACGTACTGTAGGCACCTTTGCCAAAAGGTGCTTTGAAATCAACAAGTCCCAACCCGAAACGTGAGTGAGGGATCTGAAC
>JBCCSJ010000441.1:0-3475 GCA_039200505.1 Planctomycetota bacterium | reverse complement strand
TGCGAATCGGTTCGACATATTCACCGATATGCAGGCCAAAATCGAATGGATGAATCCTATTACGAACCTTAATTTACACCAAGTGTGGTTGTTTCTCGACCACCAATGCTGAGCCTGAAAAGTGGTGAAGTTGCGATTGATGCTGGAACGAAGCCACAAATCGAAGGCATTCCAAAGCGTGAATTGAATTAACAATTCAATTCCCCTTATACTTCACATCCCGACGCGTCCATGTCCATGTGGAAACATCCGTTAAGACCGCTACGAAAAGAATCCTGAATTTCCATGCGTCCATCCGGCATCATGGGCCTGACTCCGGCACCCTGACTCCGGCACCCTTAGACAAAATACGGTCGCTGCTATTCGAGGGATTTGAAGCGAACGCACGCGAAAGGGATAATCAGTCCTCTCACGTGTCAGGGTAGAATCTCCGGTTGTTGCATCCTCGGGAGATTCTTGATTTTTTTTGCAAAACCGCCTGAATTAGGGATCAACGCCTTTCATGATCTGCAGGGCCGATGAGGTGTCATGCCAGAGCGATTTTTGAGCGTCACCGGTACCCATCACACCTGAAATAGCGAACAAGCAGATGACTCCAATCAAGATCGCATACTCCACCGCAGTAGCACCCTCGGATTCGGATAGAAATCGGCGAATTTTGTGTTGAATTTGCTCAAACATGGATCTGCATCAAACTTGTATTTGTTTTGAAAATACTAGGTTGTTATCGTTTCTCGGCAGTAAAAATCCCTCGATCCCGCTCACCAAATCGAAGCGTCGTGAACGGTCGTAAAGTTCGATCTGGGTTTAGCAATAAAAGGGATTAGAGGACTATCCCTTTTTCGGTTCTGGAGAATGTCGATTCCAGTCCAACTTTCTTCGAATCTCATCTTTCAGGTGGCTCACCACAGAATCGCGATCCGTGTTGGCAAGAATCGTTTTGACGACCGACTTGGCAGACCCGCTACCCCACGAGGCACCATGTTCAAAATAATGCTTGGCTGATTTCCCAATAATAAAAGAAGTAAATCCTGCCGCAGCCCCTTGGGGAATAACGGTGAAAGCCGTCCCCAATGTTCCAGTCACTAACTTAAAAGCGGTCGATCCATACACCGCCAACTCGCCCAAGGCATAGATCCCGGCAGCCGCGGTAATGGTCTTCGCCAACCCCCGGGCTTTACTCATATTAAAAGGAAGCCCATAAACTCTCGCTAGTGAAACCACCATCAACGCATCGACGGCAAGTCCACCGATCACATCTAGGAACGGGATCGGATTAGCTGCGACAGTAATGGCCTTGGTTGCTGCCATCGTCCAGATAATTCGATCCGCTTCTTTCTCCCGCATTTCAACTCGAATCGTCGAAATGCGATCACTTTTATCAGCCGCATACAAAGCCGCGTTCAATGCAATCAGACCCAATCCTTCTCTGTCTAATGTTTTCAGAATTAACGATTTTAATTCTTCAACGTCGGGTTCCGGTTTGCGCCATTCTACTTTCTCAGATCCGTCGGCTTGCTCAATGACGTATTCAATTTCTCGCGGATCCGCAACAGTTTTGACAAAGTGATTTTTGGGGACCAGCAATTCCACCCGCTGTTGAATCATGCGAGTGAGATTCTGTTCTTCCAGATCAGGGTAAAGATCGACTTTATTGAAAACAACGATGATTGGCTTTTGAACGGCGGCCAATTCTACCAATGCGGCATATTCAGTTTCGTTTAGATCCGAGTCGGTGACAAACAAAATCAGATCTGCTCTTCGCGCAGTGACTTCAGCAAGATCCGCTCGATCTTGTCCATCGACTTCATTGATTCCCGGGGTGTCAACAATCACGATTTCGGATTCTTGAAACCCTTTGATTCGATGCCCCGATCCTTCCCAAGCTGTTCCCCAGACCTGTTGAGTCCAACCTCCTTGCACATCCACATCGGCAACATGTTTTCCGATCAATGCGTTCACTAAAGCAGACTTACCCGTGCTGATTTCTCCGAAAATGACGATTTCTACTCGACCTGAAGTGACTTTGCGATACATCTCGTCAAGCTGAGCGATATCGCGTTGGAGTTGCTCTCGTTCAAGATCAGGACAATCTCGCAGATCACGCAAAGTCTTTTCAACCGCCTTTACCGCCTCTCGGTAGTCTCGGTCGCCGACCGCATCTTCTTTTTGGAAAGTTGAATTTTGAGTCGTTTCTGACACATCGTTTCCTAGGATTTGGAGCCCATTTTTTCCCGAGCCGTTTGTACCAGTTTACGAAGTTCATCTACACTGGTCACCAGCTCCCATTTACGGCGGGCCAACCCGGAAAGTCCACCTTCGGGGGTTTGCATTTCCGAACTGAAATATTCGATAAAAACCGAACCGATCCATTTCGTGATTAATGCTTGGACGGCTCCCTGCAACACTCCCCCCGCAATCGTACCGGCGACCGGAATCGATTTGATTAACGAACCTGTAACAGCGGCAACGCCGGCGGCGGCGCCTTGGGCTCCTAAAACTCCAATTAAATTTTTACCCATTTCGCTTAGCCATTTAGAAGCAGTTTCCAAATCGACTTTTTGATGATAAACATCCGCCAGATCCAAAATCATTTTGGTAGAAATAGCGGAACCGGCTAACAGGTCTACCACCGGCAGCGGGCTCAACGCAGCGACCCCTCCGGCTCCCCACATATATTTATCGACGATCGACCACGCTTTCCGGTCAATGGATTCTCGCACTCGATTTCGAGCCTTTTCTACAAGCCCGCGAGATTGTAACAATAAGTTAGCCATCAAAAGATCTTTCCCATCTTTTTCAAGAATGCTGATCATTCGATCGGCCAACGGGTCAATTTCGGGTTCCGTAGCGACCACTTCTTCGATTTCAGATCCGTCCACCAAGACCTTTCGACGGGTCCGCTGTCCGGCCTGAGCCTGGATACAAACGATGTCTTCCTGTCTGACAAATTCCCCGGTTTGCCGAAAGATCTGCCCCGTCAGTTTGGTTCGATCTGATTGAGAATACCAGTCTGCCTTATTCAAACAAATGATGACTCGTTTTTCCATGTCACCCAATTGTTCCAACAAATCGTGTTCGCTTTGTCTCAAAGGGCCATCCACAACTACCAAAACCAAATCAGCGTCCTTGGCAGATTCCGCTGCAATGTTGACGTGAGACTCGCCATCAATTTCACCCAATCCAGGAGTGTCGACTAGGAACACTTTGTCGATTCCGGGCCAGGGGATTTCATTTCGAGTGACCGTCGTGCCGCCGCGCACATCGGTTGCAAACACGTCTCGCCCGGCTAACAAATTTAGCACCGACGATTTGCCGCTGGAAATGGTTCCAAATACAACAATCTCTAAAGTTTGTGCCTCACGCTTCTGCTCTAACTCTTGTAACAATGGGTCTAGCTGAGACTTTAATAATTCGTCGTGCTCGGCATCCCCTGAAAGCCTTTCAATTTCACCAAGATTTTCATCGATTTCGC
>JBCCSJ010000440.1:0-3486 GCA_039200505.1 Planctomycetota bacterium | reverse complement strand
GTTGAAGCGGGCGTCGACGTCATCATTTTCCTCGACTCAATTACACGGCTGGGGCGGGCCTGGAATTCCGAGTGCCCGCAATCTGGAAAGACTTTGACTGGAGGATTGGATGCCAACGCCATGCAAAAACCGAAAGCATTTTTCGGATCCGCCCGGAAAATTGAAGAAGGAGGTTCGCTAACGATTTTGGCAACCGCATTGATCGATACCGGCAGCAAAATGGATGCTGTGATTTTCGAAGAATTCAAAGGGACCGGTAACCTTGAAATTGTGCTCGATCGTTCGTTGGTCGACAAACGAATCTGGCCTGCAATCGATATCAACGCATCGGGAACCCGGCGAGAAGAAAAACTATTCGAAGAAGACGAGTACGATCGGATCTGTAAAGTTCGTCGAGTCCTTAGCGAAATGAATCCGGCCGACGCGATGGAAATGTTGACGACTCGTTTGAAAAAGACAAAATCAAATGCCGAATTTCTGATGAGTATCAAAACGGGTGGCGGGATTTAGCCCAACCGCTTCCCAAGACAGGATTGAAAATTGACCAAACAATATTTTGGAACCTCTGGTTCCGTTGCAGGCAAAAGATTTGCAATCATCGTTTCGACCTACCATAAAAGCATCACTTCGAAACTGCTTGATGGTGCGATCCAGACACTGACAAGAAATCAAATATCATCCGACGATATCGAAGTGTTCTGGGTTCCCGGCGCATTCGAGATCCCACTGGCAGTTCAACACGTGTTAGACAGAGATGATCCGGACCGATTTTTTGACGGTGTCATCACCCTGGGGTGCGTGATCCGTGGAGAAACGACTCACGACCAGCACATCAACACTTCTGTGAGTCAATTGATTGGTCAACTGTCGGTCGAATTTAAAATTCCTGTCGGATTTGGGGTGCTTACCTGCAACACGATGGATCAGGCAATCCAAAGGGCAGGCGGCGATGTCGGTAACAAGGGAGTCGAGGTAGCCGAAGCTGTTATTCATATGTTGCAACTATTCGAAGAATCGGATTAGATCGCTCTCGATTTTTAATCCCAATTCAATATCAATCTCAATGCCACCCAGTCTTAGTCCCGAATTTGAAAACAAGACTAAGAAAATAGGCTCGGCAATGGAACACAGCCTAAGGTCAACACCCGTTTCCCAGACTTGTGGGAAATCATAAAATCCGGGTGTCGGTTATTTTGAAACAGAGTTCAGGATCTTTCCCATGTCTCGTCGAAGTCGCGCTAGAGAAATCGTTTTACAGGTTTTGTACCAAAACGATCTCAATTCCGACCAACCTGACACGGTCCGTCGAAAGTTTATCCGTACTCGTTTGAATCGTGATCTTAAGCTGATTGAATTCGCCGAAGAGTTATACCAGGGGATCCGATCCAAGCTGGTAGAAGTTGACCAACACTTGGAGAGCATCGCAAAAAATTGGAAACTTTCTCGCATGGCGGTTACCGATCGCAATGTCCTCCGCATGGGAGCATTCGAGATTTTGTTTTTTTCGACTCCCGATCGAGTCGCAATCAACGAAGCGATTGAGCTGGCCAAACGGTATGGCACCAACAACTCGGCCCAGTTTGTCAACGGGATTTTGGATCGGTTGATGAAGCACCAAGCCGAAGATCCAGAGACTAAAAAAATCGAAGACGTCGCTGAATCCGATGCGGTAACCGAATAAAATCGGATCTTGAAATCCCCATTTAATTTTGCAATTTGGAACAGAAGAAATGGCCCGCTGGAATCTCTTTGGACGCAAAAAAGATAATCCTGAAGATGAACCGGAGGTACCTGTTGAAAAGGCCACCGCAGAAACACCCACTGCAGCATCTGCCGGATCGGACCCTGAACCAGAAAAGCCACAGAAGACAGGAATGTTCAGCCGACTTAAAACGGCGCTTGTCAAAACTGTCAACGTTTTAAATACCGACATTCGCGATTTGGTCAAAGAAGGTCGATTAGTTGACGACGAGTTTTTGGATGAGTTGTTCACCCATTTGGTCAAAACGGACATGGGTGCAGGACCGGCTGGAAAGATCCGAGACGATATTAAATCGAATTTTCGTGGCCGAAAGGTGTTCATGAATGACTTGATCGGTTCAGCCAAAGCGACGATCTCGGAAATTATGGAACAAGAATCGGGCGACATTCAATTGGCTGATCAGGGTCCGACCGTGATTATGGTCGTTGGGGTCAACGGTGCCGGGAAAACGACATCCATTGCGAAATTGGCTCATTTGTTCAGCAGCCAAGGAAAAAAAGTGGTCTTGGGAGCCGGCGACACTTTTCGTGCGGCCGCAGTTGAACAGTTGACAATTTGGGCCGGCCGAATGGGCTGCGAAATCATCACGGGGCGGCAGGGGAGTAAACCTGCCAGTGTGGCCTACCGAGCAGTCGAAGCGGCTCGGGATCAGTCGGCTGAAATTTGCATCGTCGATACGGCTGGACGCCTGCAAACGCAGTCGAACTTGATGGATGAACTGGGTAATATTCGACAGGTGATTGGCAAAGTGATTCCTGAAGCTCCCCACGAAGTGCTTTTGGTTTTGGATGCGACAGCTGGTCAGAACGCGATTAGCCAAGCCCGCGGTTTTTCCGAAGCTGCTGGCTGCACAGGAATCATTCTTGCCAAACTAGACGGATCAGCGAAAGGTGGCGTCGCCATTCCAATTCGACAGGAGTTCAATCTACCGGTCAAATTTGTTGGCACTGGAGAAACTCACGATGCATTCGCCCAATTCAAAGTGGCCGAATACGTCGAAGCTCTTTTTGACGTAGAAGAAGGCTGACGACATCAGAGCTTGGCGCTGTTGCAATCGCCTGGCACGACCCGAAGAACCACTACCGAGTCTTCGTACTTTCGGTGGAAAATCACGTCACGACCAACCACGTTGCTTCGGACGCTGTTGCCCAAATTTTGGCCGCAACTAGCCTTAGGTTTTCGCCCTTTCATGTCTGGACGTCGAGACTCTATTTGTTATTAGGGCCTTGCCCCGGGCAAACTGTTTAAGCCCTTTGGGCTTTGTGTTCGGCGCTTTTCGATTGCCTACGAATTAGTGGACCTACTTAACAAATTGTTGAATGATAGATACCGAAGATTCTAGCCATTGCTAAATTACTTCTTCATTTTCGAGATGATGATCGTTTTGAAAAAATTCAGATTGAGAAGATTCACCGTTCTTTCGTACAGAATTCCGACAATATAAGTCGGGAAAAATATTCTCAGGTATTCTGGTCGACCTGCAAAAAACTTTGTCGAAACTAATTCCATTTCATTTTCTTTGACTAGTTTCTTGTATTGCCTTCTTGTGTTCGCTCTGTAGAAGGTTGGGAACGTATCTTCATAATCTCTTCCTCTCAGTTTGTTGTAAAACTTATGGAAACCGGTTGGCGTGCATCTAGCAATGATGGGCATGTAATGATATTTATTCGGTGTCTTGGCCAGAAAAACTCCCCCGTCCTTTAATACTCTTTTGATTTCTTTGT
>JBCCSJ010000439.1:0-3545 GCA_039200505.1 Planctomycetota bacterium | reverse complement strand
TTTCAGTGACGCCAGCCGGTAACTTAATTCATAGCGAGTCCTCAGCCATTGCAACCAGGATTGGCCGAGCCAAGGCGACAACCCAAAAACACAAAAGTTCGCTCCACAAAAGTCGAACGGGATTTGCCTTCAAGCGTAGAGCTACCGCTGTTTCTTCGGCGGTGAGATCAAGCAAGCATCAAACTGCTATCGCAAAAAGCAAAACGGGATCACCGAATTTGAAGGTTGACCAGTTTGCCTGACCTGCTTGTTTTTATGATAAAGCGAAGATGGGAAGGTGAAATTGTAAAACTTGTCCGGTTGCAACGATTTTTCCGCAAAAGCCTCAAAGTCCAAACGGGCCCCCGACGATAACCTTGGTAACGGTTATCCCACGGACGAGTTGCTGTGATTGTTTACCGTGGACCGAACAATGGAGATAGTACGAGCAATGTATTCCCCAAAAAAATCGAGAACGCTCAGTTTGATTTTATGTTGTGCTGCCGTGGTTACTGCAGCAATATCGACCGGTTGCCAGTCAAGCATCGGCGGCCAGACCTTACCCAGTGCCTACTTTCTGAATGATGACATTCAGTATTTCCCCAAAGGTCCTGAGTTCAAGCTTTCGCGAGAAGCTGCCGCTTTGAAAGAAGCCCGTGCTCGTGAAAGTATCGACCGATAATCCAATACACAATTGATCCACATCGCAGCAGCCCGTCAGGTTTGACTTGTTCAACTGGCGGGTTTTTTTGCGCTCCGTGGCGGTCTTACTTCCGGCTAGTTTCAATCGCAAGTCACCGGTTTCTACGGATCAATCGAGCGAAAAAGAATTGGCTTGAATCGGAAGGTTCATTTTGCCCGGTGCAATTCCTTTGGACCCGTCGTGGATACGTTCGACCTTTTGCAGGATCGTTTGAAGCTTTAGCCGCACCCTCTCGATGTCTTCCCTGACTTGTCGGCTCATAATCTGAGTCGAAGGTTCAAAGTCATTCACCATCGACATACGATTCAAAATCGTCAACGCCTGTCGAATTTCAGGTTCAATCTGGCTCGATTTAAATTGGTTCATATTGGATCCGAAGAGGGCTGAGTCATAAGTTCTTCATCAAGATCGGAGACGGATTGACGTTGTCAAAATCCAAACTCATCAGGATTCAGGTTCGGAGGGAATTCCAGCTTCATTAGATTGTGAATCCAATTCCAGGCCGCTAATCCTTTTATCCAATACAGGCAACTAAATTGGATTACCGAGTTGGGTTGAGTACAGGCCGTTGCATTAAATCCGGCTGATGATCGTTCCGTGTCAAACCGAATCCGCTGGCAGGTTTTTTACCGACTTATTCCAGCCAGCGTGAGCCAGCAGGGGAAACGGCAACGCCACCCGGTCGAAAGATTCGACCCGTTTGAAGAAAGCGTGGTTCGAATCCGAATCGAAATCCAAAATTGTCGCGGCTGACATCGTAATTGAATCCAAATTGCCACAAAAAGGATTCACCGATGTACACAAAACTGAGCGACTGGCCGATCGAGCCAGTATCACCAAAATCGACCTGTCCGCCCGCGTTTATCCCCCATTTGTCGCTCATGCGATACGACAATGCGGCCGTCAAAATATTGCTACTAATCGGACCTTCGATCATCCGGTAACCCAGGTAGAGGTTTCCGATTTCAGGTCGGGAGATATTGGACCCAACGCTAATGGTTCGAAGCCCTTGCGAAAAGAAGTCCGCATAGCCATCGGATACCAGAGAGAAGCGATCGCCAACGTGCCAGCGAAAGTCGTAGTCAAACATCCCAACATCAGAGTTGCCAAAATTATCACGACGCGAGTTTGGATAAAGGATCGTTTGCATATCCAGCGTAATCCAATCGATAATCCTTTGACGCCCCGGCAAACCACGTTTGGTTTGCCAACGTTGACGAACCCCTAATTTGATCGCGGCAAGGTCGTCAGCGATTTCGACTGGCCCGGTTACATTGCCCTGGATCCCCGATCGAAATGCGAAAAATCTTTCGTCGTATCTTAAAGGGGTATTCTGCCCTGGAAATATATTGAAGGTGTCGAACGCGAAACGGCGGCGGAAATGTTCTTGAGAGTCATCATCCAACGGGTCGTAAAGAGGTAACTCATCAAGGTCTTGCGACGCATCGGCATAAAACGCATCAACATCAAAAAGAACTTTGTGGGCTAATCCGTTTACGTTCCATAATATACTTTGAACGCCAGGATCGACCCGCCAAACGGGAAGACTTGCCTTGATTCCGACCTGACCGTAGGCCCTCGTTAAGTCATTTCCGGATAGATCTTCTTGCCAGTAGGTTAAGTCTCCAATTCCGTAAGGAACCACTTTTACCGGACCAAGTTGTTGTGGAAAATCAATTTCGTGACGAGTGCCAACACGGAAACCATCCACATCGGCTTCCCATGCCAGTGGGTCAAACTTTGCCAAGTCAACAGGATCGACTGGCGCGTCAGCTTGCCGCATTCTCACGTACCCAGCATGCGATCGATTGTGCCAAACCAAACGATTTCCGAATAAGGGTCGGCCCAGGTTGAATTGATTCAGTTGGATTCCGCTGGTTTGAGTGAAAAAATCGTTGATTTGTAAATCTGCGGTCAGATTGTTGCTTTGAGTTCCCTGATTTTGTTCCAACCAAAATCCAGTCGTAGCATCTTTCGAAGTATCCCATTCACGTTCGTAATACTGTTCCAGAAAATTTCGATCCGAAATGTATCCTAACTCGGCCTTGAGCCGAAGTCCGGGGCGAAAATCGTGTCGATGATTGGCCAATATCCGGCCACGATTCCGGGTTTCAGGTGTAAGACCTCTTCGATCAAATCCTAAAAAATCGAGCCCATCATCTCGAATGAACCAGCTTTTGTAGTCCCCTCTTACTGGACCAGAGTAGCCAAACAGGCCTTCTTGCTGGTAACTGAATTCGCTTCCATATCCAATCCCTCGGTCGCTCAAATAGTCCAGCAATCCAATCCATTCCCTTCCCTGAGGACGCTGGTTGATTCCAAGTAGTTGATATAAATCCCATCCCGAGGTGATTTGGAATCCGAAAATTTGATCGTTGTTGATACCAAGACGATCGAGATAAAACGATGGATCGCTCAAATTGGTGTTCAGAACCGGCCAGCCAAACACTGGAATTTCATTGACGAATACGCGGTTTTGTTCTGCTTGTAAGAGATATTCATTTTCCGTTCGGTAGTCCAACGTTGCAGGGTCAAAAATTGGAAGCCCCGATTGAGGATCAACACTGGAAACGGGCACCGTCTGAATTCCGACTCGTTGTGATTGCAACCAATAACGCGGCACCCCAAGTCGACTGGATGTAATCGCAGTTCCGTAGGCTTGTAAATTATTTTCATCAACTTGTTTAACAACGTCAGCTTTAAGTCGCACGGCCCCTTCGAAATCTTGTAATTGAGTCGTTAGTTCGGCGTACAGAATCGTCCCTTTGCGAGTGTCGGCATCTTAAAAAATTCGAGTAGCATATATGAAGCGACAGCCCATTGCAAATACGAAATTACCATCAACATAGAAATGATCTCGTGT
>JBCCSJ010000438.1:0-3546 GCA_039200505.1 Planctomycetota bacterium | reverse complement strand
GAAAAAATTGCAGAGTATCAGACCGAATTGAGAAACGGGATCGATGGTGGATGGAATATCAATCACCCCAAACGAGCGCTGCTCGAATCTTACATTCGATTCTTCCCCAAAATGATTGAGGACCTCGAAAAAGGATCGCAACCAAAACCTCCGGAAGAAAGTGGGTTTTCACCCGATGATTCCTTCTTGAAACCCAACGAAACTCCCTTGTCCCGGCCTGCAATTTCGGACGACCGGCTCAACGGAGGCATCGACGCAAAGATTAATTTCTTTGACCGCAAGACGGGCAAGAAACTGAAGGAGGTGACCTTGGTTATCGAGCGAATTGCTGAGGGAATGCCTATCAGCCAACCAAGCGAAGAAAGGTATGCGACCGATGGTTCATTTCTTGCCAAAGGTCTTTTTGGGTCGCAAGGGTCAGAGAAGTTCTACCGGCTTTATGCTCGCTCGCCGGGCTACGCGAGTGTAATGACTGACCTTTACCCTGCCGAAGCTAACAACCAAAATGCAAAAGACGGCGTCTACGTTTTTGACATTGGCTTTGAAACAGCTGAAACGGTTTCCGGATTGGTTCTGGACCATTACGGTAAACCAGTTTCCGGCGCCACCCTTTACGTTGATTGTGCACCCAATGGTGAACCGATGCAGGGCTTTACGACTACGATCTCGGGCGATGATGGAAAGTTTGAAATCAAAGACTTGGCAGCCTTTGACTCGGACAATGAATCGAGGTTTCAGAGATCTCTCAGAATCCGCCACCCGAATTTTGGGCCGCAATATATCAACCTTAGGTCGATTCCCTGCAGCCTCGGATTTCAACTCGGCTCACCCAGACTCGTCAAGTTCAAAGTCATCGACGGAGAAACTCAGAAGCCAGTGCCAAGATATCGAATCGCTGCACAAAGAAGCAATGCCAACGTGATCAAGTTGAAAGAAATAAAGGGGGCCACACGGCCCGCTCATTGGATTGAAGCAACATCAGACGACGATGGTATGGTCGAATTGATTACCTCTTCAAGCGGCGAGTATGTCATCTCCCATTTGGAAAATGGCGAAGTTGGTATACGGTTGCCCCTGTCGAAACTGATACCGGCCGGTGGCGTGCATGTTTCAGCTGGCGATATGGTTTTGGAAAAAACAGCAATCGTTGAAGGTATCGTCTTGAATGATGACGGCGATCCAATTCCTGGCGTTTCTGTAGGCTGGCACGGTCCAGATCGACCAGAAACGGGCGCCATGATTCGCGAGGAAAAGACCAATCAAAATGGAAAATTCAAAGCAAGCGTTGTCCCAGGTGAGAACCGATTCTACATCAGCGACAGTCGTTTTCGTGAAACAGGAATTTTCGTCAAAGAAACGGATGTTTGGGAAACTGCGGCCGAATTTGGAATCCAATCAAAGCAGGGATACATCCCAGTCAAAGTCGATTCCGACTTACAGATCGAATTTCGCGTGACTCCCCGATATAGAAAAACTGCCGATCCCAGTTAATCACACCGATGACCAATAATGAAATGATCGTTGAGTCTCTTCGTCTTTGCAGCCCTGTTTGAGACTTATTACACCTCCTAACAAGAGTAGCCAAAACGTTCGGCGTCCAATCGCGTAATTCGCAAATCTCAATTGAGTTAAGTTTTTTGGATTGGATTGCTTATTGATCTCAATCGGAGTTAGCCTTGCGCTGTGCTCGAAGTTCGGTCTTCTCCAGTATTGAAGCAAATAATCCCCAGTTTGAGACGTTAGCAACTGCTCGCTCAATTCCAAAAATCTAATCACAACCCGACACGTCAGTGAGGGATAACAAACACATGATATTTCAGATGCGAACGCGTTAGGCTTCTTGGCTTCCAATACACCAAGGAAGAGCGACGAAAAAAGGTCTTAGGTTGGAGAGTCTTTTTCACAATCATACAAAATGCACGCCACGGGTTTGCTGTAAAAAAGTTGTTTTTGTCCGAGATTAACAGGCCGTCGAACGAAGTTCGTAATTTTAGTTGTTTCAGTCCTGCTGTTTTTTTCATCTTGGTTAAATTTGGAAGCCGAGAGGGGAAGCCAAGACAGAACCAATCTCGAATTCTCATGGGGATCGCCAAAATCGCCGTTGATGAATGCCGATTTCCAAACGGGTTACGTTCTCGTTCCGAATTGGCTTGTGGATCGCTTCGAGTCGATGTCGGAACCATTTGTTCGCGTAATAAAAATTGATTTTCGTTTAGAATTGATTTTCGTTTAGATAACATACGCACAGCGAATGACTTTCTGCCTTACACGGTATTCCAAGACGTGAAAATGATACGTCTTGATATTCTTCTAAAACAAAAAGACGATATTCTTGCGTTCAAGAAGTTTCCAAATTTGGAACGAATTTACGTTGCACAGCTAGATGAAGAAGTGGAATTAGAACAGGTGGAAAAAGCGCTTCCTGACAAGATCCAGGACATGGCATACCAGGCCCACCTATTTCGAGTTATGACTTAATGTTGCACGCAATAAAATTTGGCTGTCAGCGGAATGATCAATAGCAAAGATACGAAAAATCGGAATGTTCATTTGTCTCTATATAGTCGGTTTTCACTTTCAACGGCCCTTCTCCTGTTTGATTTGGTTTCATTCTTGTTAGGCTTTTCGTTTCGTCGTGCGGGTATTGACGAGTTCTCCACACTAAATTTAAGCGCGAGGTCTACGCGATATTATGATTTCTTAGATCCACGAATGAGAGTCACCGAAGAGCAGGTGACTCTAAACTCAACTGAGCTTTCGACGTTCCTCACGCAAAATTCTTTTCTTCCAAATGGCTTCGAAGAGCAATTTGTTATTTTTCAATTTATTGAGGGAAGAAGTGTTTTTCGTAACGGCATTCCGACATTCTTTTGGCGGGAGTTGACAGAGTTTGATTGGATTAGTTGGTCAAAAGAGAGACCTGCTTTCGCCCAGCTTTTCTGGGATACACTTTTGAGAGCGATTCAAAACGGTGATGGCGACTTCAGCTACGCAATACTATTGATTGACTCGTTGAAACAGAATCCTCAGTTGAATGCAGTGCAGCTTGCGGAAATAGTTCAGTCCATGGGTGAAAAGTTAACACCGATCGGGGGAGAGACAAAAATCGGGGGACAGGCCAATCGACCGTGAAATCAAAAACCGTTTAATTACCCACCGCAAGAAAACCAAACGGGGACAGACAACGATTCGCTAGCGGAGTCGACCGATAACCAAACCGAATAGACCGCCGCCGTTGCGACGTTGCCGAAGCGATTGATTGTCATCGGCCGCGGAACTCAGGATGATTGTTCCAACGGAGTGAGAACGGCTTGAAATTCAGAAACGGCTAGCCATCAGGTTCCAATGATAGATCAGATGCCGAAGGCACGCCGATCCATGGACGGTCGGCGCTATGACAGGCCCGGGCCATGGACGGATCCGAGCGGTTGCCATGAAAGCGCAGCCGCTTTGCGGCGTAGCCGGGCAAAGAGCGAGGATTGCGAGGTACGAGCAACCGGGCCGTAACGAAAGGCGCAGCGCAGGCAGGGATAACTTCGGGCGCTT
>JBCCSJ010000437.1:0-3546 GCA_039200505.1 Planctomycetota bacterium | reverse complement strand
TGGCAGACGCTCAGGATTTAAAATCCTGTGACCTTACGGTCGTGGGGGTTCAAGTCCCCCCTCGGGTACTTCGGTTTTTCACGACGTTTTTTAACAAAACAACCAAAACTGAATGATCTCTAAATCCCCTCCCAATGAAGCGCGGGGACAAAAACGGGGACAACATTGCAGTAACGTTGATTTTGTATCGCTGGTTCTTTTCACCCTCAAAGAAAAGAATCAGACACATGGCTTCACTAGAATCACGCGACGGAAATTTCAGAGCGGTCTTCCGATTGGAAGGAGAAAAGGTCGCTCGCTCTCTCGGCACCAAAAATCAGAGAACCGCGAACGTGCGATTTGCCCAGGTCGAGCAGCGGCTCGAGCAATACAAACTTGGTCGGCTCGCGATCCCATCAGGCTGCGATCCTGTCGAGTTCATTCTCAACGGATCAAAGAAACCGTTGGCCGCACCAAAACGAAAAGCGTTTCGCCAATCGGTCACAATCAAGGGCGCTTGGGTCGTCTTCAAAGAAGCTCTTCCTGATAACACGCTTGAAGAAACAACTCTTGGCGGCATGGATACACATGTAGCCCATTTGACTCGACTGATTGGCAAGACCGTCAAGCTCAGCGACATCGACAAACCGTCCCTTCAGCGATACATCGACAAACGATCAAAGGAAGCTGGGCGTTATGGCCGAAACGTCAGCGTCCAGACGATCAAGAAGGAGCTCCGAACCTTCTCAACAATTTGGAATTGGATGATCGAAGAGAAGCTTGTCTCACATGCATTCCCGAGCAAGAAACTGCGCTACCCAAAATTCCACGAAAAGCCACCATTCCAAACTTGGAAACAAATCGAATCTCGCGTCAAACGTGGTGGATTGACGGAATTCCAAATCAAAGAACTTTGGGGCAGCCTTTTTCTAGATGTCACGCAAGTCAAGGCGGCATTGGCTCACGCAAAAACAAATGCTCGACAACCAGTCATCTATCCCATGCTTTGCTTTGCGGCGTATACAGGAGCTCGACGAAGCGACATTCTTCGATCTGAAATCGACGATCTCGACTTCGCATCATCAGTGATCACGATTCGCGAAAAGAAACGCTGTCGTGGAAAACTGTCGACTCGCACTGTGCCAATGCAAGCTGACTTGAAAAAAGTCTTGAAGGAATGGCTCAAGACCCATCCTGGATCAAACTTCACATTCGCCGACACAAAAAATGGCGTGACTAAAGCCTCTGGAATCTCAAACGATCAAGCAAGCAACTTTTTTGAGAAGACTTTCACCAAAAGCAAATGGGAAGTCCTTCACGGCTGGCACCTATTTCGCCACTCGTTCTACAGCAACTTTGCGGCTGCCGGAATCGAACAGCGAGTCATCAACGATTGGGTTGGTCACCAGACCGTAGAAATGGTTCGCCGTTATCGGCATTTGTTTCCATCCCGACAGCAAGAAGCAATTGCTGCCGTATTCAAATAGTCTAGACGCAGTCACAATTCTTCTTTCCAAATGGCTTCCAGGTTCCCAAGTTTTGAGATCAGCGGAAAGCCTGACTTCCAATCATCCAGCAGTCCAAAGTACAAGTCTCCTTTCCGTTCCCTTTGACTAATCACCTCCTGAACATAGTCCGTTTTGAATGGAATACCAAAATAGCTGTTCGCATTCCTCCAGGTTGAATCAAATACAACTCTTTCTTTGTTTACACACCAAGCGTGAAGATGGGCTTGTCCGCTGGTACTGCTAACCGCATAGCCTTCAACATATATCAGCCCTTTGCTCGAACCATGTCGTTTCAACATTCTGTATGCATTGGCGAAGCACACTCCAAATTTGCCTACCCCAACTCCTTTCGGTAGCGAATTGGGTGCAAATGCTTGACCGTGAAGATGCACAAATTGCCCAATGGATCTATTGGCTTCGGAATCAAGTGCCTTGAGCAAATACTCATTCCAATTCGAGTGGCCATCTGCATTCGATTCACTCATAATTGTTCTCGTAAGTTTCGTTGTGGATCGTTTTAGGTTTGCAAACTCTTCAATTCGAATCTCAACAATCTGTTCGTAAAATTATCTCATTCACGTTGATTTCAGAAAGCCGTATTCCATGCCGAAAAATCGAGCTTTTTGCTACTTCCTTTCGAAGTCAATGGACGAACTACGTAGGATTTCAAAAGAGCTTACGTATAGCTTTAGCTGTACAGGGAATGAACGGATCAAGCTACCGTCCTATTTGATTATCGAGTGTGTTGATCGAAAGAAAACTGCGCTTCTGGCAAGGATTCGGAAACAAAGGAAAAGTACCAAGGAAGGAACCGCTCTCCACATTGATAGCCCCACGCTTATTGATGTCGACCTTGAACGGTTACTTACCAGATTTGCGCCGCGTGGGTTATTCGAGCGAGACTATACCAGTCGATCCAAAAGGGAAGATCTTTGGAAAGGTGGATCGCCTTGGTGGCTAAAAGGCAAGTTTGAAAAAATCCAAGACTTTCTGGTCAACTCAAACAAGGGAAAGTTGGACGCAGAATATTTCGCTGATTCGCAACATAGTGAAAACGAAGAAATATCTCTTCAGTGCAACGATGCCTTAAACACTGCGTTTAGGATCTTTGGAATGCCTCGCTCACTACGAGAGGAGCAAATCATCGATCTTGATATTGAATCTAGTTTTAATTCGAAAGCAGATGCGTTTGGAGGCAAGCGATTGTTCGAACACGCGGGTAGGCGACTCTATTTAGAAAAGGTCGATCGAACAATTGTTGAAGAAATACTTGGCGTTGATTTGATTTACAATTTCCACGATCAAGGGCGCGTTGTGTTTGTACAATACAAATGCCACAAGACCGGTAATGATAAATATTACCCATCAAGCGACAGCAACATTGAGTCTCAAATCGAAAAAATGCTTGCGATACCGGGGATTTCCGTTTGCAACAACCTTGAAGAAGATGAGGTCGAAAAAATGCGTCTTTGCCGTTGTCCAGTATTCGTGAAACTCTGCGAGCGAGACATTAAGAAAGATCGTTTGATCCCAATCGGCTCGTACTTTCCAATTTGTATCTGGCAAAAACTGGTAAATGGTCAAAAAAGTATTTCAGTTCGGGATGAGCCGCATTTAAACAACGACGTTTTTCTCACGCAAGTCAAAACCGGATTGATCGGCTCAACGCTTGATCAATCCAAGCTGATCGAAGAGCATTTGATTCAAAATGCTCACGACAACCGCCTAAAGCTGGTTTTCACTCAGCAAGGGTAAATATCGATTGATCGCCTTGTCGTAACCATGAATTCCTTGTGTAGCAACACTACGCACTAACTAAGTATCATTTGAGGGACTCAAGAGTTGCGGGTGCATTCGAATTCTGGCTGGCGGCGGGAAACAAATGAATGGTACGTCGACATCGTCACCTGTTTCCATCTGTAAGCGCACGAGGATCTACGTTCTTTCGTTTTTTCTTATTTCAGCGATATCCCAGCGATGGTTTGGGTTGGCGATTAGCCAAGCGTCCGGCAGGAGTTGGCTGATTTCGTCGGTTGATGGTTTTTGTGCGAGTTGATCG
>JBCCSJ010000436.1:0-3550 GCA_039200505.1 Planctomycetota bacterium | reverse complement strand
CCAAAAGCGACTCGCAAATCTTGGGAAGAAAAGTTGCAAACACAGGCGATTCGACCAGACCGCTGCCGGGTGAATTGGCGACGACGACGTTGCCGCTGCGAATCGCTTGGAGAATTCCGGGAATACCGGGAACCGTCCCACCAATCTCCAGTGGATCAAGAGGGTTACTTTGGTAGCGTCGAAAAACTACGTCGACTGGCATCAACCCATCTAGCGTTTTCAACATCAATTTCTGTTGACGGACAACAAGGTCTCTGGTTTCGACCAATGTGAAGCCAAGATAACGGGCTAACATCGAATCTTCGAAGTACCCGTTTCTGCCCGCCCCAGCGCTCAAGATTGCAATGTGCGGTTCGGGATTGATGTGTTGGGCCAGCCGTTTCAGATTGTCCCTGAGTGCGATGAAATAAGGCGCAATTCGTTGGACATTGGATCGACGAAAGATGCTGGGAAAGGCACGTGAAGTTGCAATCCGATTTTCCAGCGCAAATGCGCTACCGCCAGGAAAGTCAGTTCGGTCCGATTTGACGTGCCAACGTCCGTCCGGTGATCGAACAATCTCAGCGGCGTAAAAATGGAGATGTTGTCCACCCGGTTCCGGCAATCCATGATACGGCAACTGATATTGAGGGTGTTGAAACAGAACTTCGGCAGGAATAATATTTTGCTTCAATAGCTTTTGAGGACCGAAAATATCGGACAACATGCGATTGAACAAATTCGCCCTTTGGGTCAAAGCACGCTGAATAAAATCCCACTCTGCTTCCAGCATCAGATGAGGTAATGGGTCAAGCTGGAGATGTTTTTCACGAAGAGATGGGTCGCCGTAGGCGCTATAAGCAATTCCATTTTGATGGACGATCTTTCGGATCTGATTGACCCTTCGATCGAGTTCCGGCCTGCCTAGTCGAGTAACTTCGTTGGCGAAAGAATTCCAATGCTGCCTTAAATTCAAATCGGGATCTAAAATTTCATCGTAACTATGGGACGGTGGTCGATAATCAGAAAAAAAATCAGTATTCGGTGATTTTAGATTCGAATTTGGTTTTTCAGGCATACCGGGCACTGAAAAAAACTGCTGTTGCTGTTGTTGCAGTTGACCCTGTTGTTGCTGATTCTGTGAATCCGAGGAAAAATCGGCCGGGCCGGATTGCGGAGGCTGTTCAGGAATGGATGCCGAGTCTTCGCTCAATTTTTTTCCCGCCGTAGATCCAGAGTCATTGGAAAATCGTTATTAGGCCGAGCCTTTCTCGGATTCCCCTTTGTACCACTATGACCGATTTTAGAAAATCGGGCTGCCCTTCGGCTTTCGGCTTCCAAACTATTTACCGGTCTGATCGTCGGATTGAGTCCGCCCGGGTGACCGACAAAATACTGACATCCATCAACCGACCGTCCAAGCCAGCGATCGTAAAGATCGAATACAAGTGGACCATCAACGGGAATAGTCGGGTGCAGACAACTGGGCGGTTGCCATGCTCGAAATCGAATACCAGCCACATATTGTCCCGCTTGCTCTGTCGGGTGAAGCGGAACCTCAATCCCGTTGCAAACGATCAGGTATCTTTCATCTACAAAACCGGAAACCTTGAGTTCCATCCTTTCAATAGAAGAATCAACGTATCGAGATGTGCCGCTGGCAGTCGATTCCTCACCAAGTACATTCCAAGGCTCGATGGCCTGGCGGATTTCGACATCTACCGAATTGTGAGTGAATCCCCCGATGAATGGAAAACGAAATTCAAAATGGGATTGAAACCAATCAGCTTCGACTTCGTATCCAGATTGCTGGCACATTTCGGCCACATCGCAAAAATCACGCCAGACAAAAGTCGGCAACATGAATTGATCGTGAAGCCTTGTCCCCCAATCCACCAAAGGCTGACGGTAGGGCTCATTCCAAAATTTCGCAACCAATGTTCGAATCAATAATTGTTGTGTCAAACTCATTTGATGGTGCGGCGGCATTTCAAATCCACGGAATTCCAGTAGCCCAAGTTTGCCCGTCGCAGAATCTGGCGAATATAACTTGTCGATGCAAAATTCTGCTCGATGAGTGTTACCAGTCACGTCAATCAAAAGATTTCGGAAAATTCGATCGGCCATCCAAGGAGGACACCCTTCGTCGCGTTGAATTTGGCGATCTAATTCGTCAAATGCAATCTGCAATTCATAAAGTGCATCGACGCGTCCTTCGTCAACTCGTGGTGCCTGGCTGGTGCTGCCAACGAATCGACTTGAAAAAAGATAAGATAGCGACGGGTGGTTTTGCCAGAATCCAAGCAGCGATTTCAACAAGTCGGGCCGTCGAAGCAGCGGGCTTTCCAAAGGCGACGGACCCCCAAGGACGACATGATTACCACCTCCCGTTCCAGTATGAGCCCCATCGACATCAAACTTCTCAGTTCCCAAACGGGAATGATAGGCATCTTCATACAGACCAGCGGTCGTTTCTTTGAGTTCTTCCCAAGTTGCTGATGGTGCAACATTGACCTCGATCACGCCCGGATCTGGGGTAATGCTAAAGCTTTTCAATCGGTGGTCGCGAGGAGGTTGATAGCCTTCAATAATTACTGGTAGTTCAAACTGCGTTGCGGATTCTTCAATCGCCGAAAGGATTTCCAAATACTGTTCCAATTGATCAGTCGGCGGAAGAAAAACGTGGACGGTCCCATTCCGGACTTCCGCACACAACGCAAAGGGCAACGCCTGTTGGTCAAAATCAATGGTTGGGCATACATCGTCCTCCGGTTCACTCGCTAAATCAGCATTGTGAGAATCCGCATCTTTTACAATGTCAAACAATGGATCAAGCAGTGCGGTTTGGCCGGTTCGATTCCGATGCAATTTTGATCGCGATGACGGATCCAATGGGGCATTGGCCAATAATTCTGCCTCAATCCGACGATCGGTCATGTCCAAATTCGATTGGTGCAATAGACGAAACGTTTCGGGATCTGGCAGAGGATCGCGATGTACGACCGGGCTTAAAGGTTGGTAAAATTTTTGCTGTTGTTCGGAAATGCTTTGCAGTGATTTAAGCGGCAAACGATATCCAATTGGAGAATCGCCCGGTACCAGAAAAATTCGATCCGCTTTCGTTTTCCAATGTCCACTCCGCCAACGAGGACGGCTGAGATTGCGGTCAAACATGAGCGGTAGAATATACCCTGAAGGATTGCTAAGCCCTTTTTGAAGTACCTGAGCAAGTCGGTTTCGATCAATCTCATTTTGAACGGATTCGAGGTCATTCAAATCAACATTCTGAGGAAGCCGTTGTTCCTGCCAGATGTGATATAGGGCATCCTCATAGACAGCAGCGACGTTTTGGTCGTCGACATTCAGTCTTTCTGCAATTCCTTCCACCAGTTTTCTTGCATCAGAATCGTTGTGTTGATGATCCTCACCTTCCGCGGCAAGAAATTCCTGATTTTTCCAGATCGATTTTCCATCTTTGCGGGCATAACAAGTTTTTGACCATCGAGGCAACGGTTCCCCTGGGTACCATTTGCCCTGACCGTAATGCACAAACGTGTCATTGCCGAAGCGT
>JBCCSJ010000435.1:0-3557 GCA_039200505.1 Planctomycetota bacterium | reverse complement strand
TTCGACTCCAAACCAAACAATTACAATCGAAATTTTTGGTCGAATCAGGGCTCGATTACACCCGATTATTTTTGTCTCAGAATGAAAATACGATTCGTGAAAAAGGTGGTCGATGGGACAACGAGCTGACTTTTTCCGGAATCCCAGTCGCTGTCCAAACAACTCAGGCCGATCAAATTGGCTATTTCACGGTGATTGCTCCGAACTTGAATGCCGATGGAAATCTTGAAGGTTTTCGGTACGGCCTAATCGACGAAAGCTCCAAACTCAATATTAACGCTCTGATTTACATTGATGCTCTTTATCAAAATGGCAGAGACATTTTGCTGGGGCTTCCGGACATGAACGAAGAAATTGCCGATGCAATTCTCGATTGGTTGGACGCCGATGACGACACTCGAGATTACGGTACCGAGTCGGCCTATTATCAAAGTGAGTCGCCACCTTACTCTGCCAAAAACGGGCCTGCTGGAACGATCAACGAATTATTGATGGTCCGAGGTGTAACGCCTCAACTTTTGTTTGGTTTGGATACGAATCAAAATGGAGTCGTCGATTCGGAAGAACTTCAATCATCAGAAGCCTCCTCGATTGAACCAGAAATGTACCTGGGTTGGGCCAACTATATCACCCTATACAGTAAAGAATCGAATTTGACGTCCGAAGGATTACCTCGAATCAACATCAATTCGGACGACCTGGACCAGCTTTACGACGATCTGAAAAGTGCGTTCAACGACGAGTGGGCAAATTTCATTATCTACTACCGGACGGCTGATCCTGCTGAACCGCCCGTTGAGGTTCCGCCTGATGGGGCAACCGAATCCAATGCCGGCCTCTTTCCACCAGACTTGACCGCTCAAAGCCAACGTAAATTTCAATCAGTGCTGGATCTGGTGGGGGTTTTTGTCAAAACCAACGATGACGAAAACCTGTTTCCCTACGCACCGTCACCCATTCGTTTAGACAATGCTCCTTTCACTTTGCCTACTTTAATGGCTTCCTTAACCACTTATGAAGGGACCACGATTCCGGGTCGCTTAAACATTATGGAAGCCCCCAAGATTTTACTGGCTGCCCTTCCGGGAATGGATGAAGCATTAGCAGAAGAAATCATTTCTGCTCGAGGTGACGATTATGAATTGGATGATCCGGATGGAGCCGACTTGAATCGTCGGTACGAAACATGGCTTTGGGCTGAAGCTATCGTCGATCTTGAAACCATGAAAGGGCTGATGCCTTACATTTGTGCTCGCGGTGATGTCTATCGTGCCGAAATTGTCGGTTATTTTGCCGACGGTGCGGGCATATCGCGAGCCGACGCTGTATTCGACACCACCGAGCCGATTCCCCGCATTCTATCCTCTTTAGACAAGTCCCATCTTCGCACTAGCCTATCGGTCGAAACGTTGGGGCTGAACCTCGCGGAATGACGCAGATCTATTCACCTTCGAGATTTCACCTGGAAACCTATTAAGAAAAACTCATGGCAACCAT
Source organism: Planctomycetota bacterium (assembly GCA_039200505.1). Lineage (GTDB taxonomy): Bacteria > Planctomycetota > Planctomycetia > Pirellulales > Pirellulaceae > Mariniblastus. The sequence continues at coordinate 2,060 of JBCCSJ010000435.1, read as the reverse complement.
CGCAATAGAATTTGAAGCCGACAAAATTTTTGTCGCCGAATCGAAACAGGGCTCACGCAACATCGAGGTGAATCATCTGTTTTCAGTAGGCATCTCAGGTGATGATGCCCAAGCGAGTGAAACACTCAAATCGGCGTTATCTCAACATGGTTGTTCACGGGCCGATGCCATTGTCGTTATTAGCCGAACCAACGTTGAAATGCGCGAAGTTCAGGTACCGCCGGCGCCGGCAGATGAGCTGCCCGACATGGTTCGTTTTTTGGCGAAAAGCGAATTTGCTGCCATGAACGATGGTTGGGCATTCGACTTTGTGCCCCTTAGTGATAACGAAACGGAGGCCCGTAAGGTGATCGCGGTCGCGATTTCACCCGAATACAAAAAGCAGATCGAATCGATTTGCGAAGGTGCAGGCGTAAAAGTCAAACATCTGGTCCTTCGACCATATGCAACTGTCGATTTATTGAGTAGCCGATTGCAAGACGCAATTCCCAAACTGATTGTCGATCCCAATGGAGACAACACCGATTTGACGGTGGTAGATGGTTTGCGGCTTTTAACCACACGGACGGTTCGATTACCCGAATCGTACGACACTCTACAGCGTGCTCGAAACCTATTATCTGAAATCAAAAGAACCATCGCTTCGACACGCAAAAGTTTGGGAGATCGCAGCATCGAGGCCGCTATGCTAATCGGCCAGAGCGAAGTCAACCAAGCAGTATCAGAAGCACTAGACAAAGATCTTGGGATTTTATCCGACCAGATTTCTCCATTGGATTTTTGTCAATCCGGAAGTCGATTGGGACAGCCGGCAAATCCCGAACGGTATACTGCGTTGTTAGGTGCCCTTTCTAAACACCATCAAAAAGGGCGTCACACCATCGATTTTTCCAACCCTCGACGCCCGGTTGTAAAAAAACGTGATTTTTCGAAGTTCTACATTTACGGAGCACTCGCAGCGGTACTATTCCTTACCGCATCTGGTTTCGGCTACTTCTATCTGCAGGGACTATCCGAAGAAATCGCTTCTTATGAAGAAGACCTGAAAGCTCTCAAAACTCAAAATGCAGGGAATGCCAATCGGCCTTCTGCCGAAGATTTGGTTGCCGAAGTCGACAAGATTGATTCCTGGTTGACCCGCGATGTCGACTGGTTGGAAGAACTTTATCAGTTTAGCGAATTGGCTTTAACTCCCGACGACACGATTGTTGACTCTTTTACCGGTCAGATTGGAAAATTACCACCATCCAATGTCGTTGTCGATGATTCCAACCGACTCGAGTACGACCACCGAATCTTCCTGAAGATGAAGGTCGCCGATGTAGAAAAGGAAAAAGAACTGCGGCAGTCTCTACGGTCTCGTCCCTACCGGGTCTCTTCTCAGCGAAATAACAAACTCGATGACAGTGAAGACTATGGCTTGAATTTAGACCTGACCACCTACTTTGCTCAACCAAAAGATGAATTGGTGAAACAGGCCGACCAAAGGGCAGATATTTATATCAAAGAGCGAACGGCCAAATTAAGAGAACTTCAGGCTCAAAATCCGGAGGAATCGGACGAAGGACCGTTGCCCGCTGAGTCTCCCGAGAAAAGTTGATCGAACTAATTTGATTAACTACCGCACGCCAAACATAAAAATCTACCCAACAAATCATCATGTTTGAAAAACTGACAAGTCGAGAGAAAAAACTAGTTTACGCGACCGCAGGGCTGGTCCCGTTGGCGATCGTATTTGCAGCCATTTTTTGGTTTATCGGTCAACTCGAAAAGAAGAATAGCCAGATCGAAACACTGCTAACGAGCATCCAGATCGAAGAAGATACTGCCTACGATGCTGCTCGTGCAAAACGTCGCCGAGATTTTTATGGCAGTATTAGCCTTCCACCCAATTCTTTTGATGCCGGAAACGATTATCAGCTATGGCTAAAATCAACGCTGATTGAACTCGGCATGTATGAAAAAGTTATCCCTGCCTCCTACACTGCGATCAAATATCAAAACAAGCAAATCGGGAAAGGAATGAACTTTAATGTGGAAGCACGCTGTGATTACAACCA
>JBCCSJ010000434.1:0-3590 GCA_039200505.1 Planctomycetota bacterium | reverse complement strand
GCCATTGAGATGATCGACTACGACGTTTCAAAATTACCTGAAGAACAAAATCTCTTGATTGTCACGAGTACCTATGGTGATGGGGAACCGCCCGACAACGCCGTCGATTTTATGGAATCGCTGTTTTCCGAAACTGCTCCCCGGGCTGACGGAGTCAAGTTTTCGGTGCTCGCTTTGGGCGATTCTCAATATCCCGATTTTTGCCAGGCAGGAAAAGATATCGACAGCCGCCTTGAGGAACTGGGTGCCGAACGGATTTACGATCGCGTTGAATGTGACGTCGATTTTGAAGAACCATTCAAAGTGTGGAAGACGGGGCTGCTAGATTTCTTTGTCGAGAATCCCACTGAAGCCTTTCCTCCAGAAAAATCAAGCAAAATCCAAGGCTATGGTCCGGAGAATCCGTTTCCCGCCAAGATTTTGAACAACCTTAATCTGAACGGAGTGGGGTCAGTCAAATCGACGCACCACATTGAAGTGTCTATCGCAGGATCAGGACTTAAATACGAGATTGGCGATGCTCTTGGCATTCATCCGCTTAATGACTGTAGAGTTGTAGACGAGATCATTGATGCCACGCCCTTTGCTCCGGAAACCTTAGTACCCATTCCCAATGGCGGAGTCGCCTTCTTACGCGATGCCTTAGTTGAACATTATGACATCCAAACATTGAATCGAAATCTTGTCACAGCTTGGCAAGAACGGAGCGATTCGCAGCAGTTGCGGTCAATCGTCGAAGAAGACCGAAAAGAAAAGTGGCAAGAATTTTTCTGGGGCAGGGGGGTGATCGATCTGGTTGTCGATCATCCGGCACGTTTCATGGATGCGGCAGAATTCGTGCGATTGTTGAAGCGACTGCAACCACGTCAGTATTCGATCTCGTCGAGCCCCCGGGTTCATCCTGATGAAGTTCATTTGACAGTAAGCGTTGTCAGGTACCAATCGCACGGTCGAATGCGGGGGGGCGTATGTTCGACCTACCTTGCCGATCAAAGCAACGATGTACCGCCGAAAGTTTTCGTCCAAGTGAACAAAGGATTTCGGCCGCCGGAAGATGACGATGCTCCGATGATCATGGTAGGGCCGGGGACTGGGATTGCGCCGTTTCGGGCGTTTCTTGAAGAACGGGAATTTCGTAAGGGCAAAGGGAAAAACTGGTTGTTTTTTGGCAACCCCCATCGCACAACCGATTACCTGTACGAAGAAGCGATTGAAGGTTGGAAACGGGGAGGGCTGCTAACAAAACTGGACCTCGCATTTTCTCGGGATCAGGAAGAAAAGATCTACGTGCAACATCGGATGCTCGAAAATGGTGCGGAGTTATGGCGGTGGCTTGAAGACGGAGCCTACTTTTACGTTTGTGGCGATGCCTCACGAATGGCCAAGGATGTCGAAAAAGCACTTCTCGAAATTGTTCGCGTTCACGGTGGGAAGGATGAAAATGAGGCGTCCGACTACGTCAAAACCCTAAGAAAACAAAAACGGTACGCGAGAGATGTTTATTGATCTTTGCGTAACCAATGATTGTGTGCCTTGTAGACTTGTTTGCACCCGTTGGTCGTCGACCCCAAGGAATCGTCGGTAACAGTTCTATCTACTTGCAATCGGATAGTTCAGTCGGTGGCCTGATTTCAAATTCAGATACTACCTTGGATATTATCAAGCCAGCGGTAAGTCGTTATCGCTGAGAGCGTAAAAATCGTGAAGCCTGACGATAGTGTCAGCGACGGGATGGTATTGGCGGCTTCCGAAGTTTCCTATTAGCGCGCAAGTTGCATAATTGGCAGAGAGTTGGACATATTTTTCGACCCAGTCATCCATGTATTTCTGCGCATAATCCATGTATGGGAATCGAAAGGCCGGTCGCGTAAAATCCATTCGCCAAGGTTTAGGTGACAAGCGGGCACGAAAACATTCTTGGCGATGGCATAACTGTTCATAAAGTCGATCGCTGCCGAGCTTCTTGAGAATTTGATTGGTCTCAGAACTCATAGGATCGAAAGTCCTCGACGTTACCATAACTCGAAATCCTGCCTTAGTCCGATATAACCTCATCCCAAGTCCGGATGATTTACGGCAAAGATTTTCAATTTTTTCGATTAGTTGGTTGGTAGGGTCCGGACTACTTCCCCCGAATAATCGGCTAAAAAATCCGCCGGATGCTTTCCAAGAAGGGCGGGCGGAATCGATATCGGCAAACAATAAGTTCGATGTGTTAAGTATAAGTGCTCCGTAATTATTGCGAGATATGATGGCGAAAGGTTCGTTCGATTGGGAATCGGGAGCTGCAAATTCCTCGATGATCTCTTCTCGAAGCGGACCATGCGTATATTGTTCATACAGTCCGGGTTCTGGGTGATTGACCTTTTGAACCAATTGATTGGCTCGACGATTGGCATTTGCAATGGCTTCTTCCAGGCTCTCGTTAGAACAACCCCAGGTCGTGATGTGTTCGCCGAATTTTGTTTGGGAATCTGAATTTGCGAATCCCCAAAACCTAAAAAATTTCATAACTGGCCTCTGATGAAACTCGGCTTGGGTGGATGACGATAGCCGGCACGCCAAGAGTTTTGACTGAACAACTTAGCGGCTAGTTTTCGCTTCGCTGAGCATGCTATACAGGATGACGTTGGTTCCGATTTTGACGGCATCTTTTCGGGTGTATCCGTTGCAATTGGATACCGACGAATTTTCAAGAGCACAGCTAAGGTCCAAGGGTGAAAAAACAACTGCCAGTCGCCCGCCGATTTCGGCTCCTTCCAATTCTGGTTTTCGTTTTTGTTCGCGGAAACCCCCATTAGGATCCCGAGTCCGAAGAGTGACCTCGGAAATTTTTCGCCCAAATCGAGCGTCCGACCAAATTTCGTGATTGGGATCGATCGGTGTAAGTGATCGACCAAGAATGGCTTTCATTTCGCGGCGGAAGGAATCGGTGAATGCCTCGGACGCACAAATTGAATCTGCAAAAATAAAGCCTCCCAGTTCAAGATGCTTGCGAATCGCTTCGCGTTCGTCAGGATTAAAACTAAACGCTCGCCGACCATGCATGAATACAAAAGGGTAGGGTGCGAGTGATTCATCGGTGACCGGAATCAGTTTCTTTTCGATTTTCATCTCCAAACCAACTCGTTTGGCGTCTCGTAAAATGGTTTTCCAGGCGCTGGGTGCATCGTCGGCACCCCCTTCGTGAGCCAGTTTGGGAAACACTAGAGAACGTTCGACCAGGATCTCGTTATCATCCTGTGCCAAAGTTGGGGTATCTCCTTTTTCCTGAAGTTCGCGATTGGTCGCGTAGGCAATCACATTGACGCCCAATTGCGTGCAATATTCGATTCGCCTTTTTAAAACGGTGCTCACCCTTTGATTTTCAATGACCGACTTTTGACTAAGTGCCCAGTAGCAACTTAGATTTTTTTTACTGAAAAATACGCTGGTACGACAACATGCCTGGAGGGCCAAAACAGGTCGATCTTTGCTTGGTGTGATGGCGTATTGAGCAGACCAAATAGGGTGGTTGAGCGCGACCGGTTCGAGCTGACTGTCAGGGAAAAGCTCCGCCATCAAATCGCGAAACGATCGTTCAAAACTTC
>JBCCSJ010000433.1:0-3602 GCA_039200505.1 Planctomycetota bacterium | reverse complement strand
TTTTTAAAACGGTGCTCACCCTTTGATTTTCAATGACCGACTTTTGACTAAGTGCCCAGTAGCAACTTAGATTTTTTTTGCTGAAAAATACGCTGGTACGACAGCATGCCTGGAGGGCCAAAACAGGTCGATCTTTGCTTGGTGTGATGGCGTATTGAGCAGACCAAATAGGGTGGTTGAGTGCGACCGGTTCGAGCTGACTGTCAGGGAAAAGCTCCGCCATCAAATCGCGAAACGATCGTTCAAAACTTCCATCGAGACCGCAACCGTCCCCTTGGCATGCTTCTGCAAAAACGAAACCGCCATTTTCGATATAAAGTTTAAGTTTGTTTTTTTCCGTTTGACTAAGGGTGATATCTTGTTTCCCGGAAATGAACAGAACTGGTGTTTGCAACAAATCATCGACCGACGAGTCTTTGGATTTGACCGTCTGCCAATTTAATTTCATGTTCCAATCTTTTTCTAATCGCCTCGTAAGGAAATGGACCCCTTTGGGATGAAGGTCCCAGTCGGCACTTTCGTAATCCAGTTTTCCGATGGCGACGGGCCGTTTTCCTTTCGAAAGAAACAGCAACGCTAAAGCGGTCGCGATATTGGGGTCACTTTCTCCGTGCCCGTTACGTGTTCGCCAATAGCCGCCTACTCGATTTTGCCAAGCGATGATCTGATTGGCTCCATCGCGATACCAGTCATTAGGTCCAACGAATCGTTTTCCGGCCAACCGTCCCGCTCTTTCAAGCCCGTACAAATAATACAGCACGGTCCCTCCGTCCTGCCCCGGATTGCGACGGACAGAATAGTGTTTGGTGAGCCATTGAAATCCTTTGCGGATCAATTGATCCCCTTCAGTTTCTTGGCAGCAGTTTGCAAAATCACCATTGATTCGATCACCGAGATCTTGAAGGTTTTCATTGATGATGATTAACGAAGATATTCCTGCACAGGTCATGCTGCCACGTGAGTTGCGACCGCCGCCATAGTAAACAAAACCACCGGAAGGGGGATGGTTGAGACTGATCCAATATTTTTGCATTTTCAGCCAGTCTTCTTGAGGAATTTTGATCCCCAATTGGCTTGCTTCGTGAAGGGCAAGAAGGGCAAATTGACTGTTAGAACCATCTCCGGGCGCCTGGCCGTTCATCTTGATGCTTCCGTAGCTCCAGCCTCCATCGATTCCTCTGGTTTTCAAGAGCCATTGAACATCGCTGCGGATGTTGGCTTTGAAAATTCGACCTTCCGGATCAGCTGCTGCCATCGCCATGATTCTCAAGGAAACAAAATAGGTTCCAGCGGCTTTTTGGTCGCGAATATGTTTCAATGCGCGTCGAATTTTGGGATCGTTGGGTGATTCGCCCGCGTTAAGAAGTGCGAGAGTGCATAGCGCTGTCACGTCTCCGTTGAAACGCGACCTGGGCCAGCTTCCGTCATCGTCCTGCTTCTTTTTCAGGAAAGTGACCCCCGAAGCGATCGCTCGTCTCACTTTTTCTGCGTCAAGGACCTTGGCGTCCTGTCGCCTTTGCTGCCCAGCCAGAATTGATCGAGTCAAAGGTTGCGGTGTAGCAAAGTTGACCGAGGCGGTGGCTAAAACCGAACGCGGTTGTGAATCTGGCCGCGGTTGTGATTTTGATTGAGTTTCGAGGGAAGGCTTAAGAATTGGGTCTTCATTGGATTGCAGGGTGGGCACGAAGATCAGGCATAGCAGGCTATAAAGAATTGAATACTGCAATAATTTTTTCCCCATAGCCCACCAAGTCATGTATGCCCGCCCGTTGATTTTCCATCCAATTTTAGACCTCCGCTTCCCCCTAGGCAACGTCAGCCCGTCCGGCGAATCACACTGTTCGTAGCGCGTTTCCTTCGAAGCCTCGTGGAACACCTCCCGCGGCCCAAAGCCAGGTCAATCTTCGCCCATGATATTTTGACCTTAGGACAGGCTACGCCGGACAAGTACTTTTGAAACCCCGACGGAACCTTCAGGCTCATGTGAAATAAAACGTCTGTCGTTGCTGATGCTGGGGCATCGTTCTACAATTTATTGGCCTTCGAAGATCCCAACAAAAAATGTCAAATTCCCATTTGAAAGGAAGATGTGACAGGAAAACAGCGCAGTCTCGGTGACGTCCTCCAGGAATTCAGTCAACACCGAAAAGTGATGGAGCAAGAGCTCCATAAAATTATCGTGGGACAGGAGGAAGTGATTGACCAGGTTTTCGCGGCAATTTTTACGCGAGGTCATTGTTTGCTTGAAGGTGTGCCTGGACTCGCAAAAACTTTGATGGTCAGTACGATCGCCAAGATTTTGGACGTGAACTTTAAACGGATTCAATTCACGCCCGACTTAATGCCGTCGGACATCACTGGCACCAATGTTCTGGACGAGGACGAAGAAGGCAGGAGAGAATTCCGGTTCGTAGAAGGACCGATCTTTACCAATATCCTGTTGGCCGATGAAATCAACCGAACACCTCCCAAAACCCAAGCGGCGTTGCTTCAGGCGATGCAAGAACGCGAAGTAACGATTGGGCGCAAGACCTATGATTTGGAGCCTCCTTTTTTTACGATCGCAACTCAAAACCCGATCGAACAGGAAGGAACCTACCCGCTGCCTGAAGCACAGCTTGACCGATTCATGTTTAACATCAAAGTCGGTTATCCGACGGCTGACGAAGAAGAACAGATTTTGGCGGCTTCCAGTCGGACTGAAAAGCAAGAAGTGAGAAAAGTGCTTTCGGCCAAGGCCATTGTGAATCTGCAAAAATTAGTCCACTCGGTTGCTGTAAGCGAGTTCGTGATCAAATATTGTTCTCGACTTGTTAGATCAACTCGGCCCAAGGATGAAGCAGCTCCTCAGTTCGTGAAAGAATTGGTCGACTGGGGAGCGGGGCCACGAGCAGGTCAATTTTTGATCGCTGGCGGAAAAGCGATTGCGGCGATGGATGGCCGGTTCTCAGTGGCGATCTCAGATGTCAAAAAAATTGCCATGGCAGTTCTGCGGCACAGGATTAGTACCAACTTTCAAGCCCAGGCAGAAGGAATGACCACCGAGAGTGTTATTCAAAGGCTTCTCGACGAAATTCCCGAACCGGAAGTCGAGAAGTTTGAAAAGTAATCGCTTTTCGCCACTACCCATAATCTATGACTCCTCATGTCCGTCGAAAAATATCTCAAGCCATCGGTGATTAACCAGATCAAAAGGCTTGATTTACGTGCGCAGTTTGTTGTGAAAGGATTTTTGCATGGCTTGCACGCCAGCCCCTTTCATGGTTTCAGCGTCGAATTTAGCGAACATCGAAAATACACTCATGGCGACGATCTGAAAGACATCGATTGGCAAGTGTTCGCAAAAACTGACAAATACTACGTTAAAAAATTCGAGTCCGAAACCAATATCACCGGTTTCCTCGTAATGGATTTGAGCCGATCCATGGGGTATACCCATCGGCAGGAATTAACCAAGTTTGATTATTCGATCTGTTTGGCAGCGGCATTGGCTTACTTAATGATCCAACAGCAAGATCCGATTGGATCTTGGAGGGAGACTTTGTTGAATTTTTTCGTTGAATGTTACCAAGCCAACCGGATCTTGCTGTTGGATCATTAAG
>JBCCSJ010000432.1:0-3626 GCA_039200505.1 Planctomycetota bacterium | reverse complement strand
TACAACGAACAACGACCGCATAGCGGTCGTTACTGTTACGGAAAAACACCAATGCAGACATTCAACGATTCAAAAGAAATGGCAAAGCAAAAAATGCTTGACCAACTCGTACACACGATCGTGTGATTTTCGGACGTCTGTCAGATCAAGTAGTGGCTACTACAATTAAAGCGTCCAACCTCTTATTCGTCCTGTCTTGGCGGTACGAATATTCCTTCCATCCAAACCGGGTGGCTTCCAATCCGCGTCCAGATTAAGCCCGAGTATCAATCCCACAGTGTTTGTTGTCGCTTGGCAGGCAGAGGTTTTGGGATTGCTTTCTTTCTCTTTTCAGTCGATTGATCGGAGACTTTACCTTTCGGTTTGGGAATCTTGGTCTTGTTCGGCGGGGCTTTTTCTTTTGCCTGCTCAAGTGCTTTCTCGTCTACTTTTTTTTCTGCGGGATCGAGCCTAGCTTCGACTTGCAAATCTTGGCCGCTTTTTGCACTTTGAGCCCGTTCGGATCCGGTCGGTTTGAGTGGCTTTTCGGTCCGTTTAGGCTTCCGACCGTGCGGTCTTTTTCCCTTCTTCCCAGGGGCGCCGATACTCGATTCGGCAATTTCGAGATTGACGATTTGGTCGGAACGGACAAAAACCAATCGAGTTGAAATTCGATTGAGGGGTAAATTTGCCAAACTGGAAATGGCAGCGCGATAGGTCGCAAGCTGAGGACGATAAAACTCGATTCGTTCCTGCAGATTCGCACCGGAAACTTCATCAGTTTTAAAGTCGACGATATCCGCAGCGATCATTTTGGATCCCTGGTAGACCAGAACCAGCCGATCAATGATTCCTTCTACCATGCCCGATTCTAGCTCGACCGCAAATGGGCGTTCGCGATAAACTTCCAGCCGATTGGACTCGATGGCAACCTGATCCGTCGAAAACTCCATCAGGTAACTTTCGGAATAGTTGGATCGCGTCAGCAAGTTTTTCAAATTTGGCTTTTCAACCATTTCGTAAAACTGAGCAATCAAGCGATCGTAATCCTGATCAGTCGGATTCAGGCGAAGCAAATGGTTTTCCAATTTTGCCCGATCAGGAACCTCTTCATCGAGCCAGCGGACTAATTGAAGGCAACCGTGCATCATTCGTCCCTGACCAAGTTTTTCTCGAAGATCGTACTGTCGAAACACGTCGCCCAAGCGAATGGTTGTGCCTCCTTCGAGATTGGAAGGAGAAGCATGGGGCTTGCCGCGTCCTGATCGCCTATCCCGAACCAGTTTCGCCGGTTTTAAATCGTCATCAACCGGAAGAAAGAAGTCTCCCAATTCAGGATCGGGCTCTGGAGAATCACCTTGTGTTTGTTGGTGCCAATTTTTATCGCCCAGTTCAAATAAAACTCCTTCCTCACGACGATCTGGCGAAAGTGTGGCCATCATCACTCCAGCCACCGATTGATGATCGGGCTTGGCTCCATGCGACAGGATCACGTAAGTCGCGTGGACCGCCCGGGTGAGAGCGACGTAGGCAACGCACATCGCTTCGCGGATATTCGCCTGCAAGTCTTTTTCAAAAACTTGCTGAAAATTGTGCGGAAGAAACTTGCGATGTTTCTGGCTGCAATACCGGGTCGCGATGTCGATTGGGTCAGTCGGCCCCAAACGTCCGACGACTACTTGAGGTACAGCACCGGTCCAACCGTCAGACGTCAACTGAATTGGATAAACGACAGCATCAAATTCCAGTCCCTTGGCTTTGTGGATGGTCATCACTCTGACTCGGGAAGAACTCTGGTCGCTGACTCGAAATTCTGATTTGACGAATTCGACGAATCGGGCGGGTCGTAATTCCCACTGTTCTGACGAAAGCGGACTGTCGTAGGCGACTCGAACTAAATGTTGAAGCCGCAATAATTCTCGATGCGTGCATTGGTCGACCAATTTTCTCGCGAAAGACTCGACCACCGGGCCGTAACCCTCGAAGATGAGTCGCTGGCGCAAGCGGGCAGCCTGGCAATGAATCACTTTCTGATTCTGTTTTTGAGTCTCGCGAGTTTCGGCCTCGAGACCAAAAAATTCTGCTAATGGACTGTGCGAGACGTGAAATCGGGCCAGACTGTCTCCTGGGTGATCTGCCAATGTCAGCGCGGATAGTACTAACTCGACCGAAGCGGCGTCTGTGATCGCCGTTCCGCCTTCTTCGCTTGCCTGAACACCAATTTCCATCAGTTGACCAATGATGTCCCGAACTTCCGCGTTCTTTCGAACGATCACACCTATGTTATGATGCGAGGGCAGGCTGTCGACAAGTTCCTTAACCCGTCGAACTGTCTGGTAGGTGACTTCTTGATTCCTGGAACGATCTTTTCGGTCAGACTGTCGACGATCTAATTCGCTGCACTCCCGGGCCATTTCCACCAAAAAGTAACCGGGCAATTCAGATCGATTGGTCGAATGAGGTTCAAACCACTGCGCCCAATCCTGAATTGCCTGATTAGCGGCCTCTGACTTGCAATGATACCGATCCACGTTTCCGAAAATTCGATTGACGGTTTCGATGATCACAGGCGAACTTCGGTAACTTGCTGTCAATTGAGTGGCAGGTTCAAGATTAGGAAGTTGTTCGTCGACCAAATCAAAGATCTCTGCGATCCCACCTCGCCAACCGAAAATTGCCTGCTTCATATCGCCGACACAAAAAAATGACCGCAACCGATCAGGTTTTCCTGTTATCGCATGAGCAAACGGTTTCACCACATTCCACTGAGTCAATGAAGTATCCTGAAATTCATCGAGCAGCAAATGATGGATCTGATTGTCCAAACGAAATGCGAGTCTTTCGGTTGACCAGTTGGCGATAAAGTCCTCCAGCCGTCCGGTCACGTCATCGAAACGCAACGCACCGGTTTCATTTTTTCGCGATTCGAGCAGCACACCAAAAGCATCCAACAGTTTGCTGGTCGACTGATTTTTGGCTACCAACAAACTGGAAATAAAATTTTCGCACGCCGGCAACAGTCGTTTAATCACCGCTGCAAATTCAGGAGGAATTTTGGAACTTCCGTATTTTGGATTCCCTTCCAAAACGTTTTGGACGATTGTTTCGCTCGCGATTGCTGCCCAGTCTTCTGCTTTCAATAACTCAATCAGCTTGTCTCGCTGGGCGGGAATCTGCTTTTTCGCCAGCGACAATCCTTCCAATTCCAGAATGATCTTATCCAATTCCTCATCTCGAAGCATACGGCCAGAAACCGGTAGCCGATCCCATGGGCCAGCTCCAGATTCTCGATAAACGTCGTAAACCCGCCGGACCGTATCCTGCACTAAAGAAGCAACTCGACGGGTCGCTTCCCCCTTTGAAAGCATGTTCAACAAATTCAGTACGGATTCACTTCGAAGAACCGCCTGGATCGATTCCTCTTCCAAGCGGTTGACTTCTAGCTCTTCCACGATTTGCCAGCTGGGCGGAAGGCCTAATTCGAGGGCAAAAGTGCGTGCGACTCGATTGAAAAAACTGTCGAGTGTACTAATCTCCAGCCGATGGAGGTTACCGATCAAGTCGTACAGAATCGATGCGGCTCTTTCTCGAGAAAGCAAAAAATCAATCTGATCCGAAAGTTCTTTTGCACTGTCTTCATTTAAAGC
>JBCCSJ010000431.1:0-3629 GCA_039200505.1 Planctomycetota bacterium | reverse complement strand
GAAACCGATATCAGCCGCAACGCGCGAGCTTCCGGTTCTTTCTTTAACTTAACATTCGGCTTAAAAATCTGCCGCCTCTCTGAGGCTTAGAAATTGTAGGTTCCATAGACCTTGGGCTGACGCCCAAGGCTTTAATCTGTCGTCCCTTCGGGACTAACGAGGACGAGTTCAGAAAAATGCCTAACCAATTCCCTGCGAGATTTATGCTCACTGGAAGTGACGGAACATACCGCAGCTAACACACTGGCGCGCAAACCGCTGGAAAAAGCCCCCTCAAAATAGTACCACTCCCCGGGCGATAAATCTTGTCTATTCGATTCGGAGAGTCGATCTATTTGACCTGAATCACTGTCGTTTTAGTCAGACTCGATTTGGATCGGGCTGGAAACTTGACCGTTGCACTGCCCTTGATAACGCGACCTTTGGCGATCCCGGAACTCATCGTAAATTGAGCATTGACCGAGTAAACTTTGCCTCCATTCAAATTCTGAAAGGCAAACTTACCATTGCCGATGGAAACCGCTTTCGCATCTTCCGGCTGGATGGTCACTTTTGCATTCGAAAGATCCAGTTGAAATGCGTCCGTCAATTCCACCATCAAGGTATGTTTGAAAACCTTGGCCGGCGCCCCCGTCGAATCAACCTGACTTCCCGGCGGTGGGAGCACTTTCATGACCACTTTGTTGTCCTTGATGTCTTCATCAAAGTTGCCAACCCGATCGGTCACCTTGACTCCAAGAATATAGTTCCCGGGTTCTTTGGGCGCGGTCAAAAGGAAAGTCTGATTCCCTTCGAACTTTCCTTGCGGCTTGCCATCGAGAGCCCGGCTGAACCTAGCATTTTTATCGCTGACATAGATCTCAACACCCGTATCCCAATCCAACCCGACACCGTCTGGATCGGAAGCCTTGATCTCAACCCTGACTTGACGGCCGGGGTAAATTTTTTGAGTCACAATGTCGTAATCTTCGATCTCTGGATCCTTTCGATCTACCCTGAGCAGAACTCGATTGGTTCCTTGAAAGGAAACCTCATTCCCATCAAGAATCATTCTCGGCTTGATCTCAAAACGGCTGCCAACAATGGGCAATTCCAATTGATGGTCTCGCACACCGGCGGACACGATCAGGCCCCCCGATTTAGCCACTTGGGCTCGATAACTGACCTGACGAGGATAATTCAAAAGCCCTGCGTCACCGCTCTCTTTCAGTCGAATCACATCTTCGCCCGATTGAAACGAAAACCGGTTCGATGGAGCGTCCATTTTTATGTCAACGCGTGCGTTGTCCAATTTTTGGTTGATTCCCAGTACTTGATCGAAGCCTCTTTCTTGCGTCAACGAAACCGGTTGGATCGGTTTCTTGGGATCGCCCAAAACCAGTTCGACCGAGGCTTGAGCAATTGACGACGGCTGGACAAACCGATTTCCATCAAATTTGTAAATGTATTTTCGTGGCCAGCCATCAATATCGACATAAAGAAATAGATCTTCACCATCAGCCAGTCGAGACCGCAATCCACTGACATTGGAAGCGACTTTAATCGTATCGCTGTCAACGCCCGCCTTCAGCGTCGCCTTACCCGGCGGAATGATATCATTGGTCGAATGCCAATTAATTTGAACCGATTCATCAACGGACAAAGTGGGTTCACGTTTTACTTGTAATTGTAAATCCCCGCCTCCGTTCACCAGATCCACCCGGGCAACCGATCTCTCTAGAACAAAAATCGGAATCCAAAATTCCCAGGACTCGTCGATGGCGTCGCCCTCGATCGTGCAAAAGAACCCATTCTTGATTTCCAATTCTTTTCCCTGGGATTCTTCCGACACTTTCCATTGGATCGAAACGGGATCCGATTTCCCTTTTAGGTTGAACGAATATTCAGCCAACGGTTGGAGATTGCGATCAATCGCTTTGCGAGTCTGAGACTGTACTTCCCGGTTGATTTTTCCGGGAATCGATGGGGAGACAGATTGTTCACAGGCGTACAAACGAATCGTTCCCTGACGCGATTGATGCCAAAGATTTTTGAGACCGAATTGAAAAGTAAAATCACGATTCGGCAGACAGAAAACAGGGTCAGATGACTCAACCTGGCTAACAGGTTGGTCGTGTCGAAAGACCTTATTTAACCCTTCAGCATCCATCACGATCAATTCAATTTCATTGGCGGACGGAAGTTTGAGCGGGATTTGAAACGTTTCGATCAAGGTTTCGTCCAAATCAGCAGTATTAAGAACCGTCACCTGAATTCCGTTGAGGACTTCTGATCGTCCATCGGTCGCATTATTGGCCGCGACCAGATTTACCAGTTCAGTGCCCGCAACCTGTTTCTGTCGGACATCTTGTGATTCGTCCGCAAACCCAATTTCATCGCCGTAAAGCTGGTATCGAACGACGACCGGAACGTTGCTTTGTAGTCTCATCCCAAGTTCCGTCGGTCGACGTTCAATGATTTGGCCAATTTCCTGAAGTTCCTCCAGATTCGTAATTTCGGCACGAGCAATCACGGTTCGATCCGCCACAGAGAAAGTTTCAAAATCGATAGAATCCGTTGGCATCAAGTAAGCCGCGACTTGCAACAATCGACTCGCTTCGTTCCCATTTTCGGGGCTGCGAATAAGTTTGCGATATTCTTGATAAACGTTGGCCCGAACTTGGGATGCTTTTTTTCGACTGCTGGGCGTTACTCGCTGATCGTTGTTAAGTTTATTGGTCTGTAGAATTTCGCAAAGCTGCGAACGAGTCGGTAATGGGTTGTTTTCGTTTTCGACATCAGCGGGCAGAAATGGAAATCGAAGTGCAATTTCCACTGCCATTTCGCGATGAAATGCATCAAGGTCGGGAACGGTCAGTTCACAGATATCTTTGAAATGATCGTTCAAATCCTTTTCGCATTTCATGATTTCGCGATGCTCGCTTTTGATTTCGTTGAAATCATCCAAAGTCGGCGGTGCATCCCAATCTATCTCTTCACTGCGTAACAACTTGAGCAACCTGATGAGATCGTCCGCATATTCTGAACAGAGGTTCTGACTTTCGTCGGGTAATATCCATGAGAGCGAATCAAAAAAGGCAACGTCGTGCTGAACTCGAAATCGAAGTTCATGAACGTCCTGAAAGATTTGCGCGACCTCTCGTATTTGATTGGAAACGATGGCTAGCTGTTTCTGTGGTTCGTTTAGGTTATTGGAATCACTCGCTTCTTTTTCTCCAAAATCCAAACTAGCAATGATTCGCTCAGCTTGGGATTCGAGTTCGCGGCTCGAAAATCGATTCAGTCTTAGCTTCAACTTCTTTTTCAAATCCGAATGCGAAGCAGAACTTTGCTGGTGAGTGACCGAAAACGCAGCGGCTTGCCCATGCAACTTGCCCCAATCGGCGAAATCAAGGTTGCCACCGTAAATTCGATGTTCGGAACTTGTCTGCTGAGCGAGATCCTTATCAAGCTCATTGATCTCATTCCAAACTTGTTCGCTTTCGACCTGAAAACCGTTGGTTTCTGGATGTTGTGGAAAAAGCTGATTAGACTCGTCGGAATCTTGTTCCTCAATTTCGACCTGAGGGTGGGGAAACTCGATCGGGTCTCCGTGAAATAACAAATTCGGGGCCGCAGTTCCGCCATAG
>JBCCSJ010000430.1:0-3640 GCA_039200505.1 Planctomycetota bacterium | reverse complement strand
GGTCGTTTACGTCTATCGACATCGTAGGTTTCAACTGCTGCAAATTTCACAAAGGAGTGATCTCAATGGGAACCCAACGAATAGTATTTTTCTGCACAGGATTGGTAATCACTCTTCTTGTAGCAAACGCTCATGCTCAGTCTGGAAGTCGTGGTGGATTTGGCGGCCTGCCTAGAAACGCAGGAACGAGACCTTCCAAACCCGCGCCACTCACGCCAGAGCAAATTGCTTTGCTAAAAGAGCAAGCCGAAGAGGCACTGCGGCAGCAGGCGATCGCGGCCAGGCAAAGACAGAAACAGACTCTGGCCCAGCTCATTTTACCGAAAAATCAGTCCACCAACGCAAAGCAATATCGCGCAGCTTATACGCAAGCAAGACGCGACTATGCTTCTCTTATAAAAAAGAAGATCGCTCCCGGTGACCTTGGTGCATTGAAACAGCTCTTTCGATTAACTGGTAAGGACATTAATCGTGCGAAGCACACGGCCAACTGGCCGACTGCACTTCAAAAAGATGAGTTTGCTGAGACCGTCAAAGGAATTGACATGTCCATCATGGATAGCGAGATCAAAGATAAGGCGACGGCGGAAGCATTCCTCGTAAAGTTGAACCAGCTTAACTTGGAACTCAACGAATTAGCCGCCGCGGGTGGCCTTGATTCGCAACAGTTTGCCAAGGCAAGGAGGTTCATCACTGGACTTGCGAACGAAGTCCACGCTTCCAATCTGGTGGAATGATCCAGACTGATTCATTCCAAATTCATATGCCCCATTTTGGCATGTAAGAATACTAGGAGTACCCAATCGCGATGTAACTAACGATTAGCGAAACCGCTAAAGCAGTGCCTGACGTGAACGTGCAAGCGATTTGAACATTCGTTGCCTTCCAGTGGTGGTAAGTATATCCGTTTGACGGATTAAAATTCTATTTTACTTCTGCAAAAATCGCTATCGAGGACGCGCCAGTGATTCCATTCGGGCGTTTCATCCATAACCACGTGTCGTCGACAAAAGAATGCGTCCCACCATCGAGGTATTTCCCGGTAAGTGGATCGAACCAGCGAACTTTCATGGTCTTTCCTTTAATTTCAGGCAGTCGACCATTCACTCCAGTCCGATAGTCGGGCAAGTAAAAAAGAAACTTATCGGTGCCGTTGCTCAACATCGGTGGCGAAAACGTTTGCTGAGAGGGCTTAAGTGAGTTGAAGTCATACTCGCCAAGCAAATCTGTGAGATGTTTGTAGTAATGAAAATGAGGCCGCTGTTCTTTGGGTAAACCAAGTGGATCAATGATGACGTTGTACCAAGAAGTATTCTGCCAATAGTATGTCGGATAGGTACCGGCAAACAGGCATTCATATGTCCGATCCAAACAGGTTTCGGGATCGGTGTAGGCCCCATCAAAAATAGTGTAGGTCGTTTTTTCGTATCCACCGTGCTCAATGTTGAAAACTGGCTTTTGAGGATGTGCCTTTGCGACTTTGATCATCCGATTGTAAAGGTAAGGTTGCCACTCCTGGATTGAAATGAAATCTACTTTGCCGGGAAAAGCACTGCAGTATTTGTAGTCGTGAACAGTAACCAGTCTGTCATGTCCGTCTAATCGCCTTAGCCGATCAATTCGTCGAGTAATATAGCCGATGTCGTCGCGGCCATAGTCGAGAGCCTCTTTGGAAATATCCCACACGATGTTCGGGTAGGCTTGATAGCGACTGACAACGTAGTCGAAATAGATGTTGTCAGCTTGCGATTCCGGTTCGGGCCAGTTTACTTGCTTGTTCCAAACGTAAATCATCAAGTGAGCCGCAATTTGTTTTTCATTGAGTAGCTCGATGACGCGATCTAGTCGTTGAAAGAATTTGACATTCAGATTAGAAAAGTCAGGTGTTTCGTTGGTTCCACCAAAGGGAAAGACTTTTGGTTTGGCAAAGTTATGCTCGGGAGCAATCTTGTCTTTCTCGCCCCACGTTGCGTCGTAGGCGTACACGTTCATCACGATTTGATTGAAGCCATGTTCTGCGACGGTTGAGATAAGTTTTCGCGAACGCGGGATGTCATTTTCATTTTCTGCATCCAGTGCAAACAACCAATCCAGTTCAAACGCCATTAGCTGATAGGGGGGTCCGTCAGCGTAGACAAATCTTTGGGGATTATCTTTTGAAATCTCGATGGGGCCGTGCTGCCACGGATGCAAATTTTCTACAACCGTCAATTGCCCCGCGTTACCTGTAAGATCAGCCAACGAAGAAAAAGTGACATACTTCCAGTTGCCAGTTTTTGGTGGGCAAAACCGGAGTCTCCAGCGTTTTGCAGCATCATAGAATCCGGGGACGCGAATCCGATCACCGTCAGCGTGTTCAAACACGGCTCCAAACTCGATCGCGAACGGATTTTCAATCTTGGATTCTGCTTCGAATGTTTGTTGGAAGACTTCCCATTGTTGTACCGTTGCATCTGCCGGTTGGTTCTGAGCCGATGCGATGATTGGCGATGTGTTTTGCAGCAATAGAACCAGCCAAAGTAGCGAAACAATGTTCATAATTTCCTTCGTCAATTGTAGCTTTTAAGAACAGTTCGAATTTAGCTAAATTTAGACGGCGTCCAATGATAAATAGCTTGCCGCGATACCGTTACTCACGAATTGACAGCTTAACGAATTCCTCGGGTCGTGATTCAGGTTTTTTATTTCGTGGTCTCGCTTTTGATTCGCTTGATCGCTCCAACGCATTTTTTTAATTTCTTGAAAATTTTCTGTTAGGATACAGAACGGCAGCCGACCAACGTCGTCTCAGTCTAACTGTTGTTTAAGGAAGCGAATCAATGAAACTCGACAAATTATTTCTCACATCAGGCGCTGCAATCTTGACGGGAATTATGGCAATGATGCCTGTTACTCAAGAGCAGGAATCACACAGCCATCACGCACATTCAATGACGGCTGGTCATTTTGAATTGTGTGCTAATGCATGTGCAGACTGTGCGGTCCAGTGTGCTTCCTGTTTCAATCACTGTGCGGCTTTAGTAGCTTATGGCAAAAAATCACATGTCGATTCGATGCGAATTTGTAACGATTGTGAAGTTGTTTGCAATGCTTCGGCAACGCTATCGGCTCGTCGCAGTCCCTTGGCAGTCAATATTTGTGAGGCTTGTATCGTATCGTGCCAAAAGTGCGTCGAGGCCTGCGGTAAATTCCCCGACGACGCCCATATGATGTCGTGCACAAAGTCCTGTCAGGATTGTATTGCCGCATGCAAAGCGATGATTGAGACAGAAGGCAAAAGCAAATAGCCTGAGCGTGAATATGTATTGATCTCGATACAAATTAGCAATTAAAAAACCGACTCCCCCTCGCCCCGCAAATTCGGAAGGTTTCGCTTCGACACGTCATCAAGCTTCCTCCGAATTTGTGGGGAGAGGGGGCTGGGGGGTGAGGGGATTTTAATTTTCCATTAAAGCAGATTTGATTTGATGGATGACACGGGGCAGTTTTCCCACTTCTCGGTATATGAAATTTTTGATCTCAAGACAAATGAACCATCAAAAACCGACTCATGAACATGTTTTGATTTCAATACAAATTGACCATTGAAAACCGGCCCCCCCTCTCCCCGCGAATTCGGACGGTGTCGCTGTGACCCGTC
>JBCCSJ010000429.1:0-3646 GCA_039200505.1 Planctomycetota bacterium | reverse complement strand
GCCTCGAATCGACCAGTCTGCCCCAATCTTATCCCATCGTTTTCCGGTGAGTAAGCCCAACCGCGTCATTCATCGGCTTCCAAGTTTTGACAGTTTTGGTCCGAAATAAATGTGGTTTTAGAATCGGAAACTAGTTCTAATAGATTACAAGGCTGTGAGTCGACTCGTTGGCTCAGAGTCGATTTTCGAAGGTGTTGGGGAAGAAAAATTTCTTATGGAAAAAATTCCCAGCTTTGTTCTCCAACATTCAACTTAATATTTTTCCTTCTTCATTATTTTTAATTATCCTCGCACATGCGAGTATTCTTTTGCGACACACACAAGGACTCTGACTGATGGGTGGCAGAAAACCAAATTCCAAATACGACTATTCACGACTGGAAGCTCGCCAGATGCTTTCAGCCAATCTTCCCGATACCGATGCTCAAGTTGAGTTAGCAAAGCAATATCTTGCTTCTCAACCTGAAACCGCCTACTTGCTGGAAGGACAGAGTGACGTTCAGTTGGTTCAGTTGAAACACGGACTGGCTTCCACCACGACCCGATTTCAACAGACCATGTACGGGCTGCCCGTTCACAACGGTTTGATCACAATCAATCAGGGTCCTGACGGACAGTTTCAGCGTGTTCATCACGAGCTTGCCTTTACACCGCAAGAGGCAAACTTTCCACAGCGACAGGACGATCAGGTCGAAGTGACTTTTGGCCAGGCTGAGATTGCGGCAATGGATTTTGCAGGCATCGATAAAATCGACCTCGAAAGTCGCGGTGAGTTGAGCTGGTTTGTTCAGCAAGATGGTGACGCTGTGCTTGCCTGGGATATTGCTGTTTTTAATTTGACCGACAGCGTCGGCGATTACTACACAGTTGTTGACGCTGCCTCAGGAAGTGTTTTGTTTCAGGAAAATCGAGCCAAGTTTTACACCACTGGCAGCGGTTTCTCTTATGAACCGAATCCTTACCAGACCGCTGGCAATGGAGCTGGCTTAGTCGATAACAATGACGCGACCAGCCCCGAGTTGGATGCTCAAAGAATCAATGTGATTTTGGAGGGACTCAATGAGGATACCGGCTTATTGATTGGCGAATTTGTCGACTTGGCGACGCTGAATAGCCCGACTATTGAAGACAATGATGCCGACGAACCATCCAGAATTTACGAATACGATCGAGACGATCCTCGTTTCGAGCAAGTCGTTGTTTATTCATCCGTCGATCAAATCAATCGTTATTTTCATTCACTAGGGTTTGATGATGACAGCGGAACTCCAAACGGAATCCGCGACTTCCCAACTTTAGCGAATGCTCACTGGTTCGAAGCAGATAACTCTTTTTATTCGACTGGGAACGACGCAATTCACTTCGGTGATGGTGGAGTGGATGACGCCGAAGACGCCGACATCGTCGCCCATGAGTACGGGCACGCCGTCCAACTAAATCAAAACACCTTCTATTTCGGTGGCGATACCGGTGCGATGGGAGAAGGCTTTAGTGACTATCTTGGAGCTATTTTTTACCGCGACTCCGGGGACACACAATTTTTATCTGAACATTCAGCAGCGGTCGGAGAGTGGGACGCGACATCTTACTCCAGTGACAATCCCCCAAATTTGAGACGGGTCGATGGAAACAAGATGTACCCAAGGGATTTGGTAGGACAGGTTCATGCTGATGGTGAAATTTGGTCCCGCGCTTTGTGGGATTTGGCAAAACATGTCGGCGCGGATTACGCAAACCAGATAATCCTTGAGCACCACTTCACTCTTGAAGCGGCAGCCACGATGCCCACCGCAGCAAACGCTATTATTGCTGCTAACCAAAACATCAATGGCGGCGACAATGCAATGGCCATTCGGCACGGTTTCACAACGCGGGGCATTTTACCTGCAGTGGCCGGCGTTGAATTAAATCAAGAATTCTATGATGCCGGCGATCTTATCGAAGTTATTGCCTCCGATGCAGCCATGGTAAATGGCGACTTTTTCGTCCAAATATCCACCTCCGATGGAGACTTGGAAACTTTGAGATTGACGGATGATTTAGGTACACGCCTGATGCATGGGTCCATCGAAACGGTGCAAGGATCGGTCGTTCAGGGCGACGGATTCATCAACATTTTTTCGCCAACCACCACGGTAACAGCCACTTTTATCGGCAATTCTGGTTTGGCGACTGATTCGGCAACAGTCGAAGCAAATATCGCTGCTGGAACCGATGGTGATGACATTATTATTGTACGCTTGGGTGACACGGTTTCCGTTGATGTGAATGGAGAGATCACTGAATTTGGTCGAGCCGCCACCGGATCCTTCGCGATCGACGCACGGGGAGGATATGACCAAATCACGGTTTACGATTCGGAACTCAACGATACTACTGAAATCCGCGATGGTGTTGTTTCTGTTAACGGAGTCTTTCTGTTTCAGGGCAATAACGTCGAACAAGTCTTGGTGATCAGCGGAGGAGGCGAGGATTCAATATCTCTGTTTGGAACCAGTGGAGATGAAGTCTTTGAAGCTTCGCCAGATGGCGTCTCGTTGACCGGTGATGGATTTATCTACGAGACCATGGGGCAGATGCACAACCGTGGTTTTGCCATGGGTGGGAATGATGCTGCGTTTTTCCAGGATTCGACCGGGAATGACAATTTGTACGCTTCACCCGTTTTCACCAATCTGCGGCTTGAAGATGGAACCACATTCAATGCAAGAGATTTTGATCGTGTCGGAGTTCATTCGACCGCGGGCGGAGACGATTTTGGTGCCATCATCGGAACGGATCTTGCTGATAATCTGTTCGCCAATCTCAATTTTGCCAGCCTGACAGCGGCCAATGGAATTGCAATCAATTTGATTGACTTTGAACGAACTTGGACCGACGGGCGGGGTGGATTAGATAGCGTGGCTTTTCTAGGATCCGCTCAACAGGAATTTTTCAATTCCAGTCCGACCAGTTCATTCATGTACGCCACCGGAAGCTATTTCCATCAGGTAGCTGGATTCGAGAACATCAATGCCTTTTCCAATGGCGGTAATGATCAGGCGATCTTACGTGATTCGCCTGGCACCGATAATTTCTATGCTTCGCCATCGATAGCTGCTCTAACCAGTGTCAACCATTCGGCCATCGTCAACGGTTTCCCCGAAGTTTATGCCTATGGCTCGGCAGGTTTTGATTCAGCCACCCTGGTCGATTCGGCGGGCGACGACACCTACACCGCTCGACCCCATGCCGCATTCTTGCAAGGAAATGGGTATTTGAACTGGGCTGATTCGTTTAACAGTGTGACGGCAATCAGTTCGATGGGAAATGACCGAGCCGTCTTTTTCGGATCTGACCAGGATGATCGGTTCTTTGGGTCGTTAGGTACAACGTGGTTGAGAGGTTCCACTTTCCTGAATTGGGCGAGCAACTTTTCGAACATTACCGTTGTCATGAACCAGGGCGGATTTGATATCGGAACCTTCCAAGATTCCGAACACGATGATGTTTTCATTGCTGAGAATCGGGCTGCCATCCTTTACAGTAATAATTACTTTATCTACGTCACCGACCTGGATCGTGCATTTGCGATTTCAGACGATGGAGGCGACGATGATGCGGCAATCGCTCCTAATGAGTTTGAGATCTTTCTGAGCGGCGGTTG
>JBCCSJ010000428.1:0-3700 GCA_039200505.1 Planctomycetota bacterium | reverse complement strand
GGTGTTCCATTGTCAGTTCGCCACCAACCACAATCGTAGGGCGCTTGATTCGGACCCAACGCCTATCGTAATTTGAGTTGGAGATCAAACCTTCGTTGTCTTCCAGCGGACATTCAATGTGACTCATTGGATCAAAGACTCGCACGATGTCACGATCCATTGAGATGGCTTTTGGAACCCATACATAAGGACCGAAGGCTGCCGTGATCCGTTCGGCGATGCTTGTTTTCCCGTTCCCCGGGTATCCATAAAGGAACATCCCCCGACCACTGTTTACTGCAGGCCCCAGTTTGATCATCATGTTTGGATCGATGAGAAGGTCTGAGAAAGCTCTTTCTAAATCTTCTTGACTTGGATTTTGATCGTTGATCGTTTGCGCGTTAACGCTGTCGACGTAATCGGAAAATGCGACAGGTGCGGCACCAAAATAAGAACAAAGGTCCGAATAGCGTTTGGCTCGAGTCCTTCCAACTTCGGTAAGACGACAGGTGTAGTCATTCATTGCGGCCGAATCTATATAGCCAAGCAACTGTTCGTGCTTCATCCTTACGACAACTTTGTCGACAATGTGGAACGGCATTCCGATTTGATCGCTAATCCTTCGGATCGTAGCTTCACCGACAGCCAAAAGAAATTTGGCAACCAATTCTTCAATCACCGACTCGTTGATCTTGGCTTCTGCCAGTGAATTCGGTTCTTCCGGGAAGAACACGTTGACATCGCCAACCGCTTGAGCCTCAGAATGTTTCGCCAAATCAGATTTCACTGCGGGTCGGGCGGGGGTTTGAGTTGTGGTAGATCCGCCTACGTTTGACGCGGGCGAAGGAGCGGTCGAACCACCAGTTGTCAGGCCATTAATCCTTGCCAATAACTGATCGATGGTTTGATTTGAGTCACCCGATGTGGCTGAATTGTCCATTACCGTTCCCGCTTTTTCTATGGTTGATGCCAAACGGTAGGTTGAAGAAAACGAACGATAAAACCACGGCAGGGCGTTTCCCAGAGAATTCAAAGTAGGATCATCGTTTTTTCATTTTGTAGCGGTTGTGATACCCGTATTAAGGGAAATCACCCGTTGTTTGGGTCTGGCAGTCCGAAATTGATAAAATGGGTAAACTACTGCCGGATCCTGCGAAAAATAGCCCGAAATAATCGGGCTTACTTTTGCAAGACTGGTTGCAACCATTTTCAAACCAACTTAGGCTTTTGAACTGCGAAGAGGTTTGTCAACCCCAACTTTTCCCGGGCATCATCGACAAGTCGCTTCAATATAAAATGGATTTTGACAGTCAAAGGAATCGAAAATGTTAGTGCTCAGTCGCAAAGTCGGTGAGCGAATTTGGATCGGTGACGAAATTGCCGTTACAGTCGTGAGAATCACAGGAGGCGGAGTTCGACTCGGTATCGAGGCCCCAGCTGAAATGCCCGTTATCCGCGAGGAACTGAAACTAAAATTGGATCAGATGGAGGAACCAAAAGATGATCATCCTCCAACCATCAAATTTCGCTCTTCTAATTAGTCCACCATGGTTCTGAATCGAAAATCTCGCTTTAGAGCCCCAGCAACTATTTAACCAACTTAAATAGAGAGTTGGCGGTTTTCATTTGTTGAGAAACAACGATTTTCCCGTTACGAATGTCGATCGCAACCTCTTTCAATTCGTTGATTTTTCCGTGATCTCGAATTAACCCTTCCAAGGCTCTCAATTTTTCTTCAGCTGTCGCTTCCCCTTCGACTTCTTTACCTGGAGCATTCCCCCAGACAATTTTCGCGCCTCCCAGGGCTGGATCGGGCCACAGTTCGAATGGATGATTGGATTGGGAATCTTCAGGTTTACTTCTCGACAAAATTCGAAACACACCCGTCGGAGGTAACTTGGCAAGAAGTTTGCCAATCTCGGCCGCATCTTGCACTCGCTCATCTGGCCACTGAGACCAAGTTTCCAGTTGATCAAACCTTGCCGGATAAAGCACCGAAATCATGGGCAGATCCTGAACCGTTTCAACAACACTCTCGGGCATCACAATCGCATTTTTATCGATCGGTAAAAGCACGTTGTTGTTAGAGTGGCGGTCTGGCCATTCGGGAATCGTGACCGAACTTAATTCAACGACTGCCACAGGCTGTCGATAAACCACGTCAATTTTGAGTCCGTTCTTCGACTTCTTGATGGCCGAAACTTGTTCGATGTACCCAACATTCTGCATCACATGAGCCGTGTCCGACACGAGTCCCGAATTGAGAATCGATGAATTGGCACCGATCTCGCTAATAACATGGTGTCGCAAGTCAGGTGCAATCCATTTCGGTTGAGGAGTTAGCTGGATTTTGTTTTCCGTAAGTTGAAATTCGTTTAATTCAGAGATTTGATCCTTTTGGTTTTCCCAAAGGACAATCGCTCCCACAATCAGCGTGCCGGTCGCCAGAAAAAATAGAGTCGCCTGGTGGAGTAAGATTCCGCGTAGGGAAAATCCGAGTATCAGCCGATCCAATAGGTCTGGATTTTGACGAGGCATTACGATCCTTTGATTTCAACATAATCGTCCAATTCGATTATCGAAATCTGAAGATCGCAGACTTTTGCCAACTGTGATGGGAGCGATTTACCCGTCCAATCAGAATCGGCAATACAATGATCGCCACCGTATCAATAGAAACAACGAACGAAGTTTTAATTGCCGAGGCAAAGAGCCATTTCAGCCCTGTAAATTATCGGCTTTTGCCGATTACCAGATTTGAATTGCCGTTTTCAACTCAACGTCCAGTTTTTGACTGACTTCTTTTTTTACCTTGTCAATCATTTCAATGACGTTCTGGCTGGTAGCATCGGGTTCAGCAACAAAAAAATTGGGATCGGTGTCGAGCACTTTGACTTTATCGACCTGCAAACCTTTAAGACCTGCCTGATCAATCAAATCCGAAGCACTCTCGCCTCCGAGATCTTCGAACATGTAGGCGGCAAATTGATCGATTCCTGGTTGTTTAGCCCGACGTACAATCCAAGTTTTTTGCATTCGTTTGGTTAGGGTTTCAGATGGCTCTTTTTCGAATGCAAACTCGGCCGACAGAATCACTAATTCGCTTAAGCTACTTTGACGGTAGGAAAACGAGAGGGTGTCTTTTTCTCGTTTCAAGACTTCACCAGCTCGAGTCATGACTTGGGCGGACTGAACCCAGGAACCAATGTCGACACCATGTGCCCCCGTATTGTTCCGTAGTGCTCCGCCAATGGTACCAGGTAAACCAGCCATTTGTTCGGGCCCCGAAAACCCTTCTCGCACTGCCGTAGAAACAAAATGTGCGAGTTTCGTTCCCGCACCGGCGATTAAGCGATTTTCCTTAATTTCTATTTTGGCAAAATCAGGGGCACTCAGATGAATCACCAAACCTTCGACCCCTTGGCTGGGAACCAACAGATTGGAGCCGCTTCCGATCAGCCGAACAGGTTTCTCCATTTCTGAGAATCGTTTGACCAGTTCCGTCAGCTCACCCAAGTTGGTTGGTTCGGCAAAATATTCTGCATGTCCACCAATCTTAAGTCGAGTGTAAGGAGCCAATGGTTCGTTTTCTCGAACGATATGTTCCAATCCCGCTATCGAATTCACGTTATTTCTTCCACTGCATTACGATTTACACGTAGCCATTTTACTCATTTTTTGAGTCTTCAGAAACCGACGGTTCGGAGAAGGTCCGACTTGG
>JBCCSJ010000427.1:0-3732 GCA_039200505.1 Planctomycetota bacterium | reverse complement strand
GTTGCCCCTGTTGAAAACTTTAGAAAGGCATAAAAAACAGCAATACGCGATCACCATGCGAAACCTCGATCGCGAAATCCGTAATCTGCAAAATCAGCAGAAACGAGCGCCGACACGATACCCTAATTTGCTTGCCCAATGGGTTGTGAATTCAAAGATCCGACTCAAAACGGCGCAGCTTGCTCGCGAAAAAACAGAGCAACAGGGACCACTTTTAAAAGATGTTGAAAACTTGCTGAAACAGCTTCACAACCTGAAACAGCGGCAGGCCGAATCTGATATCACCACCCTGAAGAAGCGGTTGGATCGGCTCGAAAAGGAGCAAAAGACGAGGTCCGCCAATTTCGGTGAAACGCTTGCTCAGGGGATGGAAAAAATAAAGCGAGACGCAAAACGGTTGGCTCAATTTGACCGCAAATCGAAGCAGGGAAAAAAGAACAGTGATAATATTAAAAACAAAAAGATTCCCGTAAAGCAAAGTACGAAGGCACCGAATAACAACTCAAACAAAAATCAACCTTAGATCGTAAAAGAACATCTGACGAGATATTTTGTTTCGATGCGTTTTACCATGCGGCACTAAACGCGATTTACGATGACAATTCACTTTTCGAAATATTGAGAGCAAGCCTCCGGGCATATTCCAAGCTGCAATTATATTTCTTGGGTATTCAGCTCGGCTCTCAATGACCCGGTACCACTGCCTCGGGTGCCGGGTTTTTTTATGAATGCTCCCCCAGTTGCTCGAGCCTATGGCGGTTAAGTCGTAGGGTAGGAAATTCGTATGGGAAGAAATAGGCGTGTCGAATTCCTCGGCTTTGAGTATTCAGGTCAACACACCGATTCCGATCCATCATTTTGCCAGATTCAAAACCTTTGCATTGGCAATTTCTGGTTTTCCTTGTTCGATCAAAATTATCTGGTTAGCCGACAAGTTTTCAAAATTTTGTTCCAAACCATCTGGCCATTGAATTTGAAGAGAACCGACTGACTTTTGATTTCCGAGTCCGAAATGAACGCAGGGTGAAGTTTGAGCCGAAACTCCGGAACCAACGAAAACTTCTCGAGTCAGCACTTTCTTTCCAGTCTCAAGTCGCAGTCGTGCTCCGATCCCGCGAGAATTTGAGGATTTGCCTTTCAGTCTGACAAACAACGAATTCCCGGACTGACTTTCATTTCGAAACATTCGGACGGCTTCTTTTCCGGCAGAACTTACCAGCAAATCCAATCTACCGTCTTGATTGAAATCCAAAGCGATTGCCGATCGGGAGTCGCTTTTTATGTCCGCACCGCTGGAAAAAGAAATATCCTGATAGCTTTTTCCTGATTGATTCAAAAAAAGTTGATTTCTTTGAAAGGCAGCTAAATTTTCATCATTTTCAAGGATGAATTTACTATCGGGATACCAAACCTGGCCTGGGATCATCGAAAAAGGCCCTAGCTGTCGCATCGGTCGAAACCGATCATTGGGCATCAAAGCGTATCCCATCCAAAAACAAGACTCACCGTCGCAAGCTTGTGAATCGGCACTATTCATTCCAGCAGGCAGATAAAGATCAGTCCAGCCATCATTGTTAAAGTCTGCGGCGTTTGGGTTCCAGCTCCAACACGACTGACGTGGCTGGGACTGAGGCTCAAGGATCCAGTCTCTACGAATATCTTTTGGATTCCTGCCACGAAAGAATTGAACGCCCAAATTTCCTAATCGAGATTCTGGCGGTGGCGGGACCGGATAATCGTCGAGCCTGATTTCCCCAAGAATCCTTTGGGCAATTGTCGAGTACGGCTGAGTCACGATGAAATCCAGTTTTTCATTGTTGTCAAAATCGGCGATTGCAGCTCCCGTTGTCAACGCGTTGGCAGAAAACTCAGCTTGTAGTTTATTGACAAGTTGAAAATCGATGTTCTGACCATCCGAGTGGTTGATCCAAACTTCGTTGGATTGTCCGAACCGGGTGACAAGCAAGTCCGGTTTTAAATCGTCATCAAAATAGAACCATTTTGCCGCGGTGACGCTTGCGACATTCAGATTGGATCGGGATGGAATCTGATAAGTTTGAAATTGGCCGTTCCCACAATTGATTAGAAAGGTATGCTCGTCGGTCGCTTGCTTGGAGGCATTGAATTGATAAGGCCAACAATTACATCGCGTGATGTGAAGGTCCAACTGGCCATCGCAATTGACGTCAACAGGTTGAACTTGTCCGGGAGGAATTTGAGTTGACGTCACTACAAATGATTGACCAGCCTGACTGATCAAAAGTTGGGTGCCAAGAATGAGATCAGGAAAATAATCACCATTGACGTCGGACCAGGAAATTTGAAAATCCTTGGCGGAATCGGGTTCTATTTGGATTTTTTTGGAAACGTCTCGATAGCGACCGTTTTGATTTTCAAATAGGAAGTAATTTCCGTCGGCTGTACAAACCAAAACATCTGGGTCGAGATCGTTGTCGAAGTCTTCTACCGCCATTTGAACTTGATACGTCAAACGGGCTGTTTTTCGGTTGGCGATTTCCAGGGTCCAATGGTCATTAATTTTGATCGAATCCAAGCCAGACGTTTCTGTAATCTCGGTAAAAAATTTTTGTGGACTTACTTTCCAGGTTTCTTCAAGGATGACCCATTGAGCAATTTCGTACTGGTCTTCTTCTCCAGGACGTTCGCTGCGTTTAAGGCCAACCTCTTGAACGGAGGAAAACTCGTTGAGGTGCCCGTTGTTGTCCATTCCGGTCATGCCCAACAGAATTTTGCCGATCAGGAAACCCTTTTCCGACTGGTAAAAAGAGGCCAGGGAAGCATCCAATGAAATGGGATCCAATTGGGCAGGAGGTTCGAGTAGATAGGAAACAAATTCGGCGTTGCTGCATCTTCGTACGTCTTCTTCACCTGGGAACGAGCGGTTTCGTTCTACGATGGAATCGATTGTCCGTTCTTTCCAGGGCACCGCGGGAACCGTCGCGGTGAATTCGCCTGTCAGCATTGTTTCGATCACCGCGGCCTTCCGCTGCGACCATTGGATCAAAAAGTCATGGCAAAATTTTTGTTCTAACTCGTGTGCGAGCTGCTCATTTTTCCAAAGTTCCAATTGTTTTTCGGGACTGAGCATTCCCACAATTTTCCGGGTCTGATTTTCTGGGGCCTCGAATTCGGGCTGGATCAAAACCGCACGTATCAACCAGAATCCGAACCCCAACGCAATTAGCAAAAGGATCGTGTTTCGACCGTGACGATTCATGCGAATGCCCTCGTTGCGAGTACAGTAGAAATCTGAGTTGGATTTCGAGGATGGGGTGAATCCCCAGATTTTAGGAGGTTTTATTGGAGGATTGCTTCGAAAAAGATAGACTTCACAAGATTTGTTGACTTCGCCCGAATAAGAAACTCGGCGATTGTCGATGGAGATCCGGCATTTTCCAACTAAAAAATTTCAACGCACAACTTTTGACAATTAATGAGTCTTCGAAAAACTTTTTCTGGCGTATTCTTAATCTCGATTTTAGCCGTTCTCGGGCTTGCTCTGATCTTGTTACCTAATTGGTTAGCTACTAACTACAGTTACGCAAAATCGTTGGGGCCTTTTTGGGGTTGGCTTTACATTGGCGTGGTCGGTTCAGGTTTCTTCCTGGTTGGCTGCAGTGCGATTTGGACAACGTGGAAGCTTTGGGGCGCATCAGCGCTCAAAAAACAACGTCGTACACAGCGTAACAAAAACCCAAGTCAGCTTTCGAT
>JBCCSJ010000426.1:0-3735 GCA_039200505.1 Planctomycetota bacterium | reverse complement strand
GATGCCTGCTTGCGTCCAATTGTCTCTTCCAGACGCGTAGTTCAAAGCAAGGTATACCAAGAGTTGGCGAATGTCTTTTCCCGCGACATTCCGGCGAACTGCCTTTACCTCCCAAAGGCATGCACCAGCGGCAATGTCTGCTTCACAGGTATCGACAATCCCAGCACCCGGTATCAACGGTGAGAACTCTGCCGATTGGGGATTCACACCCAAAAGGAGTTCGTACCGGTGAGCAATTTCGAGTGCCTCCTCGAATTCGCTTTCGGAAATCGAAATTTCATCGCCGGCAAGCTCATTGTACTTTGCGATCCGCAACTTGGCGTTGTCCTTGCAGTCACTAATGACGATTTGTGATTCGCGAATGGCTGCGTTGCTTAGTTGTTTTTCAACTTGCGCAGCCCCAATCAAGAAACCCAACTCCGCTACGATCGACGGGTTGTTCCGGGGGCGATTCGCGACGGGTTCAACTTCGCGGCCCTCGTCGTCAAGTAAAGGCTCGCGATACGCGGTGTTAAACATCGCAACGAAGTTCGGACGCAAGAGCGGCGTCACGTTTCGCCAAAGGTCATCAAAGCTCTTTGCAACTTGCCTTTCCGAAATCATAACGGCAACGCCTCGTTTGCTTGGTTCTTGTCAGCTGCCCAGTCTCGAATCAAAATTTCGATCTCGTTCCAACCACCCTTCGCAAAGTCCCTCCAGTGAGCTTGAACAACAAGTTTTGAAGGGGATGAAGCACATCAGAAATGCGCTCGATACTTTGTCGATTTTCCAAGAGCAAGAAGAAAACGAATATTGTGCTCAGCTAGAGAAGCATTGCTATGAAGTATGGCAACAGCTATTTGTTGTTTTTCTCGTCGAGGCGGCAAGGATAAGATTGCTGCATGACACGCAGAACCCAAAAGGTCTTGCTGTAAAGAGTGTTCTTGCCCGATCCAGCGCGTGGGCAGACCACGAAATCAAGAGGTGGCGTCACTGGGCTCATTCAATGCGATTTGTGAAATTTGCGACGCCCGAACTAGCAAAGGGATTCAATATCTCTGAAAGCATTTTCGATAAAGTCGAGGCTGTGAAGGTCGATAGCACCTCCCAACCTAGCCTTACCGCTGCAACGATTGCACTAGCTATGGATGAGTCAAACGAAGCATTTGTTGAAAGAGCATGGAGGCTTCGACGGGAAAAACCAAAGCCTCGTAGTTGAGCCGGACAATTCTGAGAAGACAGCTACGCTGAGCTTCTTCCTGGGAATAACCAAGCCTCAATCGAGTTGTGAGAAAGTACTTGGTAGTTCTGGCTGATCAGTCCGCATTTCTTCAATTGTACGCCGCAGCATCAAGGTAGTCCTCCGCTTCACTCCGGCTCCACCTTGACGCAGGGCGATGACATTTGCGAAGCGGACTCACAATCCGCGTTTTACTTTTTCCCTTTTGTTGTATGCCGCGTAGCCCACCGAATCAGCCTCGATTCAATCTTACTTCTTTTCCTTCCAATTATGAATTCACCATTCAATTATGCACTCATTGCATTGAGCAAGAGCCTGGATGTTCAGCTTAAACAACAGCAACAGATATTGGCTTTCTACTCAAGTCTTCAGCCAAGAAGTCAATGTTGCCATACAGAAACAACGACGTTTCAGCTAGAAGACGTTTGTTCCTGCTGTCTCGAGACATGCGAACTCGAGCGATAGAGATTTTGGCCCCGACTTCGGTTGGGGCTTTTTTGTGCGGATCAGCGTACCACGGAAGCAGGAAGTGCGCAAAATCAACTAGGCCGCAGGTAGTTTCCGTTCGGTAAGAAAGCGATCAAATACCGTTTCCTCAAGATGTCCATGCTGAGCCAATTGGTCCTTGACGCCAAGAACATCCGCAAGCCTTGCCGCGTCATCGTTGCGATTGTCTGGAACAACAATTATGCATTTTGATTCTGGATGCCGAAAAACA
Organism: Planctomycetota bacterium; assembly: GCA_039200505.1. GTDB lineage: Bacteria > Planctomycetota > Planctomycetia > Pirellulales > Pirellulaceae > Mariniblastus. Next base: position 1,798 of record JBCCSJ010000426.1, on the reverse strand, counting down.
CGGCTATGGTTCTTTACCATCGTCTTTCGCTCAAAACCAAGTTCTAACAAAAGCTGCCGAAGCTCCTTATTCGTCAATTTGTCAGACATGTTCAATCCTTCGAATCTATCTTGTTTGTCCGCTCGAGTAAAATCTCACGAAACCGATCAATTGCTGACTCATCCAATTCATTGGCAACAGGCAAATGAATCGCCATCGTCGTCGCTTCGTTTTCTAACGCATCGCCAAATTCTTCCGAATGCTCATCGAGGTAAGCTTGTACATCAACCCAATACCCTCGGTGGTTTTCAGCATCGTACATCACGAGGATAAACGGATGAAAAACTTGGTGATACCAGAAATGGAGATGAGCCACTTCGGCTTGGTATCGAATCAAATTGCCATTTCCAACAATCTCGAGATTGTCAGTCGCCTTAAGCTGAAAATCTTCTTGTCCATTTTCTACTTCGGTTGTCTCCGGGCGGTGCGTTCTCATAAACGCATCGGTGCCGTCATCACTTTCTTCAGGAATTCGAATCAACCGATGCCCGCGACACAGCACTTCACGTTCAAGGAAGTTCAGGCTCATATCTGCAATCACCCGCGAACGGGGACGCAGTTTTCGAGTGCCATTCCAATCTTTCCAGCTTATGCCTGATTCCAAGTCTACAGAGTTGCGTCTTCGCGCGGAAGGCCTTCCTATATCTATGGCAACCACACCCGAAAATCGTACGAATATGATTATCGAGGCCGTGTTTTGTTTGATGCCGATACAGCCAGTACGGGAGTGCTGAAGCAGAATCGGTTTGTTTACCAAAACAATCAGTTGTTGTTTAAGGAGGTAACCGCTGGTGGCCCTCAAACCCGAACTTATTTTGGCTATTCAGCCGATCGGCAGACCGTGCGAACGATTGAGACTCGTGACCCGACGGTTACCTACAGCAACAATACTCAGGTACTTGATGCAACGCGTCAAACGATCAACAATCCTACGATTCGAATTAATGATGCGATCCGGGATCTGACTGGCAATATCGTCGAAATGATCGATCCCTCGGGTGTGGAAGTCTTAACGACCCGCGATGCATTAGGGCGATCAACGATTCAAAGCCGCAGTAAAAATAGTCTGACACTGACAACTCAGTCTCAGTACAATGCTGATGGCAATGTCACACAGTCGACAGCGGTCGATGGAATCGTAACTTCCATGACTTACGACGATGCCGGGAATCTGAAAGAACGAACTGTTGGCTTTGGGACTCCACTGGCAATGACTACCAGCTATGGTTACGGGCCTGATTCCATGCCGGTTTCGGTCATAAGCCCAGATGGTGGAGTGGCTACCACGGACTATCAAACATGTTGTGGATTTACCGTAGGTAGTCGCAACGCTTTGGGGCATGGGACCATCACAAATCAAAACTCTAACGGTCAAACGGTTCATTCGGCAACGATTGCAGATTACGACTCGCATTCGAATCTTCTCGACCCAATCGATGCTAAAACTCTCTCTGAAACGACTACTGCTTATCGACCCAATGGGCGTGTTCAATATCGAACCGTTTGGAAATCGCCGCTGGGAGCAATCACTCGAGACAATCCGCCAATCGCTGGCGTGGGCGGAGTTGCTGCAGCCGATGGCGTTACGACCCAATACGTTTACGATACAAAGATCTTCGATGAGCAGGATCTCGATGACCCAGCAGGTTTAACGATCGATCGACTCGGTGGTGGGACGGCTCAGATCACGATCGTTCCTGCATTGACTAAATTAGCGGAATCAAATGCTAATGGGGGTGCCAATACGGATTTAAGCGGT